>RFFU01000074.1 GCA_003697085.1 Candidatus Hydrogenedentota bacterium
CCCGTGTCACCGGCCTCATTGACAGCCTTGGCAAAGGTCTCGGCCATCGCTTGCGGATCCGGGTTCTTGGGATCGGGATCGATTTCATATTCCGCAATAGAGAAGAATTGACCGAGTTTGAAGTCCATTGTGTCGGGAAGGATTCCGAAGGTTCCGGCGAGGAGGAGGATGAAGGAGCCGGCGGCTCCCTCAACGGTATCAAGACGAGTGGAGGTGGAGAGGCGAACGACTTCCGGGATGAAGGTCGCGGCGGCGATTCCGGACATAAAATGGGTGAATCCTTTCATCAGACGAGCCTCAAGAAACGGGCGATCGCCTCGCCGTACCCGGCCATATTGAGGGCGATGGGAACGAGGAGAACGGCCATGCAGTGTGACCTTCGGCAGTTATAAAAGACGGGGATGCAACCGATACAGGTCGTGACGGCGGCAATGCCGAGTCCGACGAGACCTCCGCCGATGAAATAAACGATGCCGAGAAGCACGATGGTCACGACTCCGTAAAGAAGGTTGAGGTTGACGAAGCGGAGAATCTTAAGCGTAAGATCCGTAAGCGAGATAAGAAGGAGCAGAGAGAGGCTACCGGAGAGAAGGATGGTGAAGATCATGATCGGGTAGTCGCCGTGTTCCGGAGAAAAGACGGGTTTGAGCAAAACGTTGAGGCCTCCGCGCCCCATTCCCCGCGGCGTCAGATCGGTAAGGACGAAGAGAAGAAGAAAGGCGCCGACGTAGTAGAGAACCTTCGTGATTCCACCTCCGATCAGGAAGATTCGCTCCTGCTGGTAATAGATCTCCGGGGTCACGAGACGTACGACGGTATCGGGTTCCCTTGGTTTCTCGAAGGAGACGGGTTGGAGGTTGCGGTGATTCGTCATATGGCTGGCGAAGACGGCCGCGATCCCCGCCGTGACGGCGGGAAGATAAGCGGCGAGCAAGCCGCCGATGACGCCAGGCAGAGCCGCCGCCCCGAAATCCGACCACCGGGCATTGACGTAGTCGGAGCGGTATTGTGTCAAAGGAATCTTCATCTTCGAGACGTAGGCCTGGACGATCGAGGGAAAAGCGAAGAAGCCGAGGAAGATCGGCATAATATTTTGGAAACTGAATTCGGGCGGCGTCAGGGGTTTGGTGGTGAGGATGAGACCGACGAGAGCGGAGAGAGTGAAGGTGACGAGCCCCGCGAAGACATTCCTCCACGAATCTTTGAATTTGGCCCACGGAGTTGGTCCGCGGCCGGCTCCCTTCGGCCATTCGCTCATTACGTAAAAGACCATGACCAGTCCGAGCACCCAGTGGAGGTGGGGCGCGAGGATGACGGCCACATAGGTCCAAATGAAATAGAAGAAGGGAGTCATCAGAATCAGAAGAAGGCAACCGGCGTAGACGCCCAGCCCGGTCTGGAGCGTGGCATCGAATCCGCGGCCGTTCTTGAGGAGATCGATGGAGGGAAGCACCGACGCGCCGGCGGATTCATCAGCGGCGGCAAAAAATGTCATGGGGATCGTGTTGATGAAGGAATAAGCGACCATCATTGCCATGAAGAACGGCGCGATCGCGTCGTAGGGAACGGAGGAACGGATCTGGAGCCAGAGAACGACGGCGATCCCGGCGACGTTGTAGATGTGGAGAGACGGGATCAGACAGAAGAGGGCGCCCAGAATGGTCCCCAGAAATGTGTAAAGGATGACGATAAGACCCGTCACGGCGTCTGAAACCGGATCACTTCCGGATCGCGGATCTTGAGTTGAAGGCGCCCGCGGTACTCACTGACGAGAAAGGTTCCGGAAACCTTCGTCCCCTTCTCTACATTTTCGAAGCCGACAAGGCGGGGTTGAAGATCCTTCCAAACCATCACCCGCAATCGTCCCGTCCCGTCGTCGAGCGTCAAGAGAACGTTTTCCCCCTTCTCATCCACGAAGCGCACCTCGGCTTCGATCGAGACGAGTTTCCCGATGTCTTTCTTGTCCAACTCGGAGAACTTTTTCCTCGGAATCTCGACTGGTTCCTTGTGTTGTTCCCCGGCTTGGCGTGTCTCCTGATCCGAAGGCGATTTCCTGGAAACCGATTTCGTGCCTCGGTTTTCAGAGGAAGATGCGTGGGGAATACCGCCGGCCCCCAATATCTTGATCTTGTCGAAATCGACGATCTCCGCTTGGAGACGGCCGCGGTATTCGCCGATCCGCGCCTCGAATTCGAGCGAGGTTCCCTCGGTCGAGAGGGCATCAGTGATTTTCGGAGGAAGTTTCGACCATGTCCGCTCGCCGATAGCCCTTCCAATGGAGCCCGTTCCGTCTTCAAAGGTGAGGATGTGGATGTAAGAGCCTCTTCGAGTCTTCTTCTTGATGTATTTTGCGACCGAAACGCGCAGGCGTACGATCTCGCCGAGCATCTCCTTTGAGAGATCGCCGATCGCGACGTCGGAAATCTTGAGTTTTTCGAGCAGTTTCAATCTTTCCGGAACGCTGAGGAACATCGAAACTCCGAAGCGTTGGGTTTCGTTGATCGTTCCGATTACTTCGACCTTGTCTCCCACGCCGGGAAAATCGTCGCCGAGGATCTTTTCGATCTGTTTGAGTTTATTGAACGCGCTGACGGAAAGGATTCCGGTGCCGTCGTCGATGCGGAGGCGAAGCGAGTTTTTATCGGGGTTCTTCTTTATTTCGGTGACACGCCCGACGATTCGTACGAAGGCGCCGTTCATCGGTTCGTCGATATCACCGATCGAGACGGTCGCCGGAGATTTCGCTTGAGCGGCGAACCAGAGGGCGAGAACACCGAGTATCGATCCGATGACAGAGATTTTTTTGATGAGACGGACGCTGATACGGTTCTGAGTGCGTGCTCCACACCGCGGACAAGTAAGAAGCGCTCCGGCGAAGTAGCCACAGATGGGGCAGAGGCCTTCCTGATCGGCAAGAGGATCGGAGGGCGTATCCGAGGGAGGGGAGGAGGCCGTTGCTTGTTGGAGGGATTTCACCTCCGCGGTAGAAATCGGAACAGAGGAAAATTCAGATAAGGTATTTGCGGGAGTCCAGTCCGCAAATCCCTCACGGAAGACCGGAATCTCGGGTGGAAGGGCTCCCGAAGAGAAGAAACGTTGCATCTCCTCGGTGGTGAAGGGCCCGCGCGTCTCGCCGTTACGGCTGTCGAAGTAATACCACATCACTGTCCGGGAAAGTGTAGCAGAAGGAATGTGGTTCCGCCATTTTTTCGATTGCGCGGGTGCGGACCACGGAGACCGCGGAAGGGGAGGGAACCACGGAAGACACGGAAAAAGAGAAAGGCAAAAGGCAGAAGGAAAAAGGGAGAGAGTGGGAACCTGTGAGCGCAGGCATCCAGCCTGCAGGAGACTGGTTCGCATCAGGCAGCGAACGTGTGGAGCGCAGACATTCTTGTCTGCGAAAGGCCGGTTGGGTGTTCCGAAAGCATTCGGCGGGAAGACGAAGAACGGTGAACGAAAAACGATTACTGCGGATTCCCGAAAGACTTCAGAAATTAGGTGATAAGGATCTCTCCGCCGATTTGAACAACATTTGCGTTGCTGATAAGGAGCCGCACGTTGGTTTTTATTTCGTTTTCGAGGACGCGGCAGGTTGGGAAGTGGAAGAACTTTCCAATCGGTTGATGATTCGGGCTCCCCTTCGAAGTTCGGCGATAAGCGCCTGGAAACGCGAGGAGGTTTTCTCCTGCTTCACGAGTTGCTCGATCTTTTCCTTCACTTCCTCGTACGTCGGTGTCACCTCGGCCTGATGCGCTTCCACCAAAATCAGATGATATCCGAATCGCGTCTTGACGGGTTTGGAGACCTTGCCGACGGGGGTGGAGAACGCGGCATCTTCGAACGGCTTCACCATCCTCCCGCGGGTGAAAAACCCAAGATCGCCGCCGTTCTTGGCGCTGGGGCCGATGGAATACTGCCGCGCCAGGTCGGCAAAGGGGACTCCTTCCTTCAATTTCTTCTGAATCTCCGCGAGTTTTCCGGCGGCGGAGGAATCGTCGGCGACGAGGATGTGCCGGGCATGCACGGATTCGGGTCGCGTAAACCGCGATCGGTTCTCGGCGTAAAAGGCCTTCTTTTCCTTCTCCGACACCGTGATGTCGGAGAAACGTTTCTTGAGATAGTTTTCAATCAGGAGATTCTCCTTGAGTTCCAGTTTCAGGTCTTCGGGCGTGAGTCCCTGCGCTTCCAGTGCTTTCTTCATCGCGTCCCTCGTGGGAAAGGACCTCGTAACCCAACGAAAAGCGGAGTCCACATCCTCGGCCGTGACCTTCGTTCCGGCGGCGGTCGCCGCGTCGAGCAGGAGATACTTGTTGATCAAATGATCGGCGACCCCTTTTTCCACTTGACCGCGAATAGCGCCGAAAGCCTCGTTTCGAGGATTGACATTGGTCAGTCCGGACTGCGCCAAAATTTCGCGCATCTTCATATCGGTTCTCCGTTCGAGGTCGCCGCGCTCCACGTTATGGGAATTGATCGTCAAAACGATCTCCCCCGGCGAAGAGGACTTTCCGGTCTCAGCAAGGACCGCCGGAACAGAGAGACAAAAGACGGAGGCAATCAAAATCAAAGACCGAAGTCTCCGAAAGAATGAGGGATTCATCGAGATTTCCTTTCCACGGTTTTTTCTCTTCTTTTCAGGGAAGCACAAACCGTGCCGTCCGTCCAGAGAAATAGAGGGGGCCGAGGGAAAATTCAGTCTGTTCCGTGAGTTTCCGTGGATTTGAGAATGTCTGCATTATTCCAGCAGGCAAGATGCCAGCGGTCCCAGGGGATCGCGCTCTCTTGCGTGAACAATCCGCCGGAGAGAAGCGGAACGGAGGGAGCGGAATTACGATACGGAAGTTTGTTCGGGGAGGAAACGTTTTTCGGGGGAGCCGAGCCCCAAGACGGATTCCCTGAGGATCAGTTCCTCGCCCCAGGTTCTGCTTTGAAGCGACTCCGAACCCTCGCGGACGGCGCGAAAAAGCATTTGGATCGCCTCTTCCGCCAGTTCCTCGAACGGTTGTCTGACGGACGAAAGTGTCGGCGTGATCCTCGTGCAGAATTCCGAGTCGTCGAATCCGATCACCGCGATCGGATCCGGAATGCCGATGCCCGCTTCGCGAAGGTAATCGATCCCGCCGAAGGCCTGCCGGTCGCTGGCGAAGATGATTGCTTCAACGTCCGGGGCTTTTTTCAGAAGGCGGCGCGTTGCTTCGCGAGCCTCGCGTGGATCGTAGTGAAATTCATCCCCCGTGATCAGTTCACCTCCTTCCTCCTCCACGACCCTCCGAATCACCCGGCAGCGGACCCCTCCGGCCCAGCCTTCTTCCTGGACAGGACCGATGTAACCGATCTTCCTTCGTCCGTGTTCAAAGAGAGCGCGGGTCGCCAATTCCGCTCCGATCTCGTGGTTCACAAGCAGCGTTCCCGCAGCACGAACAGGCAACGGCCGTTCGATGAAGAGGAGGGGTTTGTTGGCCCGATGAAATCGCTCGACCATTTCATCCTCCGGATCGAGAAAAGCGCAGAGGACCCCTTCCACACCTCCGTCCGTCAACACCTTCTCGAGAGCGCGGCGTACCTTTTCGTGAAAGCCCTCTTCGCTGTCACGGAAACGAAAATTGATGACATCGTGATGATGACCGAGAAGGGCTCGTTGAATGCCCTGGCTGATCTCGCGATCGATGTCGCTGCCCGTGATCGCCCAGAGGATGGCGATCGCGGGCCGGGCTGTTCCGGTGTCCAGCATAAACCTATTTTGTCGCCTCGCGGAAATGTGTCAATTTCTTTGCTTGCTGAAGAGAATTTGGTTTATCCTTTCTCCCATGCGCTGGTACGTTTATCGAGGGGAGACCGTTTACGGTCCGTACGAGAAGGACCAGTTGGCGGCGTTTCTTACCTCCGACGACCTCGTTCTTCCGGAAGGGGAGAAGGAATGGGTGCCGGCGGAGGCGATTCCGGAGATCAAAGAAGTTCTCGCCGGATTCGTCTCTCCCCGGCTGGAGTGGTATCTCATTCCGAAGGGAAAACCTCAACGAGGGCCGTTTACGCGTACGGCGGTCATCAAGATCATTCGCAGAGGAGAAGTGGCCCCGACGGATTCGATCCAGCACGAATCCTGGCCGGAGGCGGTGCCGTTGGAGAAGACCCGCATTTATCACTTCGCAAAGGATCCGAACCGCGATCCGAATTCTCTTCCGGAAGAGGATTTGGTTGCCGCTCCGCGAAAGAAGGATGAGGAAACGCCCGCTCCCCCGAAGAAACGGCGTATCAAGTTCGACTTCGAATTGACGCCGGGAATCATCGCCGCGGTCTGTGTCCTGCTTCTGGGACCGCCCGTTCTCTGGGGAGGATACCAATTTTACTACCGCGGATCGTCTCTCGAAGCCTATCACCAATACGGTACGCCGTCGGGCGACTGTACCAAAGACGAAGCGTCGCGGAAACTCTGCGAAAAATCCTCGCCGAAATTGTGCGGTTGCGAAACGAAGGGATCCTGCGGAATGAGCACGTGCGAGATGTACGCGAAGATCAGACGCGGTGGTTCCTGAGGAACAGCGTTTTTCGAATGTAACGATTCCGCCATGGCTCGGAAGCTACTCGCAGATTATATCCTAAACTTTGTCTCCAACGGAGGGAACGAATGATGTAGAAGTTCCATGATTATTTTTCGAAACTTTTCGACCCAGTACCTCATCATAGATGTTCTCAATTTGTTTTCCCATCGTTTTCGCCGAAAAACGTTCCGTCACAAAGGCCCGTCCCTTTTCGCCGCGCCGCCGTCGTTCGTCGGGGTCGCGAACGAGTCGCCGGATCGTCTCGCGCCATGCAACTTCATCGCGCGGAGGAAGCAGCCAGTCCGGATCGGCCACGACGTCCACCATTCCGCCGAGGCGATTGGCCAAGACAGGCACTCCGGCTGCTTGCGCTTCCAAGAGGACCCGTCCCATTCCTTCGAAGTCCGAAGGGAGAACCGATAGATCCAACGCCGCCGTGATCCGGGGAATGTCGTCTCGATGTCCGGTAAAGATGACATTCGGGCCGGCGATTCGGCGGAGATATTCTTCGAGCGGCCCCGTTCCGACAAAGACGAGTTTCAAGTCGGCGCCGAGATCTTGCTCGAGGACACGCAAAAGAAATTCGTGTCCCTTTCCTTCCCAGAGTTTCGCCACGAGGCCCACGGCGACGGTTTCGGGCGAAAGCCCGAGAGCCTGACGGCCCGCTTCGCGGTCCGCGTTTCGGAAAGACTCGATCTCGATCCCGGACCAAATGACGCGGAATGTCGTCCGCGGTGCGATTCCGGCTCGTTCCGCCCACGCCGCCAACGCCGGAGAAATGACGATCGAGGCATCGGCCCAGGGAAAGGCGCGTCTCTCGAGAAAGCGGAAGAGGGCCCGACGGAGAGGCGTTTCCCTGGAATGAAAAGCAAATCCGTGAACGGTATGGACGACCTTGAGGCGCGGAAGCTTTCGGGCGGCGAGGCGCCCGAGAAAACCGGCCTTCGAATTGTGGGTATGAAGGAGTGCGGGGCGAAGAGAATTAAGAAGACGTTTCACCTCGACCAACGCGGCGAGATCGTGATACGGAGACACCTCCGATCGGAAGTGTCGGATAGGATGGAACGCGAATCCGCTTTTCTTGACGAGTTCCTCGAGGGGACCTCCGGGGCGGCAGGCCAGCGCGGTGCGGTACCGTTTCGGATCGAGGTACTTCATCGAGTAGAAGGTATTGAGGCCGCTGCCGGCGATCCAGGGGAGGGTATGGAGATGAAGAACGAGGGGTCGGGAATCCTCCTCCTTCACGCGAGCGCGTTCCGCAGGCAATCCCACAGTTCGCGATTCGATTCGAGGGGATCGAATTCCCGGAGAATCTCAGCGGTGTCAATGGGTTCCGGCTTGAATGAAGCAACGGTGTTGCGCCAGATCCCGGGGTTGTCAGGAGGGAGAAGAATTCCCCGCTCACCCACCACTTCCCGCATCACGGGAATATCGCTTACGATCACGGGCGTGCCGCTGGCCAGCGCTTCGAGCGGTGGAAGGCCGAAGCCTTCCTCGAAGGCGGGATGAAGCAGGACACGGGCGTGGCGGTAAAGGACGGGAAGATCGTTTTCGGGAAGGAACGGTATTACGCGGAACCGTTCCGGCAGGTCGTTCCGTCGGCTACCGACGATGACGATCGGTTCTCCCTTCGTTTCCATGAATGCGGAGAAGATCGTCTTCAAATTCTTGTGCGGACGGTCGTCGGAGACGACGAGGAGGTAATTTCGGGAGGAGAGACCGTGTCGCTCGAGTACCACCGCGTCGCCGCCTTGCTCTTGCGGATGAAATTCCCGTCCGACGCAATTTCGCGCCAGAAGGATTCGTTCCGGCTTGACGTTCCATTCCCGGATGAGTTCTTCACGCGTTGTGTGGGAGACGGTGCAGACCTTCCAGGCTCGTTTTAAACTCCACTTCAAGCGTGTCCGAAAAAGAAGGCGTTTGACGCCGTAACGGGCCGGGATGGTGTCGTGGACCGTGATCACAGCGGGAACGCGGATTCCGGGAGGGAACTTGAAGTACGGGGAGAACCAGAGGCGAGCGGATTCCCGTTTGAGGAGGGGGTTGAGATTGATCCCCGTCCACGGCGGTCGTGGTCCAGGAACGGCGGTGGTTATTCCGGGCAGATGACGTCCGATGCCGAGAGTACGAATTTCGGGAGCAAGTTGGTCACGAACCGAAAGGACGTTGCGGAGCCAACGGCCGATTCCCGTACCGCGACGCGGTGCCTGCCGGCGCTCGCGCCCGCCCCAGGGGGGCGCGGATACACCGCGCAATTCGCGCAGGTCAATCGCGCAACAGCGTTGCAATGTGATCCCCCAAATTCTCGAACGAAACCTCTTCCACTTCTCCCGTGTCTCTCTTGCGGATTTCCACGATCCCGTCTTTCGCACGCCGGCCGATCGTGATGCGATAGGGAATTCCGATCAAGTCCGCGTCCTTGAACCGAACGCCGGCGCGCAAGTCACGGTCGTCCCAGAGTACCTCCGCCGCAAGAGATTTCAACGTGTTCTCGACCTTCTCTTCCGCTTCCGGTTCCGCGCCAGGTTTGGCCGGAACGACGATGAGAGAAAAGGGAGCCACGGAAAGCGGAAAAAGGATGCCGTCCTTGTCGTGATGTTGTTCTACGATCGTGGCCGCCACGCGCCCACTGCCGATACCATAGCACCCCATGATGAAAGGGTGCTCCTTTCCCGAAGCGTCCTGATAGCAGGCGTTCATCGCAGCGGAATAGCGCGTACCGAGCTTGAAGATGTTTCCGACCTCGATGCCGCGTACGGCCTCGAGCTGATGGCCGCATTCCACGCAAGCCAACCCGGCATCCGCCGCGGCGATCTCTGCCACCAAATCCGGCTGAAAGTCGCGCGGGCAGTTGACGTTCTTCAGGTGAAAGCCTTCCCGGTTGGCTCCGGAAACGAGATTCGGGACTTCGACGACGGAGGGATCCGCGACCACGGTGGCCCCTCGGACTCCAATGGGGGAGGCGTATCCGGGAACGGCGCCGGAAGCGAGAATCTCCTCAGGATGAGCCGGGCGCAGGTTCGGTTCCTTTAACGCCGCCGCCAGAAGCGTTTCATTCACTTCGTAATCTCCGCGGAGAATTCCGAAGACGAGACCGGTTTTTTTGCCGTGAAAGAAGACGGCTTTGGCGGTGCGGGATTTCGGAACCCCAAGGAACGCGGCCACCTCCTCGATGGTTTCACAGTTCGGTGTCGCAACCTCCTCGAGCGGAAGACAGTCCTCCGAGGGCGGCGTTTCTCGTCGAAAACGGGCCACTTGGCGATTCGCGGAGTAGTTGCACGATGAACACCGGATGACGGTGTCTTCACCGAAGGGACTGGGAGCAATGAATTCGTGCGCGATCTTCCCGCCCATCATTCCGGGATCCGATTCGACGACGATCGTCTCCAATCCACATCGTTCGAAGATTCTTTCGTAGGTGTCATACATTCGGCGGTAGTATTCCTCGAGCGAATCCTCGGAGTCATGGAAGGAGTAAGCATCTTTCATCGTAAATTCCCGGACGCGGATGAGACCGCCGCGCGAGCGTGGCTCGTCCCGGAACTTCGTCTGAATCTGATAGAGCAGCAGAGGCAATTGGCGATAGGATTTGACGTCTCGACGGACGAGATCCACGATCGTTTCTTCATGCGTCATTGCCAGGCACATATCCCGCCCGCCGCGGTCTCGAAACCGCAACATCTCGGGCCCGACCGCGTCCCAGCGTCCCGATTCCTTCCAGAGTTCAGCGGGCTGAGTCACGGGAAGGGAGACCTCGAGGCCTCCCGCACGATTCATCTCCTCGCGCAAAATACCTTCGACGCGCGCCACGAGCCGCTGGCCGAGCGGGAGCAGGGAGTAGATTCCGCTTCCCACCGGCCGGATGAATCCTCCTCGGACGAGAAGGCGGTGCGAGGGCAACTCGGCCTCCGCCGGATCCTCCCGCAGCGTCGGCAAGAAATAACGGCTTAATCGCTGTATCATCCCCGTCTCCTCCGGAAAAGAATCTTTTCTCCCATCGTGTCCTCCGAACCGATGGGAACCACCTGTCGGATGTGTGGGATAACACTTTGGCAAAAATCTTTGAGCGTCAAGGGCGGATAACGAAATTTTGGAAACGTGCCGATGAAGAGAGAGCAGAGGGGGGGAGGAAAGGGAATGTTTGCACGAAGAGGGTTTTTCGTTAGGATAGAAGGGGAATGAGTGGACAATGGAACATCCGAATAACGGATCGGCGCGGGAGGGCCAAGATGATGCCGCTGCCCGCGCTTCCGTTCATCATCGGGAGAGATGAGAAACTTCCACTCTCGATCGACGATCCGCAAGCCTCGCGAAAGCATTGCGTCATCAAGGAAGGGGGCGAGGATGTTCTCAAGATCGAGGACCTCCGATCCACGAACGGGACATTCCTCAACGGCAGGAAGATCACGAAGGCGGACATCACGGACGGAGACCGGGTCAAGATCGGCGAAACAATCGTTGAATTTTCAAAGGCCTCGGAGGTGTCGGTCCATGACGACACGGGGCAGCGGCGGTTGGCGATTCTCAAATCTTTTTCCGTTCCAAAGAAGGCGGCCGGTGCCGCTGCGGAAGTCTCGCACGACGACAAAGCGGCGGTATTGGAGAGGATCGGCGGAGAAGGGAAGGGCGTCTCCAGCGTCAACCAACAACGCTTGACGCTGGTCGCCGATATCGCGCGGTTCTTGACGGAGGATCTCGACCGGGACACCATCCTCCAGAGGATCCTCGATGGTTTGTTGAAGGTTTATCCGATCGATCGAGTCGCGGTTCTTTTGAAGAAGGATGAGATGGGAACCTTGGAACCGGTGCTCTCCCGGCATAAGGAGTCCTTGGCGAAGAGTCTGGTCATTTCGCGTACGATCTGCCAACATGTGTACGGAACGGGCCAGGCGATCGTGACCGAGGATGCCGTCGTCGATCCACGCTTTTCCTCCGGTGATTCGATCATCGAACATCGAATCGGCTCGGTCGTTGCCGCTCCGATCACGGCGCGCGGCGAACTCAAGGGGGTTCTTTACGCTTCGACATCCGAAAGCGCCGCGCATTTCACGGAACAGGACCTCGGTTTCCTCGCGCTCATCGGAAACCTCGTCGCCCTCACGATCCTTCTCGACGAGGTCAATCTGGATCCGGACAGGACGATCATAGAATGATCCCGCGATACCGCAGCGACGCGCGGAGATAGGGAGAGATTCGGTTTTGTTTAATCTCGGGGATAAGATTCGGTATCCTCTGGAATTCACGATCGTGGAGAAGATCGCCGAAGGGGGGATGGGCGAGGTTTACGAGGCGATTATTCACGGGCCGGAGGGATTCGAGAAACGAGCGGCCTTGAAGTTCGTTCGCTCTGGTCTCATCCGCTCGGACGAGTCGGAAATGACCTCCGAGGAGCGAACGGTCCTCCAATCGGAATTTCTGCTTCGGCTCGTCAACGAGGCGAAACTTGTCAGCAATCTCATTCATACCCACATCGTCCAGATCTATTTTTTGGGCACTCTGGAACGGACAGGGGATTTTCCGGAGGGGTTCATTGCGATGGAATACGTGAATGGAGTGAATCTGCGCAGTTTCCTCGACCGTCACCTGTTCGACAATATTTTTGTCCCGTTGGATTTGGGAATTTATATTGCATCGCGCGTGGCGCGCGCGCTGGAATACGCGCACACTCGACGAGACAAGGAGAACCAGCCGTTGGGAATCGTTCATCGCGACGTTTCTCCGACGAACATTCTTCTTTCGACCGAGGGCGTGGTGAAATTGAGCGATTTCGGAATCGCTCGCGCGCTCTTCTTCCGAACGACGCCCCACGAATATATGGTCGGGAAGAGACGGTATATGGCTCCCGAGCAGCACGATAACGTCGAGGTCGATTTTCGAGCCGACATCTTCAGTCTCGGCCTTGTTCTCTATGAGATCCTGACGAACCGCCTTCCGGTGCGAGAAGACGGAAAAACGGTTCCCCCGTCCCATTTTCGCAAGGAGACTCCCCCGGAGGTGGATCGAATCGTCCTCCGGGCAATCGCAACGGAAAAGGATCAGCGTTACGGGGATACCGGAGCATTTGCTTCCGACCTTGAACACGCCATCTATGACAAAGGCTATGGACCGACCTTCGTTACTTTGGCGAAATATCTCCACAAGGTCTTTCCTCAGATCGAGGACGAGGCTCCGAGAGTGGGAGGGGAGGAGAAGACCGTCGTCTTTCGGACCGACGGAACGCGTTTTTTGGATACGTGAGAAAAAAAGTGCCTTCGATTCTCTTCGTCTGTCTCGGAAATATCTGCCGTTCCCCCGTGGCCGAGGCTGTGATGAAGAAGTTCTATCCTTTCGCGGCAAGAAGGATCGGTTCGGCGGGAACGAGCGCCTATCACGTCGGGGAAGGGGCCGATGGCCGGATGCTTCAGGCTGCGCGTGCGAAAGGCTACGATCTGAGCCGTCATCGGGCCCGCCAGGTGAAGGAAGCCGACTTCGCAAAGTACGATCTGTTGCTCGCGATGGATTATGACAATTTCCTCGAACTGAAGACCCTGGCGCGCGACAGCCGTCTCGATGTCACGGCGGAGATAGAGACGTTTCTCGAGAACGGCAATGTTCCCGATCCGTATTACGGGGGGCCGAGCGGGTTCGTGCGCGTGATCGAGATCATCGAACGGGGCTGTCGCCGTTGGGGACGCCGACTCGGGTGGGACGATGAAGAACGAAGAATGCGAAAGGATTGAACGACTGACGAAAGATCGGATCGTCTCGATAAGTCCGCTGGGGGGAGGCGACATCTGTCGCGTTTACAGGCTGAATTTCGAAAGACGGGGTTCGGCGGTCGTCAAGATTTCCGATACGGGCGGGCTCGATGCGGAGGCGGACGGTCTGAAGGAACTTCGCCGCCCCGGCGTGATCGATGTTCCGGAGGTATGGGCGTCGGAGAAAGATATTCTTGTGATGGAGGAGATACCGCGGGCTTCGGAACGCGCGGGATTCTTCGAGGAATTTGGTCGTCGTTTGGCCGCGTTGCATGAGGTAAAGAGTGAGAGGTTCGGTTACCGGAGAGACAACAGAATCGGTCATCTTCCGCAGAGGAATACGTCGGAATCTTCCGCGGCGGAATTCTTCCGAAAACACCGGCTCGGATTCCTGGTGGAATATGGTCGGAAGCGCCGAAGGGTGAGCGGGGAGCTTTTTGCGGCGGTCCAGAAGGTCTGTGATCGACTCGAAGATTGGTTCGCGCCGATCCAGGAGCCGCCGGCTCTTCTCCACGGAGATCTCTGGTCGGGGAATTTTCTTTCCGGGCCGCGGGGACCGGTTCTGATCGATCCGGCCGTGTATTACGGCCCCCGGGAGGCGGACCTGGCGATGACGCGATTGTTCGGCGGGTTTCCTCGGCGGTTTTATGATGCCTACGAAGAGGCCGCGCCGCTGCCGGAAGGTTGGTCCGAACGCGTCGATCTCTTCAATCTTTATCATCTGCTTACCCATACGATCATGTTCGGCGGGGGATACGAACGGCAGGCGCTTGCTGCGGCAAAACGCTATATCTGAGCCGGGATCGGTCGCAGTATCCACGGGAATATGCGACGTGCCGAGGGGGAAGAGCAAACATTTTTTTGCGGAAGGTTTTTTCAGAGGTGATATACCTTTGTTGAGTTTTACGATACCATCGCTCTAAAGGTAACGCGCAAGTGTTTCCGCCAAAAAGGAAGGTCTCCCGAAGGGCTCGGCGCAAAGGAATTCGATTTCCGGTTCCTCCTTGCGCATCTCTTCCACCTCCGCGCGCACCTTTCCGGCGAGGGCGCCGGGGAAGAGGAGAAAGGGAACGGCGATGACGCGTTGGGGAGAGAAGGAAGCCGCCGTTCGAAGAGCCTCGCGCGTGCGGGGAAACGCCACGTCGATGAATCCCACCTCGACCCTGACAAAACCCGCTCTTTCGGAAAATTCCTTCGCAACTCGTCGAACCTGCGCATTGGCTTTTTTGTGCCGGGAACCGGCCCCCAAAAAGACGAGCACCGTGTTCTTTCGGGAACTCCGCCGTGTTTTTTTGTTCTTTGATTTTTCTTCCGCTTCCCGGACGCGTTGTTCGAGGAGGTCAAAGAAGAATTTCCGCACGCCGATGTGAGGTGTGATTGTAACCTCGAGATCCGGATATCGCCGGGTCGCCGCGGAAACAAATTCAGGGATGTCCTCCAGGACGTGTTTCGCCGCGGTCAAGAGCAACGGGAGAAGGACGACCCTTTTCCTCCCTGATTCCGCGAGAGAGACAAGCGCCTCGGTTACGCCGGGAGGCTCCAGCTCGATGAACGCCGTCTCGACCGGTTTCTCGATGAGACCTTGGAGAACACGGGACACCTCCCGAACCCCCTCGTTGGCGGCTGGGTGTCGGGAACCGTGGGCTACGAGAAGAAAAACATCCGGATGCCGAGAAACCGAATCGGGCGCGGCGGAGGCCTCATCGTGTTCGCCACGCACGGGTTCAGGCGTCCGACCATGAATCAGAGGTTTTATTTTTCAAATGCTCGTCGAGGAGGAGAAGAAGACGGTCGTCCGCCGTTTCGCGCTCTTCCCAGACCAAGTCCGCCAACGTCTCAAGCAACGCCCGACGCTCGTCTTTCGAAAGTCGACTTTCCGAAAGAACCGACCGGATCTCCGCGAGTCTTCCCATCGCGGCGCTCAAGGCCGGCGAAAGAGTGTTGTCCAGGCCTCGACGAAAACGCCGCGCAATCGCGGGACAGGCTCCGCTGGTCGAAACGGAGAGCATCAGGGGCCCTCGCGCGACGGTTGCGGTGAAGAGAAAAGTACTCCGCTTCGGGTCATCGACGATGTTGACGGGAATACCCCGCTTCCGGGCTTCCTCGCCCACGAAGGCGTTGACTTCTCGTGAGTCGGTGGCCGCGACGGCGAGGAAGTGTCCGTCGAGATCGGAAGCGCGGAACTCCCTCCGTGAAAACTGGATTTCACCTCTCGGAAGAACGGCTCGAATTTCGGGAGCGATGACCCGAATTCGTGCTCCGTGCTCCATAAGGACCGCGATCTTTCGAGCCGCGACGCGCCCGGCTCCGACGACCAGAACAGGGAGAGTGGAGACGCGAAACTGGAGGATGAGAGGGCGAGTCATCGAGCTACCAGAGATGAGTGATGCGGCCGTCGGAGGAAAAAATCTGTCCCGTGACCGTTTTGGTTTCGATGATCGCCACCAGAACGCGGACCGTATCGAGAATCGACCCGGGACAATGCATCAGATGCTCGCTTCGGGCGCGTTCGCGGGCCCGCGGGTCCGATAGCCCCATGTCGGTGTCCATATAAGGCGGCAGGAGAAGATTGATGCGTGCCCGCCCGGCCCATTCGCGGGCAACGGAGCGCACGAGGCCGACGAGGGCCGCCTTGGCCGCGGCATAGGCCGCTGCTCCAACGGCTCCACAAATCCCCGCGCGGGATCCGATGACGACGACCTGCCCTCCGCTTTCGAAGAGGGAGGCCTCGACGGCCTGCAATCCGTAAAAAATTCCCGTGACGTTTGTGTTCCAGACCGTGTTCCAATCCTCGAGTGTCGTTGTGGGCGTCAAGCGCCTTGCCACGATGCCGGCATTGGCGATGAAGAGGTCGAGCCGTCCGAAACGTTTTCGTAATTCCGCTACCGCCGTCTCCGCCGTTGCCTTCTCTTGGACGTCTCCCGGCAGAGGGAGACTGTCGGCAAGGTTTGGAGGAGCGGTAGTGCGGTATCCGAGGCCAAGAGCATAACGGCCTTCGAGAGAGCGTGCAATCGCCAAGCCCAAACCCCGAGAGGCTCCGGTGATGTAGGCCACGGGAAGCGCCGGCCTGTGCTCTCCAGGACAGCGCATCATTCAATTTCCCGCGCCGGTTTCCACGGCCACGAGCCGGTCGAAGTCGGCCTGGAGAGCCGTGATAAGCGGATGGCGGTGCGGATAGGATCGGCCATCCCATTCCCTTACCCCGATCGGCCCCATTCCGGTGGAAGCCAGAAAAATGGCGTCCGCGCAGCGTGCTTCTTCCAAAGAGAGACGATGGACGCGAACAGGGCGGAGTTCCTCGATGACTTCCGCCGTGATACTTTTCAGAACAGCCGCTTCGGGGCGGATGAATTCTTGACCGAAAAGAAAGAATACCGCGGAAGCGGTGCCCTCGGCCACGAATCCTCCGGCATCGAGAAGAAGGGCTTCGTCGGCATAAGCCTCGAGGCGGGCCAGCGCCATCGCACCCAGAGAGATTGTTTTGACGACCGAGGTGAAGGGAAGCGGTCGCGGAATCGAAGAGGTCTCCAGTGTCATTCCCCTTTTCCTCCGTTGAGGAATATCCGGAGGTCTTCTCAAAGTTGCGTAAACGGTGCGAGGAGCCGCCGGATTCCAGGAGTAGCCCGTCCCACCGGCTCCTCGAGAAATCGTGATCCGCATTACGGCCTCCGCGATTTTATTCCTGACGCGCAGCTCATCGAAAATGTGGGGAATCCTTTCCGGAATCTCGGAAGCGGGTATTCTCAATTCCTCGAGGCCACTTTCCAGGCGGGCGCGGTGTTGCGGCCACCGGAAGAGCCGGCCGTTGTAAGATCGGATCGTCTCGAAAAGTCCGTCACCGAGAAGAAATCCTCGATCTTCCGGGGAAATACGGGCCTCTTCGAGAGCAAGGAAATCACCATTGAGATAAACGAATTTTTCGGGAGGGGTTCCGCGTTTCGGGGAGGGGGGATCGCCCCGGAGAACCTCTTTTTTCGGTGAGGCCGTCGGGGGGGGATTTTTCGGTCGGTTTTCAAACACGAGAGGATCGGGTCACGGAGCGACCGGAGGCTCCGATCACGCGCGGGTCAAAGCCATTTGATTGAGCAGCCCAAAGGATGGGAGCGGGGTTGGCGAATCGTCCGGCCGGAAAGCAAATCCTCGATCGCGTCTTCCAGATACCGATGGTGGACCTTCTCCTCCTCCATCTCGTCGTCGAGGCGGCCTGTGTAGACAAGGCCCTGGTCCGGGGAGAAGAGGAAATACTCCGGTGTGCAGGCGGCACCGAAGGCCCGGGCTGCGGATTGGTCGAGATCGGCTGTGTAGGGATAAGGAAGATCAAGAGCAGAAGCCTTCTCCTGCATTTTCTCAAGCGAATCCTCCGCGTAGTTTTTGTTCGCCGCGTTGGGATTGACCGCGATCCAGTGAATACCGCGAGGCAAAGTCTTGCGGGCGAGAGAGACCGTGCGGAGATCGTAAGCCTTCGCATAGGGACAGTGGTTGCACGTGAAGACCACAACGAGTCCACGGGATCCCTTGGCGAGCGCGGAGGGAAGATACAGTTTTTCTCCCTCCAGCGTCGTAACGGAAACCTCCGGTACCGGTGAGCCGAAGGGAATGATATCGGGGTTCTTTTCGATCAATACCATAAGGAAAGTATCCCTCGAAGAAGGGGTGAGGTCAAGACGCGCGGTAGAGAATCGAAAAAAAGAGCGTGTTCCTGGGAGCGAAGGCGTCTTGCCCGCAGGAAACGGCGCGCGAATTCTCCAACCCGGGAGCGCGGGCATCTTGCCCGCAAGAAACGGAGCGCAGATTCTCCAACCTGGGAGCGCGGGTATCTTGCCAGCAAGACACGCGGCGCAGATTATCAACCCGCGGAGAGCAATTCTCTCCATTCACGGCCGAACGTGTCTGTGGTCGGATGGGACGCGGACATTCTGCTTGTAGGAACGCGAGCAGATGAGATTTTCCCCCGACAAGAGAATTCACCTTTCTTTAGGGAAAAGGAAGGTGATTATTGGTCAGAGTCCGATCCGGAAGAGGACACTTTTGCGGCGAGGCATCCAGTGAGAAGAAGCAGCGGCCACGCCAATGGTGAGGCGTAGAGACGTTCGGGAGGCCAGAGCAGAGGCGAAACATCCTGTCGGGCAATGAAAAAGAGCGGCGAGGATTTCATCAGAAAGATCCACGCGCTGTGAAGGCCGACGGAGCGTCCGAGGCGGCCGGTGGCGACGAGGGGAAGCGCCAAGGCGATTCCCGTGCAGAAGAGGCCGAAGGCTTCGGGAGGAATCTGTTGGCCGGGGCGGATACGAAGAAAGTGAATCGCGCTGAAGAAAAGGCTCCCGAGAAGAATGCCGGCGGTGCTTCCACCAGAACGAACGAGGATTCCCGTGAGATACCCTCGCATGAAGAACTCCTCGGAGAAGGCTATGATCAGGGCGGCGAGAAGATTTTCGAGAAGGCGGAAGGCGAGATCTCCGAGGGTGCGATTGAAACCGAAAAAGGCCGCGCCGAAAAGGATTCGAAGACCAAGGAAGAAAAGAAAAGGCACCAGACCGAGACGGAATCCGCGGAGGATATCTCCGGTGAGCGCGGAGGAGGGAGCGAGGCCGACCCGGTTCCAGCCCTCGGGAAAGGTGAAAGTGTAATGAAGGGCGGCCCCGAGAGCCGAGAGAGCCGCGAGGCGGGTAAAGATGCGTTCCGGAGTGAACGTAGGAAAAAGGGGATGAAGAAGCAACGCGAGAAAAACTGACCCGACCAGAGCGGCGGCGACGCCGGCGAGAAGATGGTGCAATTCGCGACGCCGCATCCTTGTATTGGCGTTTGAATTCATCCCACCTCCCGGTTGTCGGAAAGGAAGGATTCTATCTTTTGCCCGCGTTCCAAACAAGAAAGAGGCATCCTCCCTCCTCCCCCCTCCCTCTCCCCCGTGGGGAGAGGGTTGGGGTGAGGGGAATCTCCTCCGTCAATGGTTCCTCTTCCATTTTTTCGCGGCTTTCTTCGCCGCCTTCGGGTGATGATACGCCGTCTTCGCCGCCTTCGGATGGCTCGTTACAGCCTTCCGATGCTTGTAGGCCTCCTTGGCGGCCTTCGGATGACTTGCGATCGCCTTCCGATGTTTGTAAGCCTTCTTCGCCGCCTCCGGATGATTCTTGACAAAGGTCCTATGAGCGTAAATCGCCTTCGCGACCGCGGGATGGGAATTCAGATACTTCTTGTTCTTCCATAACGCCTCCGCGACCTCGGGATGATCGTACAGGTACTTGCGGTTCTTATATACCTCCTTCGCCACCTCCGGGTGGGCATCGAGCCATTTGCGGTTCTCGTAGAGTTTCTTCGCGATCTCCGGGTGCTCGTTGAGAAAAACTCGGTTCTTGTAAACCTCCTTGGCGACTTCCGGGTGTTCGTTCAACCACGTCCGATTCTCGTAGAGCCGTTTGGCCACCTCCGGATGTTCGTTCAACCATTCCCGGTTCTCGTAGAGTTTCTTTGCCACCTCCGGGTGCTCGTTCAGCCATTTCTTGTTCCGGGCGAGGGCCTTCGCCACCTTCGGATGTCGATCCAGATAATACTTGTTCTCGAGGAGTTTCTTCGCCACGGTGGGGTGGTTCTTCAGCCACTTCAGATCGTCGAGATTCGCGTTGGGATACTTCGCCTTGAGATCGCGCCAGGCGCGTGCTTCAAGCGCTTCCCGGTGTCGGATCTCCCAGCGCCGCTGCGCCTTCGCTTCCTCAAATGAGATTCGTCCATCGCCGTCCTTGTCGGCGTGCTGGAAGCGCTCCCCGTCACGATAGGATTCAAATTCCAGCATCGCTGCGTCGATCTCATCCTTGTCCAGAAATCCATCTCCGTTTAGGTCTGTCTCGTCAAACCGTTCCTTCGAGTAATACTCCTTGTAAACCTCGCCCTCGTCGTCCGCTCTCACTGGAAGCACGGAACCAAGGGTACAGCCGATCGCCGATGCCAGAATCACCGCCGCCAGCCTTCGCACCGCTTTGCTCTTTCCTCGCTTCTCCCTTGCCATTCTTCTCCCTCCATCTTTCGATATTCTTGAGGCTCTTTTCGTCCTCTGTTCCTTTAGAAGCTCTGAGGCGAAAACCGTTTACCTGAAATAACGGTAACTTTTCTTACATAGGGAGCATACAACATGTTCCCAAAAGGATTTACCACGAAAAGAAGAGAGGGGAGAAAAGAGAAGAGTGATCGACCTTCGCTCAAGAAACACTTTCCGCGGCACGGACTCCTCCCTTCCGGGAAGCGATGAGAAAGGTGATCAGGTCCCCGAGGGCGCTGACAACGCGCAGAAGGACCGCCAGCGCCAAGGTGGTTCCCTGTCCCAGGGTTTTTTCATAAAGAAGAAGGAAGACCGTCTCGCGGATTCCCAATCCGGCCGGCGCTCCCGGAACCAGGAAACCGGCCAACCACGCCGCCGCGAACCCCCAAGAAAAGTCATACCATCTCAGGGGGACGTGGGAACCGGACAAAAGGGCCAACAACAGCGAAGAGATGATGCCGTAAAGCCCGAAAACGATCCAATAGAGAAGGAAAGCAGAAATCAATCGAAGGGGAGAGCAAAAAGCCCGTCGCGCTAGAAACCATCCGCGAACCCTCGGCAGGAGAGCGGCGAAAACGGCCGCGCCAACGCCCCCGGCCAGGAAGAGCGGAAGGCCGAATTCCTTGAAGGAAGAAAGAAAGGGAAGGAGTCTGCCCGCGCTGAAGTAACCGGAAAGGATTCCCGCAAGAATCAGCGAACCTCCGCTGAGAACGATGATGAATGTCTGCATTCCGATCGCCAGAACGGAAACCTCCCCTGGAATCCGCTTCTTAATCGCGAGGGCCACCTGGCCGATATGCTGAAAGATGTTGCCGGGGATGTACTTGGCAATCTGACTGATTCCGACGATTTCGTAACATCGTCCAAAAGTGATTGGCGGGGCGCCGGCGGAATAGAAGAGTGTCGAGACGGTCACGGTCAACGCAACGCATGACGTGGCGAGAAGGACCGCGAGGGAGAAGAAGAGGAGATTGGTTGCGGTGAGGCGGATGGAGGGAATTTGATGGAACAAAGTCGCGAAGCGTGTCAGGAAAAAGAGAAGGGAGAGTCCGAATAGGACTCGGCCGACAATGTCGATCGCTCTTCCCGCGTTCGTCCTCATTTTGTCGGTAGTTTGATCGGTGGAACGAGCGTTGTCAAAGGAAGGGGGAGTCATGTCTTCTTCTTGATCAGGAGCCAGATGTAAGTGGGGAAGAGGCAATACAGCCGCCGCACTGCGAAAGCGGCCATCTTTTGCTTGAAGGAACCGGGGAGTAGCATATCCGTGGCGGCGAACGTTTCCGGCTCCTCAACGATCCTCGGAGTGTAATCGACGACGTCGAAGGCCTTCACAAGTTTTCTCAACCCCCAACAGGTGTAAAGGCGTTCGTGGTATTCATTCCCGCGTCCGGTGAGCCGTACATAGGCGTTCGCGAGGGGCCGCGGTAATATCGAGAGAAAGGGAAGTCTATTGTCCGGCTCGATGAGAATCAGCCTGTTTCCCGCTCCGAAATAACAGACTCCACCCGGTTTAAGGACCCGTTCTATTTCCTTCATCAAGTCCTCGGCGTTCTCGACATGTTCATAGACGTGGTTACAGACAATGACATCGAAACTCTCGTTCGGAAAATCGGTATGAATTGCATCGCCGATTTGAAAGGAAAGGTTCGGCCCTTCGAATGTCCGCCGGGCAAACTCCACGGCGGCCTCATCGAGATCGATTCCCGTTGCCGAGCGGAAATGTCGAGCACAGGCGGAAGTCGCGAACCCGGCCGAGCATCCCATTTCCAGGAGATCAAGATTTCGAGTGTTCGGGAGAAAATCCAGGAGCACGGAGACAATCTTTTTCGCCTTCCAGAGCCGCTGCCGTTCGTCAAACTGCTCCTGATGAGAGTGGGAATATCCCGTGCGATCATCGGAATCAGGGATCATTCGGAGAAACCATCCGCTGTTTCCGCGGAAAGAAATGCGAGATATTTCCCGACGATCTTTTCCCAACTGTAATGGTTCCGGACGAAAAGGGTGGCGCGGCGTTGTTGTTCGATAGCGTGGTCGGTGTCGAACGAGAGTATCTCGTTGATTTTTCCGGCCAGTGCCTCGACATCGGCCGGCGGGAAGTAGTAGGCCCCTTCTCCCTCCTGGACGGCCCCGATGTTTCCTCCGACCTCACTGACCAACGCGATCGTTCCACAGGCCATTGCTTCAAGGGCGATCGTGGCGGATCCTTCCGTGTCTCCTCGGCTGTCGATGCAGGAGGGGAGAACAAAAAGGTCGGCGCTTCGCATCCAATCGACGATTTCTTCCTCGGGAATGGGACCGGGCATGATGACGTCGTTTTCGAGACATAATCTTCTCTTCAGAGCCTCCAGTTCATTTTGCAAAGGGCCGTCGCCACCGAGAAGGAGACACGCATCGGGATGTTCTTTTTTTACCGCCGGCATCGCCTCCAAAAGGTATCGGTGCCCTTTCCTCTCAACCATTCTTCCCGTGAAGAAGAGAACTTTCCTGCCGAAGATTTTATATCTTTCGAGAAGGGTGAGGTTGGGAGGTCCTGGAGAATAATAAGCCGTATCGATGCCATCCGGGATGATCTTGGGGCGGATGCCCGGCGCCACTCGTTCGAGGGCGTCGGCCGTGTTTTTGCTGATGGCAACGAGAAGATCGGCGCCCCGAGCGCTCATGCGAACGAAAGGTTTGAGAAAAGTCCAGCGGCCGGAATCGAGCGGAAAAATCTCGGCTCCATACGCCGTGATGATCAGCGTGCGACCCGTCATTCGTTTGATGAGATAACCGATGAATCCGGGAGGAAACGCCCAGTGGGCATTGATATAACGGATTCTGTTTTCTTGAACGATTCGATAGGCGGTCCAGAAGAGTCTGAAAAAATAGAACGGAACCTGAAGGAGGCACCACGGGTGACGAATGTTTTCGGGGATTCCGGCGCCCGAGGTGAGTGTCTCCCAGCCGGATACGAAATAATGAAATCGGTGGATGTTCACACCGTCGACTTTGGCGAAGAGTGCCGTACCGGGTTCGGCGTGAGTCACGACATGAACGGCAAATCCGGCGGAAACGAAACTCTTCGCCGCGTGATGGACGAACTTCCCCTTCGGAAGTCTCTTTGAATCGCGGACAAAGGAAGGATAGGAGGTTGTCAGAATACAGAGGGAGCGTTGGGAGTGCCCGGCGTGGAGAGTCGTCACGAGAATTCCACGAAATGAATGGAAACCGAATCAATGGATCGACGGGATTTTCCCAACACGGATTTCCTTCTCATCCTCCCGGCGATGAGGGTAGCAAGCCGCCAGGGGGCGGGCAACCGATAAAGCGCCGGAAGGAATGCGGCGTAAAGTCGGTCCCTTGTGTCAATCCTGTTCTTCATTCCATCGAGTCCCCGTCTCATCTTCGCGGAGCCCTTCGTGGAGGAGGCCGGCCGGGTTCTCTCCCCCGGTGTCATTCCGAGCGAGGCGGAGCGAAGCAACGCCGACGAGGAATCCCCCATGAGTGCCATCCAGCGCATAGCGCGGGGTTCTTACCTGCGGAAATTCGCTTCATAGAGCGGCCAACCCTGGGAACGCAGGCATCCTGCCTGCATGGAAGGGATGGAACGTAGACTTTTCAGTCCACGCGAGTGAAACGCGGACTCTCCCGTCCGGGGAACGACGCGGCAAAGTTCGGCACAAATGCCCCCTCTTTGCCTCGCAACCGCGGAACCGCGGGGTTTGTTGCGAAAAGAACACCTCCCTCTTATACTTGATTTATGTATCAAAAACAGCGGATCGCGCTGGTTATTCCGGCTCACAACGAAGAGAAACTCATCGGAGATACGTTGCGGGGGGTTCCGGAACTTGTGGACGATATCTACGTAATTGACGACGGTTCCACGGACGCGACCTCGGAATGCGCAAGGAAAGTCGGAGACCGCCGGGTCGTGGTCATTCGGAAGGAGAAGAACGAGGGAGTGGGAGCTGCGATCGTTACGGGCTACAAGGTTGCCTTTGAGAGAGGCGCCGATATCGCCGTCGTGGTTGGTGGCGATAACCAGATGGACCTGGCGGAGATCGAGAATTTTCTTCGACCGATCATCGAGGGAGCGGCGGATTACACGAAAGGCAATCGGTTTCTCGATCCCTCCGGGACTTTCGAAAGAATGCCGACCGTCCGGCTCTTCGGAAATGCCTTGATTTCGGCGATGTGTAAATTGGCTTCCGGTTATTTCAAAGTTTATGATGCGGTGGACGGTTACACGGCGCTGTCGAGATATGGATTCGAGCAAGTTCGATGGAAGAAGGTCTGGAAGGGATATGGATATCCTTTGGACTTTCTCATTCGTCTCAATACTGCAGGACTTCGGGTAATGGATGTGCCGCGACGCGCAATTTACCTTTCCGGGGTCCGACAATCCCAGATTCACGGTTTCTCGTATGCAATTCACGTGTTCCCGATGCTTCTGCGGGGTTTCTTTCGGCGACTGCTTTACAAATATATTCTTCGAGATTTCCATCCGCTCGTCTTCTTTTATTTGCTGGGGCTCTTCCTGGTTCCGGCGGGATTCGTTTTTGGCCTCTACCTCGTTTGGCAGCAGGCAAGCGGGATCGGCGTCTCCGGCCCCCGTGCCGTTTTGTGCGCCTTGGCGATCTTGATAGGAGTGCAATCCTTCTTCTTCGCCATCGCTTTCGAAATCCTGCATCAAGAATCCCCCGGAAACCGACGCCAAGAAGGTCGTTCGAAGCGACAATCGTTATGAGAAAACGTTTTGAGAAAATCTTTCGTAAAAAAAATCACCGACTTCACCCCTTGCGAATCTTTTTCGATCCGGCTTTATTTTTCGATAGAGAGAAGAAACGATTCTCCGCAATCGGGGAGAAAGGAGAGGTGAAAACGATGGCGGAAAAGGAAGCTGAGAAGGTTGAGTCGGATTCCGGGAAGGAGCCGGAGAGGAAAGAGGAGGAGGCGCTTTCCGAGGAGGAGATGCGGAAGGTGACGGGGGGACGACTCTTTGGAAATTCGATCGCCGGGCGGGTGCTATGACTCGAGTGCTCTTCTTAAATGAGGGCGGAAATGATTCCCCGCAGTCGGGGAGAAAGGAGAGGTGAAAAGGATGGCGGAAAAGGAAGACGGGAAGGCAAAAGCCGACAAAGAGAAGGAACCGGAAAGAAAACCGGAGGAACCCCTTTCGGAGGAGGAGATGAAGGATGTGGCGGGAGGGTTTATTCCCACTCCGGCCACTTTCGGGAATCCCCTTTCGTCCCGGATGGCGTCGAGATTGCGTCGGCGCGGCGCGGTCGGTCCGGTCGATCCCGAGGAGGCGGTCTCACGCGGTCCGGTCGATCCCGAACAAAGCCGGCGTCCCGACGATCCGAAACACCCGTGGCACCTTTGCTTCGGCCCGGAGACGCTGGTTCCAACGCGGAAGGGCTATCAGCCTATTTCTGGGATCGCAGTCGGTGACGAGATCGTCAGTGTCACCTTCGACGGAACCTTGTTCGTCGATCGGGTCGAAAAGCTGGACGTTCACCACGGGGAGATTTCCGTGATCGAACTTTCGTTGGACGACGACGTGATTCTCGTCACTCCTGACCATAAGGTCTGGTCGGGCGAGAAATGGATCCGAGCCGCCGACTCGATCTATGTTTCCCGGACGAAGGTGGGAAGAATCGTTCCGGCGGTCTATAACCTTCGAACCACCACGGGAACATACCTGGTCGGATACAGCGGACTGCTCGTTTCAGGTGGGCGGGTGGAAGACCTGCATTCCGAGGATCCGGTGGCGGAGGTTGCTCGGTAGGAATGTCTTCACCTGACAATTCCTGAAGTTCCCGAAGGAGGGCGTGTTTTCGGAACCGTCCTCCTTTTCTTTTTTGCCGTGCTCGCTCGATGTCTCCCAAACGTTTCACGCTTCGATTCGCTCTTCCCCCTACCGTTCTGTATCTTCCGAGCGTTCCATCGTTTCTTAGTCCGCGCTCCCCCCTTTCCGGCGCGGGACGGCGCGTAAATGGCGGGTGGCGGGTTTTACCCTTGTTGGAACGGTTCCCCCGGCGCTGCCTCCGCCATACGCTCGAGAAAATAGACCGCCGGGCCGTCGTAGGGAAGTCGTCGTGCGACCTCGGTGATCGATTCCTTGGCACGGGCGACGTCCTTTTCGCGGTAGGCTCGAACGCCCTTCTCCCACGTTTCCATAACCTCCAGGTAACTCTTCGGGAGCCGTGCGGTTTCATCCACAAGTTCGTAAACATCCAACGCGGCTTTCTGTCCCCGAAGCCGAAAGACTCCGACGGTACGGAAATAGAACCGGTTTGGAGCGCACTTTTCGACCTCTTGCTTCGTCTCTCCGGACGTCAGGATTGTCGTGCCGAGATCGCGGTTGAGACTTTCGAGCCGCGAGGCGATATTGACCGTCGTGCCGATGACCGTGTAATCGAAGATCGTTTCGGAACCGAGGTTTCCGGCCACGACTTCGCCTGTATGGATTCCGATTCGAATGCCGAGATTTGGCCACACTCCGCTGGCCCACGTCTGGGCCAGCTCCGCCACCGCCCGCCGCTTTTCCAGGGCGCAGGAACAGGCGAGCACGGCGTGCTTCTCCTGGTGAAGAGGGACGTTCCATTCGGCCATCACCGCGTCGCCGATCATCTTGTCGATCGTTCCGTCGAACGCGACGATCTTCTCGGTCATCCTCGTGAAGTAGGTGTTGAGGAAGCGGACCAGATCTTCCGACGGCAACTCCATCGCCCACCGACTGAAGTGTTTGATATCCGAAAAGAGGACGGTCGCCGTCGTCTTTCGACCGACGAGTGTCAGCGCCGAGGGGTCCTTCAGGATCTCCCGCATTACGGAGGGGGCGACGTATTTCTGAAAGGCCAATCGCAGCCTCCGTTTCTCCTCGAACTGGTGATAGGTCCAGTCCGACAGGAGGAAGATGCTGGAGGCGAGCAAGGGAGCCGCGACCGGAAGAAGAAAGCCTTTGTTCATCAGTACTGCGGCGGCTCCCAGAAGAAGAACGCCACTTCCCGCCAAGGATGTCACTCCCCAAACCAGATTGCGGCGCATCCCCCACCATGCAAGAAACGCCGTGAGGACCGTAAGCAGCCAACCGAGCCACCTTGGAGGGAGCCGGAGGGAGGTGGGATCGAGCAGGGTTGCCGTGGCGTTTGCCAAAATCCGAGTGTAAGGAAGGGAAACGCCCAAGGGAGTCCGAATCCTCTTCCGAGCGGGACCGATCAAAACGATTCGCCCGGAAAAACGGTCCCGCGACAGCCGTTTCGGCGCGTTATCGAAAGCCGCGTCGTGCCACAGGTCGGCGAAGGAAAGCGGTTCCCCTGGAAAGACCTCGAAACGTCCCGCCCGATCCTTTCGATTCCGTTTCGGGTTTCGGTAATAGTTGACCAGGATGGTTTCGTCCGCATTGGCGGCGCTTTGCTCCCCGAGATTCCGGAGGAGCGAACATCGTGCGCGCCCGTTTCCAGTAAACCCACCGGAGTTGCCGGAGAGAGAAGCCGTCCAACCGGCGATCGCCAACGGCAGAGACGGGAAGAAAACGCCCTTGACCTGGAGCCAGAGTGGGAATCCCATCGTGGGGCGTTCCGGGCGCCGAAAAGCAAGGAAGCCGATCTCCGTTTTCGGAGTCGATACGCGGGACGAGGGAAAAGAGACGCTCGGAACGGAAAGAATTTTCTTCGGGGGGGTGGAAAAGGAACAGGCGGCCGCGTCGAGTACGGCGGCTTGTTGCCGGTTTGAATTCGCGAAGCCCGAGTCGATTCGGAGAGGCAGGATGTTGGGGATTCGATCGAGCGCACTTCGAAAGGAGGCATCCTGTTCTCGGGAGAAGAGGACGGGAAATTCCGCCACGAAGGTTTCGAGTTGGCTCTCTTGTTCGGCGAGGTGTTTTCGGAGCGCGTCACGGAAGATCGTTGAATTGAGTTTGACGGGAACTTCGTCCAGTACGAAGGGAATGTGGAACGCGACCCCCTGGGCCCCGTTCTCCGCGAGATATTCGACCACCTTCGCAAAAACACTTCTCGGCCAAGGAGGTTCTCCCATTTCGGGCTTCAGTCTTCGCAAACTTTCGTCATCGATTTCCACGACCGTGAGGGGCAACTCCGTGGTCGTTTCCCGGTAATGACGGCGTATCCGAAACGCGATGGTTTCTTCCTCGAGACCCTGAACGAGATAGAACGGGTCCAAGAGGACGAAGAGGACGATCACCGCGAGAAGAAGGGTGCTCGAGTGAGAGAAGTTCTTGACCGACCTAAGAATCATCGTTCTTCCTTCCCGCCCGACTCGCGTTTTCGATCGCGTTCAAGGACGATTTCGATTCGGTATCCTAAACCACGAAGAAGGCTTTATTGGAGTGGAATTTCGAAGCGGAGGCGCTTCGCGACGATCCGCGAATCGAGCGTCCGTGCGTGGAGCGCGGATTCACCAGTCTGCGGATGGCCGAACCGCTCTGCACAGGTTGGAGAACCTGCGGCCCATCCTTGCAGGCAAGATGCGTGCGCTCCGAGGGAGCGTAGACTCTCCAGTCTGCGAATTGCTAATTCGCCCTCCGTGGAAGGGGCTGGTTAGCGCTGGTGGGGGATTCCTCGTCGGCGTCGCTTCGCGCCGCCTCTCTCGGAATGACACAAGGGGGGAGCGAAGCGACACACTGTTGTCATCCCGAGTTCGCCTCAAGGCGAACGACGGATCTCCCCAACGCGGTATTCCGCATTGCGAACCGATCGGTGCCTGTGGGGGATTCCTCGGCGCTAATGCGCCTCGGACTGACAGGCCGATCCGGCTCCATGTTCGCCGTGTTACGGAGCGCGGAGACTCCTGTCTGCGAATTCAGCGATCCGTCGCTCGCCGCCGACCGCACCTGTGCATTCCCATTTTTTCTTTCATTCGCTCTTGAAAATCAATACCAATTGGATTAAACTATAATGCTCTCCTGTTGGAGATTTCGGAGAAGATCGAATTTGAGGAACCGTGGGAGGCGGGAAGGAGTTCGCGTGTATGAGGTGGTTTTCGCGACGTCTTTTCTCTCTAGGAATGGCGGTTTCGGCTTTGTTTTTGGTGGCGGGAGCCGGGAATGCTTCCCTCTATTCCTCCAACGGTTTCTATAACGTTACCTTCAACAATCCAACAAACACGAAATATATCGACAAGAGAGCCTCGGATTTCATCGACGCGGCTCAGTCGTACTGTTACGTCGCGATCTACGCGCTGAATCGCCAGAGGATCGTGGACAGCCTGATCGAGCGTCACCAGGCCGGGGTGGACGTTCGCGTGGTGACCGAAGCCGATAACCGTAATCACCCCTCCTACAAGGCCGCTTATGATCAACTCGAGGCCGCCGGAATCGTCGTCAAAACCGATAACCGGTCCGCTCTGATGCACCACAAGTTCATCGTGGTCGATGATAACGAGGTTCTGACGGGATCCTACAATTTTACCGATGAAGGAACGCAACAGAACAAGAACAATCTCTTGGTCATCCACTCCTCGGGCGTCGCTTCGCGTTTCAAGGGAGAGTTCCTCGAGATGTGGGCGGGGAGGTTCGGCAACGCGAAGGCGGATTTCTCGGGGAGAAACACCGTCAGCGGCGCCACCGTGTACACGAAGTTCGGCCCGAAGGCGAATCTCCGCGCTTCCCTGCTCTACCATCTCAACACCGCCAACGTTTCCGTCTATTTCAACATCTTCACCTTCACCGACCAGTCGATCGCGGACAAGTTGGTCGAACTCCACCAGCGCGGTGTTACCGTAAAAGGCACGATGGACGCCTACCAGGCCACCGACCAGTATTCGCAGTATCAGTACCTCGTGGCGAACGGCCTGCCGATCAAGCGCGATGCATATGCGGGTTTGTTGCACGACAAATTCATCGCCATCGACGCGGGAACCGCCAGCACACCGAAACTGATCACCGGTTCGGCGAACTGGACGGCCGCGGCCGACGAGGAGAACGACGAGGATATGTTGGTCATCTACGACTACGACACCGTCGGAAGAAGTTACAAGGGAAACGCCGTTTACGTCTACAACTACAAGGCCTACTGAGTCGACACGACGAACCTGTATCCTGCGCTTTTTTGTGCGTATCGAAGAGGCGGACTCAACCCCCCGGTGGTTCGGCCGGCGGATTGGAAAACAAAAACTTTGAGCTGGTATCGCATCGCAGTATACTTTTTCTTGAATCACAAGGCAGAGGTGCCCGCGTGAAGGCAAAAACGGACGCGTATCCGTTGTAGCGACCGGACGGTGTCGTCCACCACGGCGTCATCGAACCCGATAAGGATCCTGTGGTGCGGGAGATCGTCGGCGAGGCGGCCAAGGTCGAGGGAATCGCCTGGGTCGTCCTTTTCGGTTCCCGCGGCCGGGGGGATCATAATCGCCGTTCGGATTATGATATCGCAATCTCGGCACCGTTGTTGTCCAGGCAAGATTGGACGTTCTTCGCCTCCCACCTTCGGGATACGGTCCGAACTCTCTGTTGTCTCGATTTGGTCCGTTGGGAAGATCCCCTCGATCCCGAATTGAGAAGAGAGATCGAACGAGGAATCCGGGTTTACGCGGCGTGAATCGCCTTTCGTCCTCGATCGAGAACCTGAAATTGGCCTTCGCCGCGCTCGAACGGTTGCTGAAAACCCCCGTCACAGAACCACGCGATCTTTCCGGTATCGTGAAGGATTTCGAGATCGTCTATGAATTGAGTTGGAAGACCTTGAAAAAATTCCTCGAAAGCGAGGGCCATTCCCCTCGTTCAGCCAGGGAAGCCTTCCTTTTGGCCTTTCAACTCGGATACCTGGAGGATGATCGGGTCTGGGTCGAGATGATCGAAGACCGAAACCTCACGGGACACACTTATAATCAACCTTTTGCAGCCTCTTTGGTGAAGCGGATACGGGAGAAGTATCTCCCCGCTTTGGCGGGACTAAGGAATACGATCGTCTCAGAGAGGGAAAACCAGACCAATCGTTGAATCGCGTTACGACTTCCGTCACCCGGCTTCGCAATCTTTCCATAATGACCAGCGATACCGAGTGATGACGAGAGGGAGAACGAGCGTTTGGATAGGCGGGAGGAATGGGATGCCCGGGCCGCCGCGTTTTCTTGGACGAATCAGCATCTCCCAAAAAGGAATCGACGAAGTCTCAACCCCCGTTCCCGAACCGCTGTGCCACAACCAGAAGGAGTTCTCGAAACCCACCGGGCCGCCGGACAAGCGCAGCCGGATCGGGCAACGACTTCGGCACTTTCGAACCGTCGGTGAAGCCTTGGAGGTAGAGATCCAGGAAGGAATCGACGAGCGACAATAACTCCTCGAATTGTCCGGGCCCGAGCCGCGAGGCCAGATCGTTCATCAACGTTTCGTCTTCGAGAATCGCCTCGTGAACCCGCCGGCGAAAATGAGCCGTGTTTCTTACTGCCATTCGATGACTCTATTCTCTCTGTTCCAACGATGCAATTCGATATGGCCGCGCGGGAACGAAGAAACGGCGAGGGTTTCGGGGCGCGCGGAGATTTGGAGCCGACCGGCCGGTGAAGCGCATAACATCCATTGTGATTTCGTGAAGAGCGGGGCGAACCGACGCCACCCGGCGCCCCCCTGTCCTTCCGAGGAGGCCGAAGGCCAACGAGGAATCCCCCGCGGGAGCGAAACCGGCCCCCTGGAAGTATGGCGAAAAACGGGCACCGTTTGTCGGATCGTGTCCGTCCACTCCGGCGCGAAACCCCGCATGGGATCGGGACGGGCGAAAGGTGACCCTCTGCGAACCCGTTTTTGCAGGCAAGATGCCTGCCTGTCGGCAGGCAGGCCCGCGCTCCCAGGACACGCTTCCCATTCCCTTTTCGTTTCCCTTCCCCATTCCCTTTTTTTTGCCCTTGCCTTTGCCCTTGCCCTTCCCGCGTGATACTCCGTGGAGGGGATTCCTCAATCGCCTTACGGCGATTTTCGGAATGATAAAAGACGCTGTCCTTCCGGGGATGCCGCAGTCCCGGTGAGGCATCCTCGATGAGGAGGGGCTGCCGACGGCTCGCTTCTCGTCCCCACCTGTCTTTGGGTCTGCGCCCCCGGCAGGAGACAGCCGGATGCCCCTCTGGATGGCTCACTATGTCCCCGTGTACTTCTGAAACTGTCAAAATGGAAGAATGACACCTTTTTCTTTGTATGATAGGTTGGGAAACGATGCGAAAGGTCCTTTTCATTCTCGGGCTCCTGACGGATCAGGATGTTGAACGCCTCGGGAGGCTGGGGTCCATCGAGAAGATTTCAGCGGGAGCGACGTTGATAGAAGCGGGGCGTCATCCCGACAAGGTCTATTTCATACTCAGCGGTATTTTTCGTGTTACGCGGAACGCTGCCGTCGGTACGGAGGGGGCGAGCGAGGGGGCGGTGGGTTCGAAAAACGTCGTGGCGGAACTGCGCGCGGGTGAAGTATTGGGGGAGATGTCGTTCGTTCAAGATGCGCCGCCGACGGAGACGGTCACGGCGGTCGGGGAGGGTGAGGTCTTGGCGATACCCCGCGAGGACCTCCGCGCCGTTCTCGAATCGGATCCCGCTTTCGCCTCGCGTTTTTATCAAGCCATCGCCGCTTTTCTTGCGGATCGCCTGCGCGGAACGATGAACCGGCTCTATGGGAGGCCGACGGAAACGGCGGGAGCGGGAGACGATGACTCGGAGAGAGGAACGATTCTCGAAGAGGACGAGTTGGATCCCCGCGTTCTTGATCGTGTTTCGCGTGCCGGAGAACGATTCGACCGATTGCTCAAGAAGTTCCGCGGGAGATAAGACGTATGGTCGAATATCGCAAGGCGGCGCTCGATAAACTTGCTTCCCCCGAGCAACTCGACCGTCTCATTACGGTCACCGGTTCCCGTAGTTGGCTCGCTCTGGGCTCCATCTGTTTTCTTCTTCTCCTGATCCTCGTTTGGAGTGTCGTCGGGCGGATCCCCGTCACCGTCTCGGGACGCGGAATCCTGATCCGGGAGGGGGGGTTGGTTGAGATCGAGAGTCTGGGGACGGGATTAATTTCGGAGCTCCTGGTGGAGGAAGGGGATCACGTGGAGCCGGGCCAGCTGGTCGCTCGGATCCGACAACCGACGCTCGTAACGGAGATCGAACAAGCGCGGGATCGGGTGCAGGAGCTCGAGGTGCAGCGGGAACGGACTTCGAAGCTAGAGTCGGAACGTGTCCGGCTGGGGGCCGCCGCGCTCGACCAACAGGAGGCGGAATTGCGAGGAACGATCCGCACCTCTCGGGAACGTGTTGCGTGGTTGGAGAAGCGGGTGGAGGCCTATCGCGATGCTGTTCGCGAGGGGCTGATCACGGAGGAGGAGTTGCGGCGGGTGATGAAGGAACGGGCGAGCGAGCGGGAGGTGATCGCGCGGGCCGAATCCCGTCTCAAGAAGATCGCGTCGGATCGCCAAGCGCTGGAGACCGAGCGGGAGCGAAATCTTCTTGCGATCGACAAACAGCTCAGCGACGCCCGGCGGACGCTGGCGGCTTTGGAGTCGCGGCTTCGCGAGGAAGGGCAGGTGTTTTCTCCGCACCGGGGCCGGGTCGTGGAGATCAAGGTCGAGCAAGGAGCGATTGTGACGAGGAACGCGGCCCTGATGAGTCTCGAGGCGGAAACGGGCCCGCTGGTCGCCGAGGTTTTCATTCCGGTCGAGGCGAAGAAGATACGCCGTGGGATGGCGGCGCGGATCGCTCCCGCCACGGTGAAAAAGGAAGAGTACGGGATGATTGTCGGGCGCGTGGACGGTGTCTCGGCGCTTCCCGCCACGCGGGAAGGGATGATGCATCTTTTGAAGAACGAATTGTTGGTCAAAGAACTGGCTTCGCGCGGCGCCCCCTTCCGTGTCACGTTGTCGCTCGAGGAGGATTCGGCGAGTTTCAGCGGTTTCCGATGGACCTCCTCGCGCGGGCCGAGAGTGCGGATCGAAAGCGGGATGCTCTGCGAGGGACGGATCGTCGTGGAGAAGAAGGCGCCGATCCGCTTTCTTATTCCGGCGCTCAAGTCCTTCTTCGGCATAACGTAACTCGGAGAACGATGGCTGTCGCCGCCGCGGAAGGTATCAAACCGTCTTCGGGAAAACCGCGGTTCCGTCGTGTCCGAACGCCGACGGTTCTTCAGATGGAGGCGGTGGAGTGCGGCGCGGCATCGCTGGCGATTATTCTCGAGTATTACGGCCGCGTGGTTCCGCTCGAGGAACTTCGCGTCGCATGCGGGGTGACGCGGGACGGAAGCAACGCCTTTCATTTGATCTCGGCTGCGCGGGAGTACGGATTCGAAGCCCACGGATACCGAAAGGACATTCCCCACCTCTACAACATCAAACCGCCCTTCATCATCTTCTGGAACTTCAACCATTTTTTGGTCGTCGAGGGATTGGCCAAGGATCGCGTTTTTCTCAACGATCCCGCGATGGGACCGCGCGTCGTTCCGATGGACGAATTCAACGAGTCCTACACCGGCGTTGTTCTGACCTTTGAACCGACGCCGCGCTTCAGGAGAGGGGGACGCCGTCCGAGCCTGTCAGCGGCGGTCTGGAACCGCGTACGCCACTCTTCCGAAGGCATCGCCTACGCCGCTGTGGCGGCCGTCGCGCTCGTCGGCCCCGGATTGGCGGTTCCCGCCTTTTCGCGGATCTTCATCGATGACATTCTCATCGGCGGAATGCACGACTGGATCCGTCCCGTCCTGCTCGGTTTGGCGATCACTGGGTTTTTTCGCGTCTTTCTTACCTTTCTCCAGTCCCATTCTCTTCTTCGGCTCGAAACGAAACTTTCGATCACCCAGACCGGTCGCTTTTTGCACCATATCCTTCATCTTCCCGTCTCGTTCTACCAGCAGCGTTACGGCGGAGAAATCAGCAACCGAGTCGGTTTCAATTCGGACATCGCCCGCATCCTTTCGAACCGTCTCGCCGGAACGATCCTGGACCTTTTCATGACTGTCTTTTATGGAACGGTTCTCTTTCTGCTTTCTCCGGTGTTGATGCTGATTGCGGTTCTGGGAGTGGCCGCGAATGCCGTTACGGCTCGGACGATGCATCGGACCCTGACCGACGAGAACCTCCGTCTTCAGCAAGAGGCCGGAGCGACTTTGTCCGCGGCGATGTCCGGCGTGGCCTCGATCGAGACGCTGAAGGCGACGGGGAGCGAATCGGACTTCTTCGCGAACTGGGCGGGGCATCACGCGAAATACACGGTGACGATGCAAAACCTGAGTCTCAAAAGTGCTCTCTATTCCTCCCTCTCGACCCTCGTGAATTCCCTTTCGGACGTGGCGATTCTGGGAGCCGGGGCCCTTCTGATTATGAACGGCCGCATCACGATGGGAACCTTTGTCGCCTTTCACGCGCTCTCCGCCTCCTTTGCGGGTCCGGTGACGCGGATCATCAATCTCGCGACGGTGATTCAAGCCTTGCGCGCGCGCCTTGTCCGTCTCGACGACGTGCTCAATCACAAACACGCGCCGGACCTGCGGGTCGCGGAATCGACGCCGGTCGTTGCAGAAGAGGAAGAGAAACTTTCGGGACATCTCGAGATCCGCAATCTCACCTTCGGCTATTCGCGTTTCGATCCGCCGTTGATCGAGAATTTTTCGATGACGATCGCTCCGGGCGGGCGCGTGGCTTTGGTGGGGGCATCGGGATGCGGGAAATCGACATTGGCGAAACTGATCACCGGATTGTACGAGCCGTGGGAGGGTGAGATTTATTTCGACGGACGTCCGCGAAAGGCGATCCCGCGTTCCGTGCTTACGAGCTCCGTTGCGATGGTGGATCAAGAGATTTCACTCTTTTCCGGAACCATTCGCGAGAACATTACACTTTGGGACGAGACGATTCCGGATATCGAAGTGGTGCGGGCGGCCAAGGATGCGGCGATTCACTCCGAGATCACAGCGCGCGCGGGGGGATATGACGCGGAGTTGGAGGAGGGAGGAGCGAATCTTTCCGGCGGTCAACGCCAGAGGCTGGAGATCGCCCGGGCGCTCGTGACGAATCCTCGCCTGCTGATTCTGGACGAGGCGACCAGCGCTCTCGATCCCGTGACCGAGAAGGAGATCGATCGCAATCTGCGGGTGCGCGGTTGTACCTGCGTGATCGTCGCCCATCGGCTTTCGACGATTCGCGACGCGGACGAGATCATCGTCCTTGAACGCGGCCGGGTGGTTCAAAGGGGGACGCACGAGGAATTGATCGCCGATCCGGACGCGCCGTATGCGCGATTGGTAAAGGCTCAATGACGGCGCGCGATCTGCTCGCGTCTCTCGCTCGGCTCGGTCCAGAACGGGATGTGAGCGGGAAGGAGACGTTCTACGTTCAGGGAGCCGAACGCGCGTGGGTCCTGACGAAAGGCGTTGTCGATGTCTTCGCGGTTATGCTCGAGGACGAGCGGCCCATCGGCCCGCGACATTACCTCTTCAGCGCCTCGCCGGGAATCATTCTCTTCGGTGTCGATCTTCTCCGCTACCACAAGCGTTGTGCTCTGTTGGCGGTCGGAGTTCCGGGAACGCGTGTTGTTTCCTTCGGCATCGCGGATTTGGTCGAGACGGCCCGGCGAAGTGGAACGCTGGAGGCGCTGGCGAGGCAGATTGAGGATTTTTCTGGAAAGGTAGGGGCGCTCTTCACCGCTCGTGAGCGGCCACCGTTCGATGAATTTCTCGCCGTGGGAGAGGAACGAGAGGTTCCGGCGGGTCGTGTTCTCGGAACGGAGCGCGGAATTACTTGGGTCCACGTGATCGGGGGGAAGGTCCGGCTCTGTGGTTTCGAGGATCTCGTCGTGGAGGCCGACGGCACCGCCGTTCCTCTCGCCCCGGGGCTTTGGCTCGAAACACTTATTGCGTCACATCTCGAGGTGATCGACAGCCGCGCGTTGCTTGAACGCGATCCGCGCCTGAAGGCGTTGGGAAATTTGCAAGCCGTATATGTCCGATGGATCGAGGACCGCATCGCGGCGAAGCGGGCCGAGGAGCGGGAACGAATTTCCCGGAGGCGTGAGCGGGATCAGGCGATTCTTGCCAAGGCTCTGGAGGATCTTAGCAGTGTTCTTGTCGGAAAAGGGCGCGCCGTGCCGGAGCACGATCGTCCTCTGTTGGCCGCCTTGAATCGGATCGGCGCCGCGCTCGATTTGGATTTTCACCTTCCTTCGGAGTGGGAGTTGAGCCGGTACGGCGCCGCGCCTCTCGAGGCCATCTGCCGCCGTTCGCGGATCCGCCACCGGCGGGTGGCCCTTTACGGAGATTGGTATCGCCGGGACAACGGGCCGTTATTGGTCTTTCGAGACAAGGAGCACGGGGCAACGCCCGTAGCCGCGGTTCCTCTTTCGGAGTCGCAGTACGAATACTTTGACCCTGTCACGGGAGCGACGGGGATTCTGACGCGGGATGTTGCCGCCACGCTCGATCCCTTCGGCGTGATGTTTTATCCTCCGCTTCCCGCAAAACCGCTTCACGTCTTTCAACTACTCAGACACGGAAGCCGGTTCGTTTCGAAGGACCTCCGGCGGGTGTTGGGGTTGAGTTTGGCGGCCGGCGCGCTTTCGCTGGCGTTGCCGTGGGCGACAGGGCTCCTTTTCAGCGACGTGATTCCTTCTTCCGAGCGACCGCTTCTTCTGCAGGTTGTTTTAGCGCTGTTGATCGCTTCTTCCGTCCAGACGCTCTTCCATTTCGTTCGCACGATTGCGCTGACGCGGATGCGGGCACGGTGGGGCGAGACGGTTCAGGCGGCGCTGTGGGACCGGATCGCTTCCTTGCCTCCGCGATTCTTCCGCCGCTTCACCGTCGGGGATCTCGTGGATCGCGCCGAGGTCGTGGATCACCTGCGCGAGGAACTCAGCGGCGCCGGGCTGACGGCCATCATCGGCGGGTTGATGTCGCTGATGCAATTTATTTTGATGTTCTACTATAGCCGGGTTCTCGCTCTGGGAGCCTTGGGAATCACGGCGCTCTTTGCTCTCGTGACCGGAGGCCTTGCCGTGGGAATGCTGCGGTACGAGAGGGAGATGCAGAGGATCGCGGGGCGCCTCTCGGGTTTTCTTTACCAGGTGATCACCGGCATTGCCAAGATTCGGGTGGCGGGGGCCGAGGAACGGGCGTTTGCGGAATGGGCGCGACGGTTCCGCCGCGAACGCCTTCTCCGCTTCCGGGCCGGCTCCTACCAGAACATCATTCTCACCGTCAATGCCGGGCTGCCGATCCTTTCGACGATTCTCGTCTTTCTCCTTGTGCGTTATGCCGCGTTGCTCCCGGAGGGAGCCTGGATCAGTGTCGGGGATTTCATTGCCTTCAACGCCGCGATGACCGTCTTCCTCAACTCCGCGCTTTCGCTTACCGACACGGCGGTCAACCTTCTCAACCTCGTCCCGATGTTCGAACGCGTCGAGCCGATTCTTGTGACGGAGCCGGAAGCGCGGGAGGATCGGCCGGATCCGGGGCGCATCACCGGTTCTGTCGAGATGAGTCACGTTTCGTTTCGGTATCATCCCGACGGGCCGCTTGTTCTCGACGATGTTTCGTGGTCGGCGGCGCCCGGGGAGTTCGTTGCGTTGGTCGGGCCGTCCGGGGGAGGCAAATCGACGATCATCCGGTTGTTGCTGGGATTCGAAATCCCGGAGACGGGAAACATCTATTTCGATGGGAGGGATGTATCGGCGGTGGACGTCACGGCGTTGCGGCGTCAGATCGGAGTCGTTCTCCAGAACAGCCGGCTCCGCCCCGGCTCGATCTTCGACAATATCGTCGGTTCCTCGAATCTTACCCTCGATGATGCCTGGCGTGTGGCCGAGCAGGCGGGTTTGAAGGAGGATATCGAGGCGATGCCGATGGGAATGCACACGAACATTTCCGAGGGAGGGACGACGTTTTCGGGGGGGCAGCGACAACGAATTCTGATCGCCCGCGCGCTGATTCATCAACCGCGAATCCTGATCTTCGACGAAGCGACGAGTGCCCTGGACAACACGACGCAGAAAGTCGTCTCCGACAGTCTCGACCGTCTCAATGCAACGCGGATCGTGATCGCCCATCGCCTTTCGACGATCCGAAATGCCGACAGAATCTATGTAATCGAGAAGGGAAGGATTGTACAACGGGGAAACTACGAGGAATTGATGACGGAGGGAGGTCTATTCACCGACCTCGCGCGCCGTCAACTCGCTTAGCGAGGCAGGGCTGGACAAATCCATGACGACACGACAGCGAGGCACCAAAGGTGAATCTCCGCCCCTTCGTTTCCTTTTTCTCTCCCGCTGATACAATTTCCCCGATGGAACGGTTTTCGGATAAGAGCTTCTCGGATCGTGATGTCTCCGAACAACGGCGGCCGCGGATTCTCGTGGTTCGCTCCTGCGCGGCGACGCTCCTACCCGCAATCGATTCTCTCCGTAATGAATTTCCAGATGCGGCTGTCGATCTTCTGGTGAGCCGCGGATTTCGAGACGCGGCGGGGAACGAAGCCGCGAACGGCCGCGTAATCGAGGTTGATCGGGACGGACCGTTTCGTCGAGCCAGTCTGCGTGCCGCCACGCGACGAACGTTTCGCAAGACGAATTATATCGCCGTCGTGACCCTCTATCCTCCGGAAACCACCGCACCGGCCGCGAATCTCGAGTCCCTCGTCCGATCGCTTCGCGTCCACCGCCACCTTCGGCTTCGCCGAAAGGGAAACAGCGTCGAACCTCTTCCCGAGACACCGGCGATTCGAGCAAGAACGAGGCAAGGGCGAGGCTCCGGCCGATGGCGTTCGAGTGCATTCGTTGAACTCGCCTCCCCGGCGCGTTCCCCGCATTCCTTCTCGCGTCGGCTTCGATCCTTTTACGCCACGCTCTTCAATAAACCCGCCTTCCTCCCATGGAACCGTTTTCTCTTCCGGCTCGGACTGGCCGGTTTGGGCGTCGACCATTGCGGAGACGAGAAGAACAGCGGGGAAGCCTGGTTCGTCCGCAACATCCTGCGCCGTATCGGAAAAAAGGCCACGGTCGTCGATGTGGGAGCCGGTATCGGTCGTTACGCACGCTTGGTCCGACGGAATGCTTCCGATGCACGTATCCTCTGCCTCGAACCCCACCCCGCCACCTTTCGCGTTCTTTCGGCCGCCGCCGCCGAAATAGGAGCGGAGGCTTTCGCCGTCGGCGCAGCGGAGACGGATCGTTCAGCGCCGCTTTTCGATTTTGTTCCGACCGGCTCGTCCCGAGCATCGCTCTTTCCGGAGACGCTCCTCTCCGGCTCCCGTCTTGATCAGTCACGTCCCGCGGAGGGGGATTCCGGTGAAGAATCCCTCTGGCACTCCGACGTTCCCCTCGTCAGCCTCGACTCTTGGCTCCCCGCGCAGGAGGTCTCCCAGATTCATCTTCTTAAAATAGATACCGAAGGTTCTGAACGTCTCGTCCTCGAAGGGGCACGCCGTTTTCTTTCGGAGGGAAGGGTGGATGTCATTCAGTTCGAATTCAACGAGATGAATCTTGCCTCTCGGACGTTCTTGGCGGACATTCGAACGCTTCTCCCCGGATTTCAACTCTATCGGATTCTCTCCACCGGCCTCCTTCCGCTCGATTCCCTCGCTCCCTTCGAGCGAGAGATATTCGCGTATCAGAATATCGCCGCGATCCGATCCGCTCTGTCGTCGCCGGATGGCATCTTCAACTCACTGTGATTTCGGATTCATCCAGGGAGGGAAGAGTGCGTCGCGGAAGACCCGCAGAAACTCTTTTGCCGTCAAAAGGGCGATACGCTCTCCCGTTCCATCACGGCATTCGGTCCTTCGGGAATGCCGTTCAAGGAAATTCCGTAGGCGGAGGTAGGACGCGTCGGCGGGATCGTTGACGGGAAGAACCGCCAGGTCGAACCTCTCTTGAACCAGTTTCTCGAGAACCTCGACACGGTAATTTTCGAGATTCGGATAAAAGATCGTCTTTTCCAAACGCGCCTCCTCCGGCGGCGGATAATTGCGGTGGCAGACGAGAGTGAACGAAGCCTGGGGCCATTCTCGACGGAGAGCATCCCAAACTCTCTTCATAACCTCCCGTCTTGCGGACTGCAAAATGAGAATCGACCGCGGCTGATTCGGCGATACCTCTCTCTCTTTTTCCCGGGAAATGTCTTCTCCTCTCGATGCCTCTCCCCCCCGTTCGCCTTCCTCCGGCCGTGCTTCGTCTTCCCGGCGCGTTTCGCATTTCGTTCCTCCCCTCCTTTTTCGAAGTGGCGTCGCTTGTTCCGCGAATTCTGCGAACAACTCCTCGTACCGCCGCGCGACGGCTTCCGAATCGTCCCAGATTTCACGGCGAACGCGTTTCGCCCTTGCGCCTCTCTCCAATTCCTCGCGCCGGCGTTCGTTCTTCAATAGGTGCGTCAGGGTTTTCCGTAAAGCGGCACGGCTTCCGGCGGGGAGAAGCACGCCGTTCACTCCTTCCTCGATCACCTCTTTCACAAGTCCCACGGAAAAGGCCACCGCCGGGATCCCGGCGTCGAGCGCTTCGAGGAGCGTCAACGGGAGGCCTTCCGAGCAGGAGAGCACGAGGATGAGGTCGATGAGACCGGTGCGTTCGCGGACGGTGGGCAGTGAGCCCGTGAAGAGAATCCTCTCCGCCCAAGAGGTCCCGTCGAGCATCTTCCGCATTCTCTCTTCCGTTTCCGGGTCGACGCGGGGACCTATGAAGGCGACGCGAACGCTCCGTCCATCGTCCGTTTCGGTCGGCAGTCCAGGAAGAACCGCGGCCAAGTGATGAACCCCCTTGTGGGCATTAACAGCGCCGACCATTCCCAAGACGTATTCGTCCTTTTCCAGACCGTATTCTTTTCGAAGCGCCTCGTCTCGCCCGCCGGGAGGGCCGAAACGCGGATAGGGGAGGCGAAAGAAGGGACGATGGCGGGCGGGAAGCGAAAGCAAAGCGGGAGACGGCCCGGCGAACGCGTCGGGAGGGGCGGTTTCATCGAGCCAGCGGCGGTAAGGGGGAGGAGCGAACGATTCCTGGACGAACTGAAGGGCGGTCGCACCGAGGTTGCGGGCCAGCACGTTGCCGTAGCGGATGGCCCCGGTCGTCGAGACGACAAGGTCCGGTGGTTCCTCGGCGAGCCGTTCTCCGAGGCGTTCGATGTTCTTCCAGCCCGCGCGAACGGCGGCGACCACTCTCCGAAACCGAACATTGATCGGAAAAGCGCCGTCGTGAAGAAGATGGATCTTTCCGACAAACGGACGCAATTCCTCGACAGCCGGCCCCGCGGGAAGGGCCGCGTCGATCAGTAGACCGGTCTCCTTGACTCTTCCCGCGAGATACTCCAGCACGGGGAGCATCAGGCGGTAGGAGCCGCCGAGCCCGGAGCCGGAATGAAAAAGGAGCAGAACGCGCCGGCGGATGATTTCGTCTCGGAGCGTCACGAAAGCGCCGTTCGGAGAACGCGAACCATTTCCGGGGGTTTCGTCGAGCCCGCCGGGTGAAGACGCCGGTGAATTCCACCGAGAAGAAGATTCGTTCGCACGAAGGGAATTGCGCTTCGCGGTCCATGGCGTTCGAGGTAGCGCAGTCGTCCCCGCGCCAACCGCTCCCAGACAATCCAGGAGTTTTCGGTGCTTCCTCTTCCGTAGTGAACGACCGGTCCCACCGGAAGATAACCGATACGGTATCCGGCCTTGCGCATCCGGCGGCAGAGGTCGGGATCGTCAAAGTACATCCGGAAGGTTTCATCGATTCCACCGGTTCGTTCGAGTGCCTCGCGGCGCAAGGCGACGAAGGCGAAGGAGACCGAGGCGAGATTCCGATGCTCGCTTTCATATTCACGCGGATCTCGAATCAATAGTCTGTTGTGCCAACGCCGATAACGCGGCGTTCTTCCAAGCCATGCATCCACGAGCCCCTGTTCCAAAAGCGTCTTCCAACCATAATCGTCGCGAACAAGGTTGAAATACGGACGTCCGGAGCCATCCTCCATCCGACACGTCACCGCTCCGAGACCTCGATGCTTCTCCAGAAATCCAATCAGCGGTTCGAACGGGTCGATGGGAAACGAGAGATCACTGTTGCAAAGAAACAATATCTCCGCGCGACTCGCTTCCAATCCGTCATTCACGCTCGCCGCATATCCCCGATTCCGTTCGTGAGCGATGAGACGAATTTCCGGATATCTTTCCCTCACGAACTCGGCGCTTCCGTCGGTCGAAGCGTCATCGACGACGGTAACGGGAATCGCGATGCGCAGGCGGCTCAGGCTTCGAAGAATTTCGGCAAGATACTCGCGGGTGTTGTAGTTGGTAACGATAATTTCCGCAGGATCTTCCTTTGTCAGCGAAGACGTTTTTCGAGCGGAGCCGATCTTCCAATCGTCTCCTGCTTTCGCGGCGCCGTCCGGTCGCATCTTCCTCCGTGAGGGGATCGTTCGGATTCGCGGCGGTTCGAATCGAATGAGAGAGAGAATCGTGCCGAACGAGGCCGCAGCGAAAACGGGAGGGAGAAGGAGAGCCTCAATCAGCCCGGTAAAGAGAGACCGTATCAGGGTTCTTCTTCGCGCCCGCCGACACTCTTTCGGCGACAACATTCGAATATCCCCGCGCGAAAGACACGCGTGAACCGAGGACGCCCCGAGGGAATAAAGCCGGCCGGCAAGCCGTAACAGAGCCGCGGATTCATCGATTCCGGCGATGACGACGCGATCGAAAACGTGCGGCTTTACCTCGAACTTCCCGGAATCAGGAAGGAGGTTTTGGTCGAAGGAACGTTGAAGAACGAGCGACTCCCCGTTCGGTCTCTTCCGGAAGGAAAAACCGTTCCGTTCCGCCAAAGCCGCCTCCTCGGATCGAATCATACAGATCCGCGTCGAAGACTCCTGACCGGGGATCGAAAAGGGCGTCTCCAACGCGCGCCGAACCTCGTCGGACCACCTCAATACAAGCCAGAGCTCCTTCATAGAGCCATCATACGCCCCCCGATTCTTTTCCACAACCGCGGCCGCAACGACGTTTCTCTCCCTTACCAAGAGCGGTCTCCGTGTTGTATAATTCCCCCCGTGATGAGAGCACGGATTTTCACGATACGGGCATTCTTGCTTTTGGTTCTTGCGATCGCATCCGGTTGTGCTCAGGCGGACGTGGTGATTGCGAAGGCGGAACAGACGATCGAGAAGGCGCGGGAAGTGCGCGCCGAGGAATTTGCTCCCGACTATTACCGCCAAGCGGTCGACCGGCTCGCGGAAGCGAAGCGCTATCAGCAGAGCAACAACGCGGCGGCGCTCGAGAACGCCGAGAAGGCGCTCGATGCCGCCCAACGGGCCTACGAACTCGCCGCCGTCCACTTCGAACTGGCTCAAACCCGCGAAGAGCTCGAACGAACGAAGGAGGAGGCGCGGAAGAAACTCGACGCGTTGACAAAAGAACTGTTGAAATTACGCGCTGACCGGGACCGGCTCGAGGCGGCGGCGCGCCAAGCCGAAAAAGAACGCGACGCGCTCCGCGCCGATCTCGAGAAACAATCGCGTCTTCTGGCTGATCTGAAGTCGGAGAAAGAATCTCTCGGCCGAGAACTCGATTCTCTCAACAACCAGATCGCGACGTTGAGTGAGGCGCGGGAGAAACTTCAGTCCGACAGAGAATCCCTGCGGAAGGAATTGGAGAAACGCACGAAGGAATTGGAGGAATTGGCGGCGCGAGGCGATTCTTTGGCGAAGCAGGTTGCGGAACTGGCCGCTCACCGCGCCAGTCTTGAAAAGGCGCTGGCGGAAAAGGATCGCGAGGTCTCGAAGATGAAGGCGGCGGCGGATTCTCTCCGAAAGGAGATTGCGACGCGGGAAGAGGCGTTGGCGAAGGAGAGAAGAGCGCTCGAAGACCTCCAAAAACAGCGCGAGGAGGCCGAGGGTCTTCTCGAAAGCCTCCGAAAACAGAGCGAAGAGGAGCGCGCGGCGCTGGAGAAGCAACTCCGGGAATTCGAAACGGCGAAGAAACGATCCGAAGAAGCCTTGCTTGCGGCGAAACAGGAATTGAAGCGGCACGAAGAGGAGTTGGCGAAGGCGAAGAAAGAGAACGAGAAATTGATGCGCGACCTCAGCGGCCTGCAGAATGAACAGGTTCGTCTTCGTGAGGAGTCGGATCGCATAACGCTCACCTTCGTGGATAAGATTCTCTTCGAGTCCGGGAAGGCGGAGATTCAGCCCGAAGGGAAGGAGGCGCTGAAGAAGGTCGCCGAGATTTTGAAGCAGTATCCCGACCGGATCGTGCAGGTTGCCGGTCATACCGATACGGTGCCGATCACAAGTGCGCGCTTCCCGAGCAACTGGGATCTCTCCGTGGCGCGAGCCGTGACCGTCCTGCGGTTTCTCTTGGAGAGTGAGCCGGATCTGAATCCGCGCCGGTTCATCGCCGCCGGGTTCGGCGAGTATCGGCCCGTGGCGACGAATCAAACGGAGGCCGGACGAAGAGAGAACCGCCGCGTCGAGATCGTCATTCTGAAGGGGAAGTTCGTCATCGAGTAGAGGGCGGGGGGGCGATGGATTCTCCTGATTTATCTTTGTTCCGAGGCTTCTCATCGGAACGGCGGAGACAGGCGAAATCCGTTGCGTTTGGTTGCGGAGCCGAGGTGGAGGAACGACGAGCCTAGTAGAGAAGGGGAACAGCCGAAGAGGATTACGGGTGCAAGGCAAATTTTGGGCAAGGTCAAATTTAGCCAAACAGGTATTCCTGGGAGCGCAGGCCCGCCTGCTGGCAGGCAGGCATCTTGCCTCTGCAATGACGGACTCGGAGAAGGTTACCTTTCGGCCGCCCCGATCCTATGCAGGGGGTTCGCCTAGGGAGTGGTCTGATACGATTCGGCGAAAGCTTCCCGTTTTTCGCCATGCACCTGAGAATTACAAAGAGAAAGAGATAGAATATTCGGGGAAGTTCTTGTAATCTCGGCTCGAGCGGCGGCGTAGCTCAGAGGTAGAGCAGAGGTCTCATAAGCCTCGTGTCGGCGGTTCGATTCCGCCCGCCGCTACCAAGGCGGTGACGGTGCCTCTTCTTCTGCGGGAGGGAAGCGGTTTTGGACGAAGGCGGGGGTGGCCTATGAAAATCAATCGTGTTTATACGCGCGCGGGCGATGACGGAACAACGGCGTTGTTGGGTGGAGGACGGGTTCCGAAGGACTCGGTGCGCGTCGAGGCTTACGGAACACTTGATGAACTCCAATCGATTCTCGGGCTTTTGCGCGCTGAACTGCGCGGAATCGTCGAATCCGGCGGGCAAGACAGTGCTTTCGCCACCGGTGTCCTCAATGACCTCCACGCTCTCCAGAACGACCTTTTCGATATCGGCCGGAGGCTTTCGATTTTCGGCGGCAATTCCGAGGCCGGCGCCGAACCGTTCGACGAGAAACGAGTGCGGTTCTTGGAGTACCGCATCGACGAGGGCACGGCGGATTTGCCCGAGTTGCGTTCGTTCATACTCTCCGGAGGAGGTCGGTTCTCGGCGCTGGCTCATTTCGCGAGAACGGTCTCACGGCGCGCCGAGCGGATCGTCGTGGCGCTTGCGCGTTCCGAGCCCGTCTCGAGCGTCACACTTGCCTATCTCAATCGCCTTTCCGATTATCTCTTCGTCCTGGCACGGCGTCTGGCCGCCCATTTCGGCGAAAGCGAACCGTTGTGGGAAACACCGCTGAAGAAGGAATCTCAACAAGAAGATACCTCGCCGCCCCCGCAAGTCGAAGGAGAAGGGGGAACGCCGGCTGGGAAATGACGTAGCGGGGGGAGGATTTGAACCTCCGACCTCTGGGTTATGAGCCCAGCGAGCTACCAGACTGCTCTACCCCGCGTCGCTGAAGGGTATCCTATTCACGTTTCTCGAAATTTCAAGACGAATTTTTGGACGAGTTGGGAATGCACATCTACAGTACGAGACACCTGGAGGGGCCGCTGCCGCGTTGTGTCCTTCCGACGCGCGTCTTCGATGTCAATCCGAGGCACGCATCTTCTGTCATTCCGATGCGCGTCTCTTCTATCATTCCGGGGCGCGTCTTTTCTGTCATTCCGAGGCGCTTTGGCGCCGAGGAATCCCCTTCCCGTGGTATCCCGCGTTTTGTCATTCCGAGCGCCAGCGAGGAATCCCCTCGGCGCGGTATCCCGCGGGAAGGGCAAGGGCAAAAGCAAGGCCAAGAATAAGGGAATGGGGAAGGGAAAGGAAAAAGGGAATGGGAAGCGTGTCCTGGTAGCGCAGGCAATCTGCTTGCAAGGATGGGGCGCAGGTTCTCCAACCTGCAGGGCCGATCGGCACTCGTGGGGGATTCCTCGTCGGGCTTCGCCCTCCTCGGAATGACAAGTATGGTGTCGGATTGCGCCTGCCTGCCGGCAGGGCCTCCTCAGAATGACACGCCTGGGGGGCGGGATCGGCCAAACGCAGACTGGAGAGTCCGCGCTCTATAACTCGGCGAAAATCGAGTGTAGGTTATCCAGCTCCATTGGGAGCGAACGTTTTCTTGACAGTACCGCCGTTCGACGTGGATCGGGAACGATTCTTGCTACCATCATCGCCGGTCGATTTTGAATCGCCCGATCGCCGCTGTCTGATTTCCCGAAACGGCTTTCGGACGTCGCTGAAAATGACTCTCTACGCACGGTGACTGTCAGATGGGCGTTTTTGAGATGCAAGAAAATGTCATAACGGCACGGCGGATTCTTTGCGGCCGTTCTTCCTTTTCAATCCCTTTCCATTCCTTTCTAGCGGTTTTCGCGGCCGCACTTGTTTTCGCGTCACCGGCGCCGGCGACAACAGCCGCCGCGGACTCGGCCCCCGTGAATCGATCTTTTCCGCCGCCGCGTTCCTCCACTCCGTCCGTCCCCGCGCTCGTCACGCCCACGCCTCTTCGACGGCCACTCCCGCCCGACGCGGACTTCCAGGATCAGATCCGCCTCGGCGTCGAGACCTCCCGCGACAGCCTCCCCTTAGGGGATTCGGTTTCAGTCACGATCACAATTGCCACGCGGGGAACCCCGATCATTTTCGATCCGATCGACCATCTTCCCACCCGCGGCCTCCGCCTCATCGGCTCCCGCCACGAGGTTCTCTCGGAAGGGGCGGAAACCGCTTCTCTCCGCGTCACCCGCTTCCGTTTTCTCTTCCGCGCCTCCGAACTCGGAATGGCGTATCTCGAACCGATTCGATTCCGCTATCGTGTTTCCTCGGATACTGCGGAACGGATTCTCTTTTCTCCCCAGATCGGATTTCTGGTGATACGCGGTGCGGAGGTGAATCAAACCCATCGCGGTCTCTTTATCGTTGGGGGGATAACGTTACTGATTCTGTTCTTGCTGGGGGGAGCGCTTTTCGTTTTGCGTCGCCGGTCCGGGACGGTCGAAAAGGAAGAAGCCGAAGAGGAGCGGGAGGAAATCATCGCGGAGATGGTGTCCGCCGTAGACGGGGTGGATGTCGAGGACCCGGCGGCGGCGGGGGAGCTCTACCGACTGGCGCGCGAGTTTGTCCGGCGTTACGATCCGGACGCGCCGTCGTTTCCAACGGCGAAGAATCTTTGTCACTATCTTGCCGAGCGGCATCCCGGTGTCGATGCCGACTTTCTGCCGCGCCTCGAGGAGCGTCGTTTCGCCAAGAGCATTACGCGGGACGACCTCGTCGTGGAAAAGATGCGGGTCAAGAATTTCATTCGATCTTTCAGAAAGAGGAGGAAGAGTCAATGAACCCGGAGATTGAAGCGATCCAGAAACGGATCACGGAGACGAGCGGTTTCGTGGAGCCCTTCTTCGAGAGGGCGGGGACGGTCGTGATCGGACAGAAGAACCTTCTGCGGTCGATCCTGATGACGATTTTGGCGCGGGGGCACATCTTGATCGAGGGCTTGCCGGGCCTGGCGAAGACGCTGGCCGCGCGCACGACTGCGGCTCTAATCGAGGGGACCTACTCGCGGATCCAGTTCACGCCGGACCTGCTTCCTTCGGACATCACGGGAACGACGATCTACAATCAGAACACGGGGAAGTTCGAATCGCGAAAAGGCCCTATCTTCGCGAACATCGTCCTGGCGGACGAGATCAACCGCGCACCGGCGAAGGTCCAATCGGCGCTTCTGGAGGCGATGCAGGAGCGCCAGGTGACGATCGGCGAAACCTCGTATCCCTTGCCCGATCCGTTTCTCGTTTTGGCGACGGAGAATCCGATCGAGCAGGAGGGAACGTATCCGTTGCCGGAGGCTCAAATCGACCGATTCCTCTTTAAGATCGATGTTACGTATCCGTCGCGCGAGGAAGAGGAAGAGATTCTCAAGCGAATGAGCGCGGCGGCGCCGGCGTTGCCGGAGCCGGTGATCACGCAGGAAGGGTTGGCGCGCGCCGTCGAGGCGTACGAAGGCATCTATGTGGACGAGAAACTCTACGGCTATGTCGCGCGGTTGCTCGAGGCGACCCGCACTCCCGGAAAGGCGGGATTGTCGGATCTGGAGGCGATGATCCAATACGGCGCCTCGCCCCGGTCCGGAATCTTCCTCGTTCGGGCCGCCAAAGCCAACGCCTTCCTGAACCACCGCGGCTACACGACCCCGGAGGATGTTCGTGAGGTCGCACGGACGGTGTTGAGCCACCGGATCATTCCGACGTATGAGGCGGAGGCGGAGAATATCTCGCGCGAAGAGATCATCCTGAAGATACTCGATACCGTCGAAGCGCCCTGAGGAGGTCCCGCGCGTGATCGACAAACGCCTTCTGGCTTATCTCCGGCGGCTGGAGTTGGAGAGCCGTTCCCGACTGACCGGCCTCTTCAGCGGGCGCTACCGGAGCGTCTTTCGCGGCCAAGGAATCGAGATGGCCGATCTGCGTGAGTACATACCCGGCGATGACATCAAGGCGATTCACTGGAAGGTCACGGCTCGGACCGGAACCCCGCACGTGAAACTCTTCGAGGAGGAGCGGGAGTTGGAGATGATGATCGTCGTGGATGTTTCCGGGTCGCAATCCTTCGGCTCGAAGCGCAACACGAAGACGGCGACGGCGGCGGAAGCGGCGGCCTTCCTCGCTCTGGCGGCCGGATTCAACAACGATCGGGCCGGACTCGTTCTCTTTTCAGAAACGATCGAGCACTTCGTTCCAGCCCGCCGCGGGCGTAATCACGCCCTCCGTCTCGCTCGCGATATTCTCGAGCAGCGTTCCGGTCGCCGGGCGACCGATCTCGATCGCGCGATCCGCTTTACGGATCGTATTATGAAGAAGCGCGGGATGGTCTTTCTCATCTCCGATTTCCTCGACGAGGGCTACGAACGGGCCTTGAGCCGGCTCTGCGGTCGGCACGACGTCACCGCTTTGGTGGTCCTCGATCCCCGGGAATGCGCCTTGCCCGACGCCGGCGTGGTTCTTCTTGAGGACGCGGAGACGGGAGGGATTCTCGAGGTCGAGACCGGCTCGGAAGAGATTCGTGAATCCTTCGCTACAGCGGCACGAAAGCGGAAACGCGACCTCGAGGTGCAACTGCGCGGGATCGGCGCCGATGTCGTCTTCCTCTCGACCGATCGCCTCTGTTACCCGGAACTGGTCGCGTTCTTCAACCGCCGCGCGGTCCGGTCGCGGCGCCGTGAGCGAAGCCGCATTCGGTGATCCGGCTATGAATGTCCCTCCGCGTTCCCGCAAAACGCGAAACGGGAGGCGAGACAGCGCCTGCAGGTGTACAGTAGGCTCTTGTCCGCCGGTAAGGATCTTCTTCCTCCTCCTTCTCTTCCTCGCGCCGTATCCTCCCGCCGGTGCGGCTCCCTCGTTCCGGCCGAAGTTCGTTTCCTCGGAACTCGATCGCCTCGCCGTCCGCATCGGTGATACCGTCACGCTGACCTTGACGGCACGCTTCGACACGGGTTTCACCGTCCTGAAGCCGCCCGAAATCCGAACCGGTCCGCTCGAATTGCGCCGGTGGAACCTCGATACGTCGCCGACCTCGCTGACTCTTTCCGTCACCTTTCAAGCCTTCACGCCCGATACGATCCTCGTTCCTCCCGCCTCCCTTTCGGTCCGGCACGCCGATACGATGATCGCAATCCGGTCGGAAACATTTCCCCTCTTCGTTTCCCTCGGACTTGCCCCGGGTGACTCGGCTCTCCGCGATATTATTGGACCGATCGCGCCGTCACCGCCCTTCTGGAAGCGCCGGGGGCTTCTCCTCCTCCTCCCGGTGCTCCTTTTCCTTGTGCTCATCCTCGCTCTGGTGTGGAAGGCCGTGCGCCGCCGGAGACGAACGCCGGCGGGAACCAAACGACGGACACCGTTCGAGGAGTTCGACGACCGGATGCGGATGATCAAGCGGCTTCTGGCGAGGGACGCCCCGGACATCAAAGAAATCCACTTTGTTCTTACGGAGGCCTTCAAGGAATACCTCGCCGTGGCGGAGGGGATCGACGTGTTGGGTTTGAGTACGCGGGAAACACTCGAGCATCCCGGACTCCGGGCTTGGCCGGAATCGTTGTATCGAAAGACGGCCGAGGTTCTTCGAGCAGCCGACCTCGTGAAATTCGCCAAAGCCGCTTCGACGCGCGAGGAGACGTGGAGCCGAGCGCAAATGCTGCGCGAGGTCGTGGAAGAGCTCGAGGCGGCGCGCAAGCGAGATGAGGCGGAGACAGGAGGAACGCACCGATGACGTGGCTGGCTCCCCAATACTTCTGGCTCCTTCTGCTTCTGCCGTTTCCTTTTCTTGTGCAAAGGAAGCGCCGGGAGGCGGCGGTGCTCTTCTCTTCGTTCCGTTTGCTTCCCCCATCGATTCGACGGAGGCGCCGGCGGCTCCGTCACATTCTTCCGCCGGTCCTGCGTTTCTTCGTTCTTCTTCTCGGGATCGTGGCGCTGGCGCGGCCGGTCAAGATCAAGCGGAACGTTACGGAGACGGTCGAGGGGATCGACATCGTGCTCGTGATGGATGTTTCGAGTTCGATGAGCGCGCGGGACCTGGGGCGCCGGACACGCCTGGAAACCGCCAAAGAGGTCATCAAGGAGTTCATCGGGAAACGTCCGAACGACCGGATCGGTCTAGTCGTCTTTTCCGGGCGCGCGTTCACGCAGGCTCCGCTCACGCTCGACCACGATCTTGTCGCCACGCTCGTCGATTCTCTCAAGATTGGAATGATCGAAGACGGGACGGCGATCGGGACGGCGCTGGGAACAGCCGTCAGCCGCTTGCGGACCTCGAAGGCCCGCTCGAAGGTCGTGATCCTCTTGACCGACGGCGATAATAACGCCGGTGTTCTCGATCCGCTTACCGCGGCGGAACTGGCCCGGCAGTTCTCGGTTAAGGTTTATACCATCGGCCTCGGGTCCGAATCCGGATACCGCTTCACGCAACGCGATCCAGCCACGGGACGCCTTTTTACCGGTCTCTACCGCTTCAATCCTCGACTCCTCCGCCGGATTGCGCAAATCACGACGGGAAGTGAAGCCGCCTATTTCAACGCCACCAGTGAAGAGGAATTGCGACAGATCTACGACACAATCGATGCACTCGAGAAAACGGCGATCGAGGTCAAGCGTTTCGAGAAGCGGGACGAATACTTCGCTCCGTTTCTCTTCGCGGCCGTCCTGCTGCTCACTCTCGAGATCGTTCTCACCGCCACGGTGTTCCGGAGGGTGCCGTTATGACGCTGGCCCAACCGCACGTCTTGATTCTGCTGGCGGTTTTGCCGGTCCTGGTTCTGCTTTATCTTGCCGCGGATCGGGCGTTTCAGGCGCGATTGCACCGCTTTCTCTCCCGCCGCCTCTCTTCGCGGATGACGCGGTGTTTCTCGCTGGGGCGGCTCCGGTTCAAGCGCATCCTTCTCTTGGCTGCGTTGGCATTGTTGATCCTCGCGGCCGCCCGCCCGCAAGCCGGTGAGGCGATCCGTATGGTCCGCAAACGCGGAATGAACATCGTCTTCGTGCTCGACACCTCGCGCAGTATGGCGACACCGGATGTCGCGCCGAATCGATACGCTCGGGCGATGCATGACATCGAAAAGATACTCGAACACCTTGGCACCGATCGTGTCGGGCTGGTGACGTTTGCCGGCGAGGCCTTCCCGCAGTGTCCACTGACAACCGACTACGCCGCCTTTCGAATCCTGGCGCGCGCGGCACACCTCGGCTCGATCCCGCTGCCGGGAACCAATATCGAGAAGGCCGTCGCGAAGGCGCTGGAAACACTGGAGGCCGGGTCGAAGGGCAAGGGCAAGGGAGCCGTCGTGCTCTTCACCGACGGCGAGAACCACCAGGGCGATCTCGATGCCGCGATCGCGGCGGCGAAAAAGAAGAGCATCCCGGTCTTTACGATCGGATTCGGTTCGCCCGCCGGCTCCCCCGTTCCCGATCCTCGCGGGGGCTTCAAAAAAGACCGCGAAGGGAATATTGTCGTCAGTCGGCTCGATGCCGAGACCCTGCGCCGTCTGGCTTCGGGAACCCGCGGTCGCTTCTTCCTCGCCGACGCTCGCGGCACCGAGGTCGATGCGGTTCTGCGGGCGCTGGAGGGATTCGAGCGGGAAGAGGTGCTCAGCCGCGAGGTGAGTTCCCGCGCGGAACGGTATCAGTGGCCGTTGGCCGGAGCCTTGATCCTTTTGGCCTGTGAATTCTGTCTGGGAGTGAGACGCCGATGAGAGAGTCTTTCTCGAAAAGGACGCGATTGGGTAGGATACGCCTTTACCTGCCGACACCGGCCTCGCTCGCCGGAATGGTCGCTTCGCTTCTTCTTCTCTTCTCCTTCTCCGCCGCGGCGGCCGCCGCTGATCCCTTCGCCGAAGGGTACCGATTTCAAAAGGAACACCGTTACGAGGAGGCCCTCCGCCGCTACGCGGCCGTCCCCGCGGACGCACCGGAGCACGGGGCGGCGCTCTTCAACAGCGGCGTGGCGGCTTACACCGCGGGGTGGTACGACACCGCAGCACGCTTCTTCACCGCCTGCCGGAACCTCGTCGATACCTTCTCCGTTTCCTACAACCTCGGGAACTCCCTCTACCGGGAGGGAAAATTCAAGGAGGCGGTCGAGGCGTACAAGCAAGCCCTGCGCACGCGTCCGGGCGAGGAGCGGGCGGCTCACAACCTCGCGCTCGCTTTGGAACACCTCCGGGGAAAGTCCGGCGCGGATACCGGTGCGCGGAACGATACCGGAGCGGGAAACTCCAAGCAGCCGTCTCCGCGGGCCGATTCCTCGGCGCGCCGGAATCCGTCGCCGCGGGCGGCGCAGAATCCGCCGGCGTCACCGAAGCAGCAGGGGCTCGACCGTGACCAGGCGCAACAGATCCTCGATGCGCTCGACGACGCGGACAAAAAGACACGCGAGAAACTCGCCCCCATCGCGGTTCCTCGTGCTCCATACGTGGAGAAGGACTGGTGAGGCGCGGCGCCGAGAGTCGCGGGCCTCTACCCCTTATTGCAATGGCGACCGCTGTCGTGCTGATAATGGGCTTGCTCCCCGGTGCGCTGCGCGCCGACGCCGGAGTTCGCCTCACGGCCAACGTCTCAAGCACTCACGTCCGTGTCGGCGAGCCCTTTCGCTACACCGTCACCGTCTTTTCCTCCTCCGGAAGTGTACCGCAACCGCAACTCGGTGCTCTGACCGGCGTCGACGTCGTCGGTCGCTCGACCTCCCAGTCCTTCTCCTTCGTCAACGGATCCCTCTCGGCCTCCTCCTCGACACATTACACACTCGTGGCCCGCAGACCTGGAACGCTGACGATTCCGCCCGCAACCATCACCGTAGGCGGAACACTCATCCAATCGAATCCCGTGACCGTCACGGTCGATACGGCCGCGCCGACGCCGCCGTCACCGTCCGGATCGGGGGCGGCGCAGGCTCCTCCCGCTTCTGGTGCGAATCCGCCGGCTCACCGATCTTCGGCCTCCCGCCCCGATATCTGGCTCGAACTCGAGCCCGAAAAACGCACGGTCTTCGTCGGCGAGGCGCTTCCGGTCAATATCCGGCTCTATTCCAACACGGCGCTTGCGGGGTATGGATTGGAGCCGATGACACCGAGCGGTTTCTGGATCGAGGAAGCAGAGTTGCCGAAGAAGCCGGAGGTCGAGCAGAAGACGGTCCGGGGACAGCGCGTCTATTCCGTTCTCGTCCGCCGGCTCATCCTCTTCCCCACCAAGCCGGGGAGACTGACCATCCCCTCGCAGAAGGGAACGATCCAATACTACGTGCGGAAGCGGCAGAGGGATCCGTTCGAGGAGTTCTTCCGGCATCCGTTCTTCAACGATCCCTTCTTCCGCGATCCCTTCTTCGACCGGAGCGTGCTCGTCGTGGAGGAAACCGAGGCACGATCGAAGCCGCTGGCGATCACGGTGAAGTCTCTGCCGCGATCGAGGTTCCGCCGCAACCACGTTCCCGTCGGACGGTTTACCATCGCGGCGCGGCTGAAGAAACGAACCCTCGCCGTGAACGAAGGAACGACTTTGACGGTCACGATTCAGGGGCGGGGAACACTTCAAGGTTCGAATATCGATACGCCTCCGGAGGTGCCGGGCTGTAACGTCTTTCCGTCACAGACCCGGCGCTCCTTCGAGGCCGATCGGAACTCCTATCGCGGAACACTGGTTGCCGAATACGCCGTCGTGGGACTGGCCGAAGGCCGGTACACCGTTCCCCCGATTCCTTTCACCTTCTTCGATCCGGAACGGAAACGATATGTCACGATCTCTTCGGAGAGCCTCCCTTTTGTCGTCGAAGGAACGGCCTCGGCGGCGCCGATACCCGGCGTGACCGCGCAAGGACCAGCGACTCCCGTCAACCGCATCACGGGGGAACAGAAGGATCTGATCGATATCCATACGGAATACCGACCGCGCCGGCGACGGCGGCCCCTGAGCTCGACGCAGAAAATCCTGCTGAATCTTCTGCCGTGGACTCTGGTTCTTCTGAGTGCACTCGACCGGCGGCGGCGGATCCTTTTGCGCGACCCCGCCTACGCCGCTCGTGTCCGCGCGCCGGCCCGCGTTCGAGCGGCACTCAGTGATGCGGTGAAAGCACTATCGAGCCCGGAGGTGTCCGAATTTTATCGCCTTCTCTACCTTGCTATCGCCGAGGAGATCGCCGCGAAGTTCAGTGTTCCCGCCCCGTCGGTTCAGCCGGAGCGCGTCTCGGCGATCCTCCAGGGGGCGGTTCCGGAGGAAAAAATCCGTACCATCCGCGATTTCCTCGAGATCTGCCATCGACGGCGGTACTCCCCGGAAACGCCGGAGCGTGCGGAGAAGAAACGCGACTTGGAGACGGCTCGGAACCTCGTCAAGACGCTGGGGCGGATCAAGGTGAGGAACCGATGAAGCGATTCGTCGTTGGACTCCTTCTGGCCCTGTTGGCGGGAGGGATCGTCTTGACGAGCACGGCGGCGGAAGACACGACGTCTGTATCTCGACAAGGGCCGGCGAAAGAGGCGGCGGTCGGTCCGGAAGTTCTCTTCCGGAAGGCGAATGCCTTGTACAAAGAAGGCGATTATGCCGGCGCCGCCGAACTCTACCGGCGCGTGGTGGAGGCCGATCCCGGCAACCCGGTCGCTCTCTTCAATCTCGGCAATACCGCCTACCGCCTCGGACATCTCGGCCGCGCCGTCGTCGCGTATCGAAAAGCCCTTCTGGTCGATCCCGATTTCACGGATGCAAGAAAGAATCTCGCCTTTGTCCGGAAACGGAGAACCGACAAGATCGAAATTCCCACGCCTTCACTGATCGCAAAACTCCTCGCTCGCGCCCAGACAAACGCAGGAACGGGTCTTTTGATCACGAACGGACTCTTCGCCTTAGTGCTGGCGCTTCTCTTCCGCTTCTCTCCCTTGCCCGGTGATGCCGAACCGGAATCGGGAGCGGTCGAGGGCGAGGAATCCGAGGAGAGCGGCGAAGGGAGGCGAAGTCGGCGCGGTCGAGCACTGCGATTCGCGGCGATCTTTTTGGGCGTGCTGTTTCTGGGGAATCTCCTTCTTGTCGTTGCAAGCGGAACGCGGAAGGAGCGCGCGGAGGCGGTGGTGGTCGCAAAAGAAGTGCCGGTCTATGCGGAGCCGAAAGAGACGGCGCCGGTATTGACGGTCCATGACGGGCTGGAAGTCGTGATCCGGCGTTCGAGCGGCAGTTATGTCGAGATCGGGATCGCGGACGCGCCGCTGGGCTGGGTCCGGAGCGCCGTTCTCTATGTCCTTCCGAAGAGGGAGCGGAACTTTGATCAGCGTGCCGCAGGTTGAGGGCCAGGCCTGTCTGCTCTGAGTGCCCGCCAATAGCGCAATTCCTGGGAGCGCAGGCATCATGCCTGCAAGAATGGGGCGCGGGTTCTCCAACCTGCGGGGCTGATCGCCGTCTGCGTTGTCATTCCGAGCGCCAGCGAGGAATCCCCTTCGCGCGGTATCCCGAGGGAAGGGCAAGGGCAAAGGCAAGGGCAAGAAAAAGGGAATGGGGAAGGGGAACGAAAAAGGAGACAGGAAGCGCTTCCTGGGAACGCACGCCTGCCTGCAGGAAGTCCCGCAAGGAGCGCCATTCCCGGTAGCGCAGGCATCTTGCCTGTAAGAATGGGGCGCAGGGTCTCCAAGCTGCGGGGCGCATCGATACCACCGTTGTCATTACTGAGCCCCTCGCATTCGCTCGGGACAGGCTCCGCGAGGAATTCCCCCAGGTGGTTCCCGTCGCGGGGGCCGATGGGCGCTCGTGGGGGATTCCTCGTCGGCCTCCGGCTGCCTCGGAATGACACCACGGGTGGGCGGACCGGCCGAACGCTCCTCACCCCTACCTGTTCTGCACCTCACGTCCTCCTTTGTCGGCCCGCTCCCGGTGGCTCACCTGATCCGACCTAAGATGTGAACTTAATCACCTTGCCCCATGAGTTCCCGAGGCCGGATAATTTAATTGAATTTCGGAGGAAGTGGTTTTCGGGATTCCGATGGATTCCGCGCAGTTTTCTATATAACTCGTTCCACTCCGCTCATGCGGGGCCCGACCCTCGGGCCCCGCGCTTTTCTCTGGTTCTCTGCACTTTCCCCTCTCTCTTCTTCGTGCTTCGATCGGGAAGGAAGCATGGGAGACATCAGAACGCAAGACATCAGAACGCAGAAACCGTGGCGCGAGTGGAAACACCGCCCCGGGAGCGCAGGCATTCTGCCTGTATCCCCGACACGCCGCTGGGCCGAGGGAATCCCGAGTCGAGGGATCGGATAGAATCTGCCAAGCCGTTGCGTTCCCTTGGGGGAAAAGCCTTGAGGAAGTATTAAAAGCAGACCATTCTCAGGGTTCGAGCAGTTGTAGTTCCCGGAAGTACTTCCGGAAGAACCCGCGATCACGCGTGCAGAGCCGGTCGGCATGGTGGAGGGCGTGGGCTCCAATCATGAAGTCCGAAAGAATTCGCGTTCTCTTTCCCCCGGAGCGAAGGTGACGCGTCCAAAGCGCACCAGCCCTGGCGAGCGCGTCCGGTGACGAAGCGACGAAGGTCACACCCAGGCGCGCGAGAATCTCGTCGACCTCTTGTCGGGATCTCACCGCGCATAACTCCGAGTAGACAACCTCCCCGAGGACCAGGCCGCCCTCCGCGTGGGCTCGCCGAACCGCCTCTCTCGATGCGACGTTCGAGGCCGTCACGATGTCGATGAGGATGTTTGTGTCGAGGGCAGTGATCAACGTCCGCGGATCGCCTCGATGAACTCGTCCGTAGACATCTTCCCCGGTAGCCCCTTTTCCGCCCACGCTCCCCAGACGTGATCAACAGGATCCAGGTCGCCTTTTACCAACACCAGACGCCCCTTCTCCTCGCGAAACGTGATGCTCGTGCCGGGCCGGAGACCGAAGCGATCCCTGAGCGGCTTCGGGATTACTACCTGCCCCTTGGTGTTGACCTGATATGTCTTACTCATCAAGTAATATCATACTACATAAAAAGTAATCACGTCAATAGGGGAAGCAGATCACAAATCTCCTCTGCGGATTCGAAAATCCGTGCTCCGCTGAGGATAAGATGCCTGCCTGCCGGCGGACAGGCCTGCGCTCCCGGGAAGGCATGTCTACCGATGATTTAAAAATTTTCCGTTTGATGCGCCGTTGGCTTTCGTGTATCAATTTTTGGATTTTCCCTGGCATCGATGTGGATTTTTCGTGGTGAGGCATGGCTCACTGATGACCGTGGGGAAGGAACAAAACCGATTCAGCAGGAGAGGAATTCGATGAAGATTTTGCCGATTACCGTTCTACCCAACCTTCCGGACCGCCTCAAGCCGCTTCAAGAAATGGCGGAGAATATCTGGTTCTCGTGGCATCCGGAACTGCTCCTTCTCTTCCGCCAGATGAGCCAGGAACTCTGGCAGTTGACGGGGCACAATCCGGTCAAGATTCTCGCCGAATTGGATCAAGATCGGATCGAGGAATTGCTCTCGGACGAAGGTTTTCTCGACGGCATGGATTCCGTCTACAAGAAGTTCCAGCGATATATGAAGGAGCAGGCCTCCTACGATTTTCATCTCGAGGAGCCCGCTGATTACACGATCGCCTACTTTTCGACCGAATATGGTTTGACGGAGTGTCTGCCGATCTACTCCGGAGGTTTGGGAGTCCTCTCCGGCGACCATCTCAAGTCCGCCAGCGATATCCGCATTCCGCTTGTGGCCGTCGGGCTTCTCTACCAAGAAGGCTATTTCAAGCAACGGCTCAACTCTCAAGGGTGGCAGGAGGAACAATATCCGGACAATGATTTCTACGTCCTCCCGTCATCACCGGTTCTCGATGCCAACGGTGAGCCGGAAACGATCGAGATTCTTGTTGGAGAACGATCGGTCAAGGTTCATATTTGGCGGGTCAAGGTCGGCCGCGTCGACCTTTATCTCCTCGACACGAACCTCGCGGAGAACCACCCGGACGACCGCAAGATCACGGGACAGCTCTACGGCGGAGACCGGGAGATGCGCCTGAAACAGGAGATCGTGCTGGGGATCGGCGGCGTGCGGGCTCTCCACCATCTCGATATTCATCCGGCCGTTTACCATATGAACGAGGGGCACAGCGCTTTCGCCACGCTCGAACGCGCCAATATCCTGATGAAGAAAGGCCTCTCCTTCACCGCAGCGAAGAATTACATCCGGGCGACAAGCGTTTTCACGACGCATACTCCGGTCCCGGCGGGCAACGACTACTTCGCGCCCGATCTGATGATTCGTTACTTTCGGAAGTACTGCGAGGAGATCGGGATCGACCTCGCGCAACTCCTTTCCTTGGGCCGAATCAATCCCGAGGACAAGAACGAGTACTTCTGTATGACAGTCTTTGCTTTGAGATTAAGTCTGTGGTGCAACGGCGTAAGCAAGATCCACGCTCGCGTCTCCAAGAATATGTGGAAGGGGATCTGGCCGGACGTACCTTTCGACGAGATCCCCATCAAGCCGCTCACGAACGGCGTGCATATCCCCTCCTGGATCTCTTACGAGATCGGCCTGCTTTACGATCGGTACCTCGGCCCGCGTTGGAGTGAGGATCCGGACAATCAGAAGGTGTGGGAGAAATCGCTGACGATTCCGGACACGGAGTTATGGCGGACGCACGAGCGGCGGAGGGAACGGCTGGTCTCCTTCGCCCGGCGGCGATTGGCGTGGCAGCGGATGCGGCGCGGCGCGGCGCCCTCGGCCGTGGAAGAATCCCGAACGGTCCTTCATCCCGAAGCGCTCACGATCGGCTTCGCGCGCCGCTTTGCCACCTACAAACGGGCCATTCTCATCTTCCGCGATCCCGAGCGTCTGGCGCGGATTCTCAACGATCCCGAACGTCCCGTTCAAATCATCTTTGCGGGGAAGGCGCATCCCGCGGACGAACGAGGAAAGGAGTTCATCCAGCAGATCATTCGTTACAGCGAGGATCCTCGTTTCCGGAACCGCGTGGTCTTCCTCGAGGATTACGATATGAACGTCGCTCGGTATCTCGTCCAGGGAGCCGATGTCTGGCTCAACAATCCCCGGCGCCCCTTGGAGGCTTGCGGGACGAGCGGGATGAAGGCCGCGGCGAACGGCGCCATCAATCTCAGTGTCCTCGACGGTTGGTGGGCAGAAGGGTATTCCCCCGACAACGGTTGGGCCATCGGCCGAGGGGAGGAGTATCAGGACGAGGATTACGCCGACGAGGTGGAAGCGCGGGCCATCTACGATCTTCTCGAAAAGGAGGTTATTCCCACCTTCTACCAACTCAGCGAAGATGGATTACCACACGCCTGGATCGCCCGGATGAAGAATGGTCTCAAGAACGTCTGTCCCTTCTTCAACACCCACCGAATGGTTGAGGATTATATGGAGATGTTCTACAACCCGGCGGCGCTTCTGGGCAAGCGGCTCCGCCAGAACGATTATCAGGACCTCAATGCGATGACCGAGTGGCTCGATCGAGTCCGTTCCGTTTGGCCGAATGTCGTCGTGCGCGAAATCCACGTCTCGCCGGAGAAAGAGGTTTCAGTCTATTCCGAACTGACGGTGGAGGCGGTCGTGGACGCCGCCGGTCTCGCTCCGGCCGAGATCGATGTCCAGGCCTACTACGGTCGGCTCAATACCGCCGGGGAGTTCGAGGAGAGTTGGAAGGATTCGTTGGAATTTGTCGAGGAACGTGACGGGGCGCTGCTCTTTCGTGGAACGGTGAAGTGCCGGAGGACCGGTCGCGGAGGCGTCACGGTTCGCGTTCTTCCGAAACACGAACTGCTCCTCAACCCGCTCCATCTCAACCTCGTCCGCTGGGCGTAAACCGCTCCTCGCTCGTTGAAGAGTACCACGGGAATTCGTGTGAGTCCGCCGGAGGTGCAAGAAACAGCAACTTGGTGATGGAAAATCCGGCGTCCCCGCCGTTTCCTCGGCCCCCCGGGTCCTCAAGTTCAGGAAAGAGTTTCCGGTCTTATTTCAGAAATCCGCGGACTTTCTGCTCCACGATCTTCGCCTTGATGGACATTGCGCTCTCTTCCGGAAGCGCCTCGACGTGATAACTGTCTCCCAATTCCCGTACGGAGGTCACTTTCAAACCGGTCCGGATCTTCGGTGTCTGAATCACCAATTGAAAGCGGCTTCCCAGCGCGACGGGATCAAGCGTATAGATTTCCAAATACCCCTTTTCGCTCACGTGAACCAGCTTGCACGGGATCGAATCGGCATTTTCGTTCACGAGCACCCCGCTGATTTCGAGAGATTGCGTCATTTCACCCATATCATATTATATCTCGGCTGTTATGAACAGAGACTTTACCGATGAAGACGTCCACTGGCTCGAAGAGGCCTTGAGACTCGCGGAAGAGGCGGCCGCGGCGGGAGAAGTCCCGGTGGGAGCCGTTGTCGTGGAGGACTCGGAAATGATTGGAAGCGCCCGGAACCGGATGATCGAGGGGAACGACCCGACGGCTCACGCCGAGGTGTTGGCTCTTCGTCAAGCGGCGCGCCGTCGCCGGAATTATCGGCTTCCCAACACGACCCTCTACACCACCCTCGAGCCGTGTCTTCTCTGCGCAGGAGCCATCGTGCAGGCCCGCTGCCGCCGCGTCGTCTTCGGAGCCTTCGATCCGAAAGCCGGAGCGTGCGGCTCCGCGCTTTCGGTTCTGCCTCATCCGGCACTCAATCACCGGCCGGAGGTCCGGGGAGGTCTTTTGGCCGATCGCTGCGGAATTCTCCTCTCCACGTTCTTCGCCCTTCGTAGAAATCCGAAAGGTTCGATAAGGGCACCGGCATCCGCCGCCTCCGACAGTGTCGTTCAGCGCTGAAGAAGAGCGATGAAGACCGTTGCAATCGTCGGGAGGCCGAACGTGGGAAAATCCCGGCTCTTCAACCGGTTGATCGGCCGGCGATACGCGATCGTCGAGGGCACCCCGGGCATCACGAGAGATCGAATAGAAAAAGTAGGCGAGTGGAGGGGAAGAAGAATTCGGTGGATCGATACGGGCGGCATCGGTTCCGATGACGATCTTTCTTCCCTCGTCGCCTTTCAGGTTCGTGTGGCGATCGAAGCCGCCGATCTGATCATCTTCGTCGTGGATGGAGCGGAGGGGCTTCTCCCGCTCGACGAGGAAATCGCCGATTCCCTTCGGGGGCGCAAGCCGGTGATCCTTGCCGTCAATAAAATCGACCATCCGAAGCGGGAGTCGCTTGTTTCGGAATTCTTCTCTCTGGGATTCGAGGAGAGCTTCGCTGTTTCGGCGGAACACGGCCGCGGCGTCGGCGATCTCCTCGACTCCGTCGTCGAACGGCTCGGTTCCGAGGAAGAGGGAGAGTCGGATGAGGAAGGCGGCGTTCGCGTCTCGATCGTCGGGAGGCCCAATGTTGGGAAATCAAGCCTGCTGAACGCCTTTCTTGAGACGGAACGCGTCATCGTTTCGGAGATTCCCGGTACAACCCGCGATACGGTTGAGGAAACGATCGATCTTCCTCAAGGACGAATCACGTTCGTGGATACCGCGGGAATACGGAGGAAGCGCCGGAAATACGACCTTCTCGAAAGTATAATGGTCTCCCGAACGCGCAACGCCGTCAGTGCCAGTGACGCCGCGATCGTGGTCGCGGACGCCGTGGAGGGAATCACGGAACAAGACGTCAAAATCGTTCAGGCCGTCTTCGCACTCGGCCGTTGCGCCGTGCTCGCGCTGAATAAATGGGACGCCGTTTCGGAAAAAGATTTCGACGCAGTTTTGAAAGGCTTTCGCGCAAAATATCCGACCGATGCTCACCTCCCCGTTATCAGTGTCTCCGCTCTCCGCCGCCTCCGCCTCCGCCGGCTCCTCTCGACGGTTCTCGATACGGTCGAACGGAGTCGATTTCGGTTTCGGACTTCGGAACTGAACAGGCTCCTCGGTCCGGTGGCCGCGCAAGCGCCGCGAAAGGTGAAACTCCGTTACGCGCTCCAGAAATCGATCTCACCGCCGACCTTCGTTCTCTTCGGAAGCGGGCGCCCGCCGCATTCCTACCTCCACTTCATCCGGAACACGATCCGCGACGCAGGAGGCTTCCAGGGTATTCCCCTGAATATCGAGTTTCGGTCGTGAGTTTCATTCTCTGGTTGGGAGCCGCCGTCATCGGATACTGCTGCGGGGCGATTCCCTTCTGCCTTCTGATCGGCTTGAAGCGGCACGGAATCGATATTCGTAAACACGGCTCGGGAAACGTTGGAGCCACGAATCTCTGGAGGACGTGCGGATTTCGGAGCGGTCTCCTGGGCTTTTTCTGCGATATGGGCAAGGGCCTCCTTCCGACACTGCTCTTCAAGGCCGCTGGCGGGGAATTTCTCGGCTTGACGGCGGGGATCGCCGCCGTCGTGGGACATATCTTTCCCGTCTCGATCGGAGCCCGCGGAGGAAAGGGCGTCGCGACGATGGCCGGAGTCCTGCTCGTCCTCGCCCCGCACACTTTTCTCTATTCCTTCTTCGTCTTTCTTATCGTCGGTCCGCTTGCGACACGAACGATATCCGGAGGGAGCCTGGCGGCGGCGGCGCTTCTTCCCTTCGTCTCCTTCACGAATGACTCGACACTCGTCGCTTCCGTCTGTACTCTCATCTCCCTCCTCGTAATCTATCGCCACCGCGAGAACATCCGCCGCCTTTACAACGGCACGGAACGAAAAATTTGGGAAGGGCGTAAATGACGAAATGAACCTTTACGAGAGATTATCGCGTTCACGGTGGTCGAGGTGCGCCGGATTGAACGGAAATTCGGGATGAGGATCGCTGTTCTCGGAGCCGGGGGGTGGGGAACGGCTCTCGCCGTACTCTGGCACCGCCACGGGCGCGACGTTCTTCTCTGGACGCCCTTCGAGCAGGAGCGGCGGGCGATTCGCGAAGCCGGTGAACATTCCCGCGTCCTCCCTGGAATCCGCGTGCCGGAGACACTTCCTATTACGACCGACATCGAGGAAGCCGTCGGCGGCGCACAGGTCGTGCTCCTCGTGACTCCTTCTCAGTTCATCGAGGAAACGGCGTGCAAGGCCGCGCCCTTCCTCGCTGAGGGGACCCCCGTCATCTCCGCCGCCAAAGGTCTCGAACGAACGGAGAATCCGGTGCCGCGAACCTTGACGGCGTTGATCGAGGAGGCCTTGCGAACTCACGGGGTCCTGTGCCCCGTTCTGGCGCTCTCCGGACCGAGCCATGCCGAGGAAGTGGGGCGGGGGCTTCCCACGACCATCGTTCTGGCGGGTGAGAATCCGGAACCGCTTCAAAAAGTCTTCAGCACCCCGACCTTCCGTGTCTATCGCTCCACCGATCGGCTCGGAGTGGAACTCGGCGGAGCCCTCAAGAACCCCATCGCCATCGCGGCGGGAATCGGAGCAGGGCTGGGAGGGGGTGATAACGCGCTCGGTGCGCTTGTCACGCGGGGAATGGTCGAGATCGCCCGTCTGGGAACCCGCGCCGGTGCCCGGCCGGAAACCTTCTGGGGTCTTTCAGGAATCGGTGATTTGGTCACGACATGCGCCAGCCCCCACTCCCGAAACCGGCGCGTCGGAATGGAACTGGCCAAAGGACGAGCCCTGGACGACATCTTAAGAGAACTCGGAATGGTGGCGGAAGGCGTTCAGACAGCGCAGACCGTCGATTGCTGGGCCCGCCATCTCGGGATCGAAACGCCGATCACCTCCGCCGTGGCTCGCGTCCTCTTCCAAGGTTCGTCTCCGATGGAGGAACTTCAAAATCTTATGACCCGAGACCTGAAGGAGGAGCATTTCTGAAGGGATCATCGCCGGATCCGCTCGCTGATTCCCGGCGCCCGAAGGAAGGCACGCCGGCTGGTGGAGCGGGTTGAGACGGCTTTACGGTTGACGCCGGGGTGGCGGATAGAAATCCTCACCCGATCGAAGCGAAATTCGGGGTGTGCTCTCACACCTCACCTCCCTCCTGTCCCTCCGGGAAATCGTTTCGCCACGCGGGAGTTTTTTTGTGCCGCGGGAGGAGCTTCTGAAGAGGAAGGATTAGGTTGACGACGGGGATTTTCGCAAAATACCACTTTCTCCCGTTAAATTCCTCACGGAGAACGCCGATAAGGATAATACCAAGGATGGTTATGGAAATGATGCAAACGGATTTGTCACAACTTCTTTCTTTCCGGGCCGACTCTCCCGGAAACGGCGTTTCCACCGCTGTTTCGGCTGCGCCGCCCGCTCCGCCCACCTCGCCTGATCTTTCCGGCATACGCGTTCCGGTTTCCGTTCTTTCCCCGACCGAACCGACTTTCGATCAGCAAGTTTCGGATACCGCTGCGGGAGCCGATTCGGGAAACGACAGAGTGGAGATTACGGGGGAAAAACCCGATTCCTCCCGGCAAGACCAACTTTTCGAGGACGTGGCGCGGAAGACGAAAGACCTTCCAACACCGGAGCAAATCTCCTCGGCCAATATCGTCCGAATCGTCAGTGAGAACGCTCCTCACGTTCTCCAGACACTCCGGGCCATTCTGGCGACACGACTCGGGCTCGAACCTCCTCAACCGGCAAGCGACACCGTCTCTGACGAAACAGGCGGTGATTCCTCGAACGAGGTTTTGCCATCCTTTCCCGCTCCGGAAGGAACGGTTGACGGTTCCACCGTAAAACCGCTCGAAGACGCCTTGACGGCCGCCGCCGGCTCACCGGACCCGAGCCGGCGCGTGGCGGCAGTTGTCGAGGGAGCGGCGAATTTACCGGAGAAGGTGCGCGATACCTTCTACAAGGCCGCAACGCATCTTCTGAAGAACGAAAGCGCAGTCGTGCGTCGGGATCTCGTTTCCGGCCAGACTTCCCCCGTTGCCGTCGATCCGTCCTCGGGGGTCTATTCCGCGGAGGGAACGGGGACCCGTGTCGGCGTCAAATTCGATCTCTTCTATTCCATCTCGTCACGCTACGCCGTTCAGGCCGGGAAAGATGCAAGCGGCTCCTTTTACGAAGCGACGGCGGCCGTGGAGGCGAAATTTGGCGCGTCCTTCTCTCTGGAGATCGGAGGACGCTTCCTCTCCCTCGCCGACGCCGCTTCCAAGGTCGATCCCACGGTGCTCGACGCTTTCTCGGAAGCGGTCTCGGGCCTGGCTGGACTCGACGAGAACGCCCTGGATCGCTTCTTCAAAGCGACCGAATCGCTCTTTTCCGCCGTCGAGGATTCCTTGGAGCTGGCCGACGGCAGCCTCGACGGTGTCGCCACCGAGGTGAAAGAGACGGCGAAATCCTTCTTCGCCGCCGTCTCCTCCGCGACGGCGGACACCTTTCCCGGGGTCGACGTAAGCCAAATCTTCTCGCTTCCCGAGGGACTGGATTCCAACGGCACGACCCCCTTGTTGGATATGTTGCTGGGGGCGTTGGAGCAGGGAGACGTATCGCCGACGGAACGACTCCTTGCCGCGCTCACGGGTGCGGAGAACGGTCGCGCCGCCGCCGCGCAACCGCCTTCAACGGAGAATCTCCCGAACCTTCCGGTCGGAAGTGTGCCGGGCACCGCTCAAGGAGGAACGACGACTGCGGACACATCCGCGAAGGCGGTCTGAAGACGGAACTTTTACGAATAGGGTGAACGGCCTTATTCATACGTTATAATATAATTCAAATTGTCCCGCAACGACCTTGCGGGACATTTTTTTGGATGGATAGAGGACGCCATTCCGTTTTCCGTTGTTTGCAATAGTGTGCTTGGTTATCCGCGCAAAATCGACTCCAATTGCACACTGAATCCGATGGCGGGAACGTCGGGACCGAAACGGCCGACAACATTATCGTAGCGGCCGCCGACGAGCACGGGGCGCCCGTGTCCCCGGGCCACTCCTTCAAAGACGATCCCCGTGTAATACGGCGTTACCGGCACCATCGCCGGGTCCACGATCACTTCGATCCCTTCCCCCCGCAAAAATTCCGCCACGCCGAACAACCTCTCCACGGCGTCTCGAAATTCCGCATCGGAAGCAAGCGATTCCACCGCGGACCGCGACGGAGAAAAACCGAACTCAAGGAGTCGCACCAGTCGTTCGCCTCCTTCGAAAGCCCCGAGTGCCGTGCGATCCCGCCGCCGAATACTTTGGAGTATCGTCTCTCGTTCCGTCTCATCTCCGGCGGAAAGAAGCGCCGGGACAAGCGTGGAGTCTCCCAGGGCGATCCGAACATCCTTCAATCCCAGATCCCGCAAAGACTCGACCGCCAAACGCACCGTGGCGCGATCTTCTTCGGAAACATCGCCCCCATAAACCTCGTACCCGACCTGGCGGAATTCCCGGGTCCGGCCCGTATTCCGCAAGACTTGCCGAAAGACTTCGCCGGCATAAAAGACACGCACGGGAAGGTCTCGATCCGTCATTGCAGCGGCGAAAATCCGCGCCGCCGGAATCGTCAATTCGGGCCGCAGGGCCAGCGTCTTTCCGTCCGTGTCGGAAAAAAGAAAGAGATCGTCCCAACCGGCATTGGCTTCCTCGAAGACGGAAGCGTACTCGAGACACGGAAGCGAAATTTCTTCGGCTCCCCACGCGAGAAACCTCCGCCGCAAAATCTGCTCGCTCTCCCGCAAACGCCGGCAATCTTCGCCGAGCCACACCGACGTTCCCCAAGGGTACGGCGGAACAGCCCGTTCCTTCTTTTTCTTCATCTCTTCACACTCCCTCTTTCCTTCCCTCCGTTTCCTCTCGAAAACGTTCTCTCCTCGTTACCCATTCCGCTCCGGATAATCTTCCTCGCACCTTTCCTCGAGACGACACGCCATCGATCGCCCGAGGAAACGGGTCGAGGGACGATTCAGACGAGCCGATTCCGAAACGTTCCCGAACGGGCGTATTCGACGATAATCGCGGCCGCCTCGGTCGAAACGCTTGCTTGTGCTTCATCCGTGGAGGCTCCGATGTGAGGCGTTGCGATCACCTTCGGATGACTCGCGATCGAATTCTCTCCCGGCGGTTCCGTTTCATACACATCGAAAGCCGCTCCGGCGACCCGACCGTCGTCGAGCGCTTCCCGCAGGGCCTGTTCATCCACGACTCCTCCCCGCGCGCAGTTGATGATCCTCACACCCTTCTTCACCTTCTTCAATGTCTCCGTGCCGACCATATGCCGAGTCTCTTCCGTCAGGGGAACGTGGAGAGAAAGGTAATCCGCCTCCCGAAAAACCCGATCCAGATCGCATCGTTCGATTCCGGCGATATCTTCCGTCACGAGCGGATCGTAACCGATGACGGTCATACCGAAAGCACGGGCATATTCCGCAACCGTACGGCCGATCCTTCCAAGGCCGATCAGGCCCAAGGTCTTGTCCTTCAACTGCGTTCCCTGAAGCGACTTCTTCTCCCAGCGGCCGGCCTTCATCGTGCGGTCCGCCTCGGGAAGACGCCGAGCCAGTCCCAGCATCATTCCTAAAACCAGTTCCGCCACGGCGCTCGTGGACCCGCCTGGCGTGTTCATTACCGCGATGCCTCGCTCCTTCGCCGCCGTCAAGTCGACGTTATCCACCCCGACCCCCGCGCGAACGATCGCTTTCAACGAGACCGCCTTCTCGAGAATCGAAGCCGGAAGTTTCGTCGCTGATCGGATGATGATCGCTTCGTACCCCCCGATCCGTTCCGACAGCTCCTCCGGACTCAAGCCGACCGCGACATCGAGTTCCACCTCTTCCGCCGCCCGCAAAATCTCCAATCCCGCTTCCGACAACTTGTCCGATACCAAAACCTTCACCGCCATCGATCCGCCTCCTTAATCTTCTGTTCCTTTCAGGAGGAGCGACGATCGGCGTTTTCGCGAATCGAAGGTCTCCGCCTCGCGAAGCCCCCCGCTCCTCCGTCCGCAATGCCCGTTTCTCACTCCCCCTTCAACACCCGGTATATCCTCCGGCGCAATTCTTCCACCCCATAACCGGTCCGCGCGGAAATCGCGATCACTTCCGTTCCGGCCGGGGATTGAGCCTCTCTTCGCCGCATTATTCCCGGAATGGCGGAACGCGCAACCTTGTCCGCTTTCGTCAAAAGGAGCAGGTTCTCTCCCTCCCCCTTGGCGAACCACCCTAAAAATTCGCGTTCCTCCTCCCTCAACTCCCGCCGAATATCACAGCAGAGAACGAAGAGGGCGACATATCCGGAGGCGAGAAGTTCCCGAATCAGCGGTTCGAAGTTCCGTGAACGCACCTTCGCCGTGGCGGCGTAGCCGTACCCCGGAAGATCAACGAAATAACCGCCTTGGGAAAGAGAAAAGAAGTTCGCCGCCGCGGTGCAACCGGGCGTCTTCGAGACACGGGCTAATTTTCGGTTTCCGCACAGAAGATTGAGGACCGTGGACTTTCCGGCGTTGCTCCTCCCGCCGAACAGGACCCATCGCGCATCGTCCCGCGGGAAATCCCTCGCCGACACCACGCTTTTGTGGAAAGCGGCTTCAAACCGGATCGGAACTACCTCTTCTTCTTCCGAGCCCTTCCCGACGGCGCCTTCCGCGCCAACGCCAAATCCAAAACCTCGTCCATCGACTCGACGGGATGGAATTGGATCTTTTTCTTGATGGATTCGGGAATGTCCTCGAGGTCACGTTCGTTCTCTTTCGGAAAGATGACATGATCGATTCCCGCGCGGGCGGCGGCCATAAGTTTCTCCTTCAATCCCCCGATCGGAAGAACCTTTCCTCGCAACGTGATCTCGCCTGTCATCGCCAAATCGCAACGAACGACGCGATTCGAAACGAGCGAAAGCAGCGCGGTGGCGATCGTGATTCCCGCCGAAGGCCCATCCTTCGGTATGGCCCCTTCGGGAACATGCACGTGGACGTCGGTCTTCTTGAAGAAATCCCGCGGACATCCGAACTCCTTCGCGCGCGAGCGGGTGTATCCGTAGGCGGCTTGAGCCGATTCCTGCATCACCTCTCCCAGTTTCCCCGTCAGGGTCAGTTTTCCCGTCCCAGGCATCTTCAGGGCCTCCACGGCCAGCAACTCGCCTCCCGTCTCCGTCCAAGCCAATCCCATCACGACACCGACCTCGGGTTTCTTTTCCGCGGTTCCCGGCCGGTATTTCGGCACGCCGAGATAGGTTTTGAGGTCTTCCGGAGCGATGCGGCGCGGAGCGGGCCTTTTCTTCTCCGGTCTCCCGGGGCTTCCCGCTTTCTTCTTTCTCTTCCCCCTTCCCGTTCCTTCTCCCTGCTCGACGATCTCACGTGCCACCTTCCGGCATGTGCGTGCGATCGAGCGCTCCAAGTTTCTAACTCCGGCTTCGCGCGTGTACTCCCGGATGATTCGATACAGCGTTTCGTCTGGAAACGTGATCCGAAACTTCTTCAGCCCGTGCTCCTCCAGTTGTTTCGGAACAAGAAAACGTTTCCCGATCTCGACCTTCTCGTCATCGGTGTACCCGGAAAGATTGATCACCTCCATCCGATCCAGAAGCGGACGAGGAATCGGATAGAGAACGTTGGCCGTGGTGATGAAGATGACCTGCGAGAGATTGTAGTCGACGTCGAGGTAGTGATCGGCGAAGGTCGCGTTCTGCTCGGGATCGAGAACTTCGAGGAGAGCTGCGGAGGGATCGCCCCGAAAATCCATCGCCATCTTGTCCACTTCGTCGAGAAGAAAGAGCGGATTGATCGAACCGGCGCGGCGCATTCCCTGAATGATCCTTCCGGGCAACGCCCCCACGTACGTACGGCGATGCCCGCGGATTTCCGCCTCGTCCCGCACACCCCCCAGACTCATTCTGACGAACTTCCGCCCGATCGCCCGCGCGATGCTCCGCCCCAAACTCGTCTTTCCCACCCCGGGCGGTCCGACGAAACAGAGGATCGGTCCGCGATGCGTGCGCGAAAGTTTCCGTACAGAGAGATACTCGAGGATTCGTTCCTTTGCCTTCTCCAACCCGTAATGGTCCTCATCGAGGATCCTCGCGGCCTTGCGGATATCGAGCCGGTCCCGCGTCGAGGTCTTCCATGGAAGTTCCACGAGCCAATCGAGATACGTGCGGCAGACGGAAGCCTCGGCCGACATCGGGCTCATTCGCTCCAGTCTCCGCAACTCGCGCTCCGCCTTCACCCGAACCTCGTCCGGCATCCCCGCCGCGGCGATCTTCTGCTTCAGTTCCTCCATCTCGGTGAAGTCCTCGTCCTTCTTCCCGAGCTCCTTCTGGATCGCCTTCATCTGTTCGTTGAGATAATACTCCCTTTGCGTCTGCTCCATCTGACTTCGCACTTCGCTGCGGATCTTCTTTTCGATCTTGAGAATCTCGATCTCGGCCGTCAGTTTCTCCATGATCAACTCGATACGCCGCTTCAAGTCGCGCGTCTCGAGTATCTCCTGCTTGTCCTTGACCTTCAGAACCATCTGCGCCGCGATCGCGTCCGCTACGCGCGCGGGATCCTCCTGGTTCGTGATCGCCATCACCGTCTCCGGAGGAACACGCTTGTTCAATTTCACGTATTGTTCGAAAAGCCCCACGCAACTGCGCAACAGTGCGGCGAATTCAACCGTCCCTTCCACAATGTCCGGATACGGCGCCGTCAAAACCTCGAAGTATGCATCATTCGGAAGATAATCCCGGATCGCTCTCCGCTCGACCCCTTCCACCAGAACCTTGATCGTTCCATCGGGCAGTTTGAGCAGTTGGAGGATCTCAGAGACGGTTCCGATCCGGAAGATGTCGTCTTGAACCGGATCGTCGGTCGTGGGGTCTCGTTGAGCGGCAAGAAAGATGAGACGCGGTCCCTTCATCGCCGCGTTCAAGGCTTCGACCGAGCGCTCGCGTCCCACGAAAAGCGGAATGACCATATGCGGGAAAACGACGAGATCGCGCAAGGGCAACAGCGGCAGCGCCTCCGGAATCCGGGTGACCGAAGCCGCACGCTTGATCGGTCCCGCCGTCACGGACTCTCTCCGAAGAACCGCACCGGCCGCCTCCTGCGCCCGCGTCCTCGTTTTTTAACTCGTTTCGAACTCGTTTTCGTCATTCGTGGGACGGAGTCTAGCCGGGAATCCTTCCCGGTGGCAAGAAGATTGCGAACGTTTCCGAAGCGGGCATGAGAAATTTTCGGTGAGGAACGTCCCTACGAGCGCGGGTTCTATATGCCGGGAACGCCGGCATCCCTGCCGGCAGAAATGGGGCGCAGGTTCTCCAACCTGCGGAAGCCAAATCGTGCACCCGTAGGGGATTCCTCGTCGGACTGCGCCTGCCTGCCGGCAGGCAGGCCCGCCTCGGAATGACACTACGTGCGGATCGCCGGTCGCCGCTACGATTGTCGGTCGTGCCAGGAGGGCGACCGGCCGGTCGCCCCTGTGGGAAGGATGCCCGCGCTCCCAGGTTCCCCTCCTCCCCTTTTTCCTTCTCCCTTTTGCCTTTTTCCTTTTGCCTTCTTCCCGTTCCGTTTTTCGTGATTTCCGTGTCCGTGGTTTTACTTCCTTCCGCGTCTTCCGTGGTTCTCATTTTTTCCGTGTCCTTCCGCGTGCTCCGTGGTCCTCAGTTTGTGACGACGAGTTTGAAGATCTGCCGGCTCCGAGCGGGACCGCAGGAAGCATGACAGGTGAAGGCGTAGGTCCCCGGGACAGTCGCCGGGATCTCGATCGGCCCCGCCTCAGGTCCCTTCTCCTCCCCCTCCTTCCGTGCCGGAATCACAAGGTCGATCCCCAAGGCGCGATTCGTCAAGGTGTGTTCCACGTCGAGCGATCGCGCACGCAGCCGAAGAATCGTTCCCTTTCGCACCGTTATGCGCGCCGGCTCGTATCCCCACTGCCATGCCGTAAGATTCACTTCGCGTACCGCCGGCAGCGGCTCCATCAGATTCTCCCGGCAACCCCACGCCAACAACGCCACGCCGAAAAGCGCGATCACGGCTCTCCGAGAAGGTCGAATTCCGCTCATGAGGCCATTCGGTCCCGGTGCATCCGAATTGCCTCGAGAACCGCTTCCGCTCTCGCCGGTAATTCCACCGGCTTGTTGACGTAATGCCCGACGACCCCTTCGAGCGCATCCGTGTGATATCGAATCTTGAACTCTGGAAACTTCAAACCGTTGGCCGTGGAAATCACGACAACCTTTTCGTCCTTCCGAATAATTCCCTTTTCCAGACACTTGATCAACGAGGCCAATGCGACACCGGTGTGGGGACAATTGAAGAGTCCCGTCCGATCCGCGCGGGCGACGGCATCCGAGAGTTCCTGTTCCGTCGCCTGCTCGACGATCCCGTTGAACCGTTTCAATGTTCGTATCGCCCGCCGAATCGATACCGGATTCCCGATCTGAATCGCCGAAGCCAATGTCTTTTCCGCTTTCTTCGGACGAAACTCCGCAAACCCGGTGAGAAAGGATTCGTAGAGCGGATTGGCGCGCGCGGCCTGCGCGCAAACGATCCGCGGCAATCGGTTGATCACGCCCAACTCCTTCATCATCCAGAAACCGCTTCCGAGGGCGGAGACGTTACCGAGGTTTCCGCCGGGAATCACGACCCAGTCCGGAACCTCCCAATCACACTGCTGAACGATCTCGAACGCGACCGTCTTCTGTCCCTCGATCCGCAACGAATTCATCGAGTTGGCGAGATAGATTGATTTGTCCTTTGTGATCTCCTTGACGATGGCCATGCACCCGTCGAAGTCGGTATCGAGAGAAAGAACGAGAGCGCCGTTGGCGATCGGCTGGATCAGTTGGGCCGGCGAGATCTTCGCTCGAGGAAGCAGAACCACCGCTGGGATGCCCGCGGCCGCGCAGTATGCGGCCAGCGCCGCCGAGGTATCACCGGTCGAGGCACACGCGACGGCGTCGATTGCGATTCCCTGAGCAATCATCTCGTTCACCATCGAAACCAACACCGTCATGCCGAGATCCTTGAAGGAGCCAGTGTGCGAATTGCCGCACTGCTTGATCCAAAGATCCTCGACCCCGATCTCGGCTCCAAATCGCTCCGCCCAAAAGAGATTCGTTCCGCCTTCATACATCGAGATGACATTCTCATTACTCACTTCCGGGCAGACCCATTCCTTTTTTCCCCAAACCCCTGATCCGTAAGGCCAATTCGTGCGCATATAACGCTCGTCGAAGAGCCGGCGCCAGTAATTCGGAGATTGCTGCTTCAATCGTTCGATATCGTGTTCGACCTCGAGTAACCCTCCGCACTTCGGACAGTGATAAACGATCTCGGTAAGATCCAAGCGAACATCGCAACCTTCTCCACATCGAAACCAGGCCCGATAAGGAGTCTGCTGTCGGTGATTTTCACGGTTGCCAGCCATACGCTGATCCTATCCGGGAACTTTCCTCTGCGGCAAGCACGGAATCCGATTTTCTTGGTGACCGGATTGCGCGGATGCGTTCGCTCCGCGTGGCAGTCGGCAACGAGGCGCGGATTCTCAACCCACGGAGGCGAAAAAAGCGCTGGAGAGGCGGACGTACCGTTGCGCCCTCCAATGGCCGCCTTCTTTTTTATCCCGGTTCCGATGCCGGCCCCTCGATCAGCCGATGGGGAATAGAGAGACGGGATTCGTGTTGGATAGCCAAGAGCGTTCGCGCCCTTCTTCCTTTGTTTCCTTTGCCCTGTCTCCTTCCTCCTATTTCCGTGCATTCGGTGTATTCCGGGGTTCTCCTTTTCCGTTTTCCGTCTCTTCCGCGGTTCCTTTCCGCTCCGTGTGTTCCGGTGTTTCGGGCTTGACCAGCGTTACTTTCGAATTGTAGGTGGGGAGGGGGTTTCAGAGGGCTCCGAGTTGTCTGAGGTTGACCCGGGCGGGCTCCATGTTGGGATCGATCAGAAGGGCCGCCCAGTAGTTCTCGACCGCCTTCCTCCGGTTTTGAAGAGATTGATAGGCTACCCCGAGGGAAAAGTATCCCAGTGCGTCGAACGGATGGTGCCGTACGTAACGGGTGAATATCTCGACGGCGCCCGTGTCATTGCCGAGCCGTAAACGACACGAACCGACCAACGTCATTACCGTCGTGTCGTCCGGCATCTCGCGAAGGACCGAAAGGCCGTACTCCTCGGCTCGCTCGTAGTCTCCGCCGTCGTAGTACTGGAGGGCGATATAGAGTCGCCGGAGCCGGTCCAGTTCCGAGAGGAAGGCGGCGCGGTCGGGAGGAACCGGGGCGGCGGCAGCGGCGGAAGCAGCAATGCCGACGGGACGGGAAGGAGCGGAAGGCGAAGGGGTCGTGGAGGGGGAGGCGGGAGCCGAAGGAGCGCGAACTGAGGACGCGTGTTGCGCGGTCTCGGCGGAAGCGGTGGAGGGGAGAAGGGAGGGCGAGGAGAGGGAGGCGGCAATGCTGGAGTCGGCGGTGGGAGCGGAGGCGGGTGCGGTTTCGATGCCGGGGACCGGCGCGCTTGCGGGGGGAGCGGAAGAAGACTCCGCCGCCCCGGCGGGACGCGCGGCCGCCAGAAGCAACACTAGCGGAAACAGCATCTTTCCCTTGCCGGAATATGCGAAGTGGGAAAGGACCGAGACGAAGCACAGCGAGAAAACCGAATTCAATTTTGAGAACCCTTTGGACATCATTTCCAGATCCAGATAAATATAATCGGTCTTTCCGCTCGAGTCAGAAAGGATTTTCGAGTGAAAAATGGTGCCCCGGGCGGGATTCGAACCCGCACTCCCTTTTGGGGAACCGGATTTTAAGTCCGGCGCGTCTGCCGATTCCGCCACCGGGGCTCCGACGGCGGAAATATCTTATGCCACTGATCCAACGTCGAAAACAGGATTTCAACCCCGCGAATGGTGTTTAAGAGAACTGCAATTTTTGTAATTCTTTTTCATTTCCTGGTTTTTATGGTTTTTCCTTTTCCGGTGTCCCGTCTTTCAGAACAGAAGAAGATGGTTGGGAAAGCGGGACAGTCGTTTGCGAAAAATTCTTATCCAATAGCTATGGAATACAGATTCTCCAATTTGAGCGGGAATCGAGTTGTTTAAATCTTCTGTTCCTCATTTTTTTGAATTACGAAGTGATCCGTGGTCTCAAGCGGGGCGTTTTCGCGCCCGCCCTTCCGTCACGGGGAGACTTTCGGCGCGGGCCAGCCGGGAGAGCTGTTCATCGACGGTTTGTGCAACCCGAGGGAAGTTCTCGTCGGTTACGTTCCTATACGGGAAGGGACGGTGGGGGCCGGCTCCGGCGCTTCCCGCTCCGCGATGTCCTCCGCCGCCGAACGGTCGCAGCATTTCTCCCGCGTGAAGTTCGTTCTCCCGCGGATTGATCCTGATCGAGAGGAACGGGTCGCGGTGGAGGAAGACGGCGACGCGTGCGTGAAGGTTCTGGAGGCAGTGAAGGCCGGCGGCGGTGACCTTAAGTCCGTGATGAGGGGGCATCAGAGCATAGACGACGTCGATGCGGCGTCCGGAGGCTAAGCGCCATCGGCGCCAGTGGTACCTCAATTCCCGCAAGAGGCGTTGCGTCTTCTCCTCCTGTCGGGAATGCACGGCGGCCAACTCGCGGTTCCAAAAAATTCCCCGGGAAAGGCAATCCGCTAGTTTCAAGGGAGGATAGTCGGCGCCGATCACGACCGAGATGCGATTGGCTTCGGGAATCTCACGGAGCCCGAAGTCCTGATCGTGCGCCCACCGCATAATCCTCCGCGCGGTTTCGTCCAGGGGGACGTTCCATACACGTTCGAGGAAACGGGCCGTGACTTCCGTCGCACAAAGTTTTCGAGTATGGTCCAGAACTCGATCCTCCTCGGGACAAAAGGGGCAGATCCAAAGGGAGCGGATCAATCCGTTTCGGTGGAATTCTTCGAAGATCGCTCGAGTCTCGCGTGTTACAGGGTGATGGTCGAGAAAATGGAGAATGACCTTCTGCGCGCGGAGTTTTTCGAGGCGTTGTCTGAGACCATCGCGGCCACCGGATTCCGGTTTCAATAATACATCGGGCGGAATATCCGCCAGTAAAATCTCCGTATTCCTTCGTTGAAGGAGGCGATCGAGCCCCGAGGAGTAGTAATCAATCATATCGAGTTCAAAGTCGCGACCGTACCGAAAGCCCTTTGCCATCGCTGTATGTTGGAGCAAGGCCAGAGATGCAACCGCGTCGAAATCCGTTCTTGTGTTCTCTCCCTCGGGAGATCCGTGGCTGACGTAGAGATAACGAGGCATAGTACTTCCACTCCGATGAATTATGAAAAGTGAGTATAATCCGAAAGCAATTCACGTTAAGATATTTCTTCATTTCTCGGCCGGGATGTCAAAATACCCTTTACGCGACCGCGACGCGACGTGTGAACGCCGGGCCGGGATGCTTGAACTTTTTTCGTGAGGAGTATCTCCTTCCAAATTCAGCGACGTTTTTTCGGAGAGGGCCATAGGGTGACTGAGAACAAATGAGCAAGATAGCGGTGGCAATGTCGGGAGGCGTCGACTCCTCGGTCGTTTTTCGTATGTTGTACGAGGAGGGGCACGAGGTTTTTGGAATCACGATGCGGCATCTTCCCGAAGAGTTGGTTCGGGACAGGATCGGTTCTTGTTGTGCTCCTCGGGCTGTTCGTGCGGCTTCTCGTTTGGCGGCGTCTCTGAACCGGCCGCACTATCTTTTTGATCTCTCGGAGGAGTTCGCCGCCACGGTGATGCGGTGGACGGCCGAGGCCTATCGAAGTGGAGTGACGCCGAATCCCTGCGTGTTGTGTAACGAGGGAATCAAGTTCGGCCTGCTTTTTCAGCGGGCGCGGGCTTTGGGGGCGGAGTTCCTCGCCACCGGTCATTACGCCCGTGTCCACAACGGGCGTCTTTTCGCGGCCCGGGATCGGATGCGGGACCAATCTTATTTTCTCTACCGCGTGCCGAGATCGGTCCTTTCCGCGACGTTTTTTCCTCTCGGGGAAGTGGGCAAAGACGAGGTGCGGAGGATGGCCGAGGAATGGGATTTGGAGATGAAGGATGCGCCGGATTCGACCGACGTCTGCTTCGCTCCCGAGGGGGATTTTTCCTATATCTTCGAACGTTTCGCGCCGGAGGCGATCGAGTCCGGACCGATCGTCGACGAGGCAACGCGTCTCTTGGGAAGACACCGCGGCTTCGGGCGCGTGACGATCGGCCAGAGGCGAGGGTTGGGGATTCCGGCCTCCGAACGGCTTTATGTCCGGGCGATACGCCCGGAAACGAAGACGGTCGTTCTCGGCGGGCGTCCCGTTGCCTCGCGGATGCTCGTGGAGAACCTCATTTGGCATCAGAAAATGCCGGAGCGATTCGAGGCGGTGGTCAAGATTCGGAGCCGGCATCCGGGGCGCGCCGTGTCGATCGAACGTATCGGAGACCGCTGTCATGTCACCTTTCCGGCTCCGGAACCGAACGTGACACCGGGGCAATCCGCCGTCTTTTATGAAGGCGATTGTGTTTTGGGGGGAGGCATTATTTGCCAAGGCGAAGTGTGACGCGTAGAATCGGGTCGCTATGAGCGGAAACACATTCGGCCGGTTGTTTCGAGTGACTTCCTGTGGAGAATCGCACGGGGCGGGAATCGGTGTGATCCTCGACGGCGTTCCGCCGGGATTATCGCTCGATCCATCCGAGATCGACGCAGCATTGGCCCGGCGACGTCCCGGGCAATCCGACCTCGTTTCGCCGCGGAGCGAGGCGGATCGTTGCGAGATTTTTTCGGGTGTCGAGTCGGGGGTGACACTGGGGACGCCGATCGGTGTTCTGGTGCGAAACAAGGATGCGCGACCGGAATCTTATGACGAAATCAAGAATGTGTATCGTCCCTCGCATGCCGATTTCACTTACGAACGAAAATACGGGCGGACGGCGGCGTCCGGGGGAGGGCGAGCCAGTGCGCGCGAGACGATCGCGCGGGTCGTCGGCGGCGTTGTTGCCGAGAAGATTTTATCGCGAGCCGGGAGGATCGAGATCGTCGCGGCGGTCGAGCGGGTGGGAACGATCGAGACGAAGATCAGTCCGGATGATCCGCGTTTGACCCGCGAGTCCGTCGATGCGCATCCGGTACGATGTCCGGTTGCGGAGATTGCCGATAAGATGGGGGACTTGATCCGTGATACGCGCCGGCAGGGCGACTCGTTGGGGGGGATCATTTTGGCTGTGGCACGGAACGTCCCGGCGGGGTGGGGGGATCCCGTCTTCGATAAGATCGACGCGACGCTGGCCCACGCGCTCTTTTCGCTTCCTGCCGTGAAAGGTGTCGAGATCGGTTCGGGATTTGGAGGCGTTGCGCTTCGAGGAAGCGAACACAACGACGTCTTCGAAAATCGAGAAGGGCGAATACAAACCCGGACGAACCGCTCAGGCGGCATTCAAGGCGGGATTACGAACGGTGAGAATATCGTGGTGCGCATCGCGTTCAAGCCGACCTCGACGATTGCTTTGGAGCAGGACACGGTGACGCGGCAAGGAGAACCGGCGCGGCTGAAAGGCCGGGGACGACACGACCCCTGTGTTCTTCCTCGCGCCGTTCCGATCGTCGAAGCGATGATTGCGATCGTTCTCGCCGACCATTACCTTCGCCAGCGCGCGATTACGTTCTGATTTGGTGGGTTGTCTGAAGCGATGGATAAGACTCCAAAGCGGGAAAAGCGCGCGGCTTCCTTGACGATTCGCCTCCGGGTTCTTATCGGTGCTCTTCTCATCGGAAGCCTTGCCGTTTCGGCGGGCGCGGCATCGGTCGAAAGAGCACCGAACGGTGCGGCCTTGATACTGGAACACCGTGCCGGGGCTCCCGTGACGGCGGTACAACTCTGGGTTCGAACAGGTTCGCGCGACGAAGACACGGTGACGATGGGGCTGAGTCATTTTTTGGAGCATATGCTTTTCAAGGGAACGAAGACGCGACCGGTCGGGGAGATCGATGAGGAGGTCGAGAGCAACGGCGGTGAGATGAATGCCGCGACCTCGAAGGACTGGACCTATTATCACGTCACGATTCGTTCGGAGGAGTGGCGGCGCGCCCTCGAGATCATCACGGATATTGCGAGGAATGCGTCCTTCCCTCCGGTGGAGATGAAGAAGGAGCGGGAGGTGATCAAGTCGGAGATCGACCGCCGTAACGATGATCCTGTCACGATGCTCTACGACAGCATCGATCGCGCCGCCTATCTTCGTCACCCCTATCGCTTCCGCGTCATCGGAACAGACACCACGTTGGATCGCACGACGCGCGAGGACCTTGTTCGATACTACCGGTCACGTTACGAACCGACACATCTTGCCGTCGTTGTCGTGGGGGACTTCGACACGGTGATCGCACGGAATATCTTCAGGGAAACGCTCGGCGCGGACACTCGGCGGCCGGCCGTGGATCGGTTCTTCTCACCCGAGGTTGGGCTCCCCGCCGATACACTGCTCATTCTTCATACCAATGCCGTTTCCGCCTACGGAGCCATTTCCTATCCCGCGCCGGCCGCGCGGAATTTCCGCGACAATGTTGCCGCCGACCTTCTTCTGACCCTCCTTTCCGGAGACGCCGTCGGTCGCATGCGGCGTCACCTTGTCGAGGAAACCCGCCTCGCTGATCGGTTTTGGATCTCCTTTCCGACTTCGCGCGATCCCGCGCGATTCAGTTTTCTCTACGCCTGTCCCGAGGAGAATATCGAGGTTGTGGAGGAGGAAATACGGAACTTCGTCGAGATGTTTCTCGAGGACGGAGTGTCCTTCGAGGACGTGGACAACGCTCGGCGCGAGATGATTCGGGAAGAGGAGATGTCGAGGGAGGAGGCGGCCTCGCGTGCTTACGAACTCGGCTTCTGGTATGTTATGGGTGACGTCGGCGCGGCGGATCGCTACCGGAATGTTCTTCAGTCTCTGAAACCTGCGGATCTGGAGGATTTCGCCCGGCGGTATTTGAACGAGGAGCGCGCGGTTGTTCTCCGTCTTCTGCCGCGAAGATCAAGCTCACGGGCGGAAGAAATCGGTGTGATTCCCGCTCCGCGTTCGGGCACGCGCGCCGCGCTGGGGGTCTTTTTTCAGGGGGGACGTTTGGTGGAAGAAGAGCCGGGGGTCGCCGCGGTGGTCGCGGGAGTGATGAATCGCGGTCCGGCAGGACTCGAATACGAGACCTTTCGGAAGATGCTTGCCCGTTGGGGGTTGACTCTGTCGTTCGAAGCGGAGGATGACGTTTTTACGGTGCTTGGAACGGCGCCGGAAGGGAGAGAGGGCTTGTTGGCTTACTGGATGAAACGTGTCCTGCTCGACCCGCGGATCGAGGATCTCGAGATCGTGAAGGAAGAACTCGCGGACGGTTTGCGGGCCCGACGAGATCGCCCCTTCTCGCGCGCCTACGACGGGCTCCTGGCCGAACGCTTTCCCGGGCACCCCTACGGCCGCCCGGCGGCGGCAAGCGAAACCGCGATCCGAAAGATCACACGAAGCGCGGCCCGCCGTTTCGCAAAACGTCTCTTTTCGAAACCGCCCGTCCTGGTATTGGCGGGGACGGAGACGGCGACGATCGTGAAGGCTTTCGCGGAGTGGGGCGCGGTCGATTCGGGCCGCCCTTTCGTTCTTCCGGAACTTCCGGCCGTTTCCCCTCATCACCGCGTGGTGACGGAACCGATGGAACAGGTCCTGCTTCTCCGTTCCTATGCCGCCCCCTCCGTGAACGACGCGACTTATCCGGTTTGGAAGGTTGTGAACGCGTTGTTGGGAGGGCGCAGTTCCTCGCGAATGTATATTCGGATCCGCCGGGAACGGGCCTTGGCGTATTCGGTCGGTTCCTTCTTTCCCACACGCCGTCTCGGCTCTCACCTTGTGCTCTACGCCGCAACCCGACCGAAGGCCCTGGAAGAAGTTCGGACTCTTATGGATCATCTCTTCGATAGGCCGCGTGAGGAGGAGGTGGCTCGGGCAAAGCGGCTTCTTCTCGGAGAATTCGATCTCGACCACGAACGCACCGAACGGCGGGTCTGGTATCGGGGATGGTATGAGGCCTTGGGGAAGGGGTACCGTTTCGACACGGAATACCGCGAGAAGGTAAACGCGGTGACGGCCGATGATGTCGAACGTGTTTTGGAAATCTTGCGCCGAGAGAAACCGATCGAATATATTCTCGGGAAAATCGAGGAATCACGGAACGGAGAGCAATAGAGATGAACGGGGAGCCGGGGAAGGCGAATGCGGATTCGATGCGAAAGAGTATTGCTCCGGCGGGATGGAAAACGTTTCTCCGGAAATTCGCGGCTTGGTTTCTTCTCCTTTGCGTCCTTTATCTCCTTCGCCATCTCTTTCCCGTGATCTTTCTGACCTTTATTCTCGGGTACATCGGCAATGGGATTGTCAAAAAAATCGAGCGCGTGATCCGGTATCGCCGGCTTTCCTTGACCCTGATCTACTTTCTCTTTCTGGGATTGTTGATACTGATCGTCGGAACGGTTATTCCACGGATTTACGATGAAGCGCGAGCGCTGGCGCAACATTACATTACGGCTCCTTTGACCTCCTCAGCGGAGGCATCGGGACCTTCCGGAGATGTTACGGAGCCGCCTTCGACAATGCCGGAGCTTTCGATTCCAACGCCTCCCCTCCTTTCCGCCGGAGGGAAAACCATTCCGGAAAGCGAGACCTTTGCGCTGGCGGAGTCGGTGGATACGAAGAGCCTTTCCCCGGAGGAGTGGGTCCTCGTCTCACGGGTCGGTGAGACATTGGACGAATACGGCCCGCGGATTCTTGGAGCGGAGGGCTACGCCAATTTCCGGAAATCCGAGGCCTTCAAACAGATGCTGGGGAACGTCGAGGAGTGGTTATTGGCGCTCGTTCCGAAGATTGCGGAGAATGTCCGAGATTTCGCCAATGCGGTCTTAGGCCTGATCTTCCAGTTCTTTCTGGCGATTCTCTTCTCGTTCCTGATTCTGTGGGATCTCCAATGTCTCAAGGATATGGTTCGTGCGCTCGAACGCGGGCGGTTTTCCGGGTGGTATGCCGAGGTGGCCCCGGGGATCGCCAGTTTCGCCGGAATGCTGGGACGCGCATTTGAGGCGCAATCGTTGATCGCCTTGGTAAACGCTCTTTTGACGACGGTGGGCTTCTTCTTCCTCGGGCTTCCTTCTCTCGAACTTCTCGCCGTCATCGTCTTTTTCTGCTCGTACGTTCCTGTTTTGGGAGTTATCCTTTCCACGCTTCCGGCCGTATTATTGGCGTTGAAGGTCGGGGGTGTGATGAAAGTGGTGTGGGTGATCGCAATCGTGCTGTTGGTGCACGCCGTCGAGGCGTACGGTCTCAATCCGCTTATTTACGGCCACCATATGCGGATGCATCCCGTCGTGGTTCTCGTTGTGCTCCTGATTGGAGAACATCTTTTCGGAATTTGGGGGCTTCTGTTGGCCGTTCCCGTGGCGGCGTGGATCGCGCAGTTGGTCACCGGAAATGGGGAGGAACGGGAACTTTTTGATGAGGGTGGAGGAGCGACCGAAGAAGCGGAGGGAGCCGGATGAAGATCGATCTGGGAAAGCTCGAGAACCTGGCACGATTGATGGAGGAGAATGACCTCGTAGAGTTGGAGATCGAGGATGGCGAGACCATGATGGCGTTGGAGCGGGAGGAGGGATCCGGCGCGTTGCGGCGGGGCGGCGCCCTCTCGGCGGGGATCGAGGAGGGGGACGGAAGCGTAACCGTGACATCGAGCCACGTGGGAGTCTTCACGCGTCACCGAAGCGCGGGGGAGAGCGTCGCGGCGGGAGATCTTCTCGGAGAAGTGAGAGTGATGGACGTGAAATATCGTGTTCTTTCGCCCGTGGCGGGAGTAATCGAGGAGGTTCTCGTGGAGGACGGGATCGGCGTCGAGTACGGTCAGGCGCTTTTTCGTATCACGCGGACGGAACGGAATTAGAAACCGATGTTTCGGAAGATTCTCGTGGCGAACCGCGGTGAGATTGCCGTGCGGATATTGCGGGCGTGCCGCGAACTGGGGATCGAGACGGTGGCGGTTCATTCCGACGTCGATGCCGATGCCTTTCACGTGAAGTTGGCCGACGAAAGTGTTTGCATCGGCCCCGCCGCGGTCCGCGAATCTTATTTGAACATTCCAGCAATTCTTTCCGCGGCGAAGATCACCGGTGCCGACGCCGTGCACCCGGGATACGGATTCCTGGCCGAGAACGACCGTTTCGCGGAGTTGACCGGTCACAGCGGCATCCGTTTCATCGGTCCGGCCGCCTCCGCCATTCGGACGATGGGAAACAAGAAAGAGGCGCGGAGGCACGTTGCTGCCGCCGGCGTGCCCGTCGTGCCCGGAATGGATATCTCTTCGGAGACGGATCCGAGGGAAGTGATCGAGAAGGTCGGCTTGCCGCTTATGATCAAGGCCGCCGCTGGCGGCGGCGGGAAGGGGATGCGGCTGGTGCGCGAGGCGGAAGACCTCCCGCGGGCCTTGTCCCGCGCCACGTCGGAGGCGATGGCGTCCTTCGGGAGTGGGGAAGTGTATGCCGAACGGTATCTTGAGGGAGTGCATCACGTCGAGATTCAAGTTGCGGGGGATCGGTACGGGAATGTGATCCATCTGGGGGAGCGGGATTGTTCGAGTCAGCGGCGACACCAAAAACTCCTCGAGGAAGCCCCGTCCCCGGTCGTGACACCCGAACTGCGGCGCGCGATGGGGCAGGCGGCCGTCAGGGCGGCGCGCAGTGTCGATTACGATACCGTCGGGACCGTCGAGTTTCTTCTTCTTCCACCCGATGAATTCTACTTTCTCGAAATGAACACGCGGATTCAAGTCGAGCATTCGGTGACCGAGGAGTTGACGGGGGTCGATCTCGTCAAACTCCAGATCACGCTCGCCGCCGGAAACCGTCTCGAGATTCCCTCGTTCGACGAGATTCCGTCCCGTCACGTCCTGGAATGCCGCATCAATGCGGAAGATTATACGAAGGGATTTCTTCCGCGGGGGGGCACTATCCGGACTTTTCATCTCCCGGGCGGTCCCGGTATTCGGATCGATACGCACATCTATGCGGGCTATCGTATTCCGGTGAACTACGATTCCCTTTTGATGAAGATCATCGCGGTGGGGCATGATCGGAACGAGGCGATCGTGCGGATGCGCCGTGCCCTCGAGGAACTCGTCGTCGAAGGAGTTCCGACGACCGCTCCGTTTCACCTGCGCTTTTTGGAGGACGAAACGTTCCGGCAGGGCAAGGTCGATACCGGATACGTCGAGCGTTGGCTCGGGTCTATCCAATAATCGCTCCCCGGGATGTCCGGGAGGCTCCGGAAGCCGTTCGAGAATTGCTTGACTTGAAGGTCCCGTTTCTCCAGATAAGGGGAGAGGAGCCGGCGGAGGTTTTGGCTGCGGCTCGAAGGATTCTGGAATGGCGGAAAGGATCGGGGCCGCGCCTCGTCATCAACGATTTTCTCGAGGTCGCGCAGGAGTTGGGAGCCGGACTTCACATCGGACAGGAGGACGGCGTCGATCCGAAAACGGCGAGGAAGCATTTGGGGCCCGAGGTGCCGTTGGGGTTCAGCACCCATTCGGTCGAGGAATTTCGGTCGGCGTTGAAAGAATACGGTTCGGTGCTCACGAGTCTTTCCCTTGGGCCGGTCTTCCCGACGCGTTCGAAACCGGACGCTCGTCCTCCTATCGGGATCGCACCGGTACGTGAGACGCGGAGAATGCTTGATCGTTTTTCCGGACCCGTTCCGGGGTTCCTTGTGGCGATCGGCGGAATCACATCCCACAACGCCGCCGATGTTTTCGCGGCGGGCGCCGATCTTGTTGCGGTCATCGGAGCCTTGCGGGACCACAGCGGTCTGCTTTCGAGGGATGTTCGAAAACGGATCGAGGAGTTTGAGGAGCGTGTTGGAGGAAAACTTCGTTCGATCACGATCCGCTCCAGGACCGCCTCCTGAAATCGCGGGGGAAAATCGGCTGTCGAAGAAGGCGAAATCCGTTAAGATGGATCCTTGGTGAACCGCAATGACGGGAGAAAGAGTTTACGAAACGATCGTTATTGGAGGAGGTCCAGCGGGGGCGACGGCCGCGCGTCGACTGGCGCTGGCCGGCCGCCACACTCTTCTCATTGATGCAGCCCGCTTTCCACGCCCGAAAGCGTGTGGCGGAGGCCTTACAGGAAACGTGCAACGTTTTCTCGATTTTCCCATCGATTCCGTCGTCGAGAACGCCGTGACGGAGACGCTCTGTATGTTTCGGGGGCGGAGGACGATTCTTCTCAAGCCCGTCGGGCTCAACGTCGCGATGGTGCGTCGAGACCTCTTCGACCATCTCCTCGTGAAAAAGGCTCTCGAAGCCGGCGCGAATCTCAAGGACGGCACGCGTGTCCGGCGGCTCGAGAGAAAGAACGACCGATGGAGAGTCGAAACGACGAAGGGAGCCTATGAGTCGCAGACGGTTATCGGGGCGGACGGCGCGGCGGGGCGGACGGGCGAAGCGGCGGGTTTGCGCCGGGAGAAACGCCTTGGAATCGCGCTCGACTGCGAGGTATCGGTTCCCCGCGAGCGGTTCGAGCGGTTCAAGAGGAGAGCGATATTCGATTTCGGCATCGTGCCTCGAGGGTACGGATGGTCGTTCCCCAAGGGAGATCGTTTCTCGATCGGTGTCGGAACGACGGAAAAGCATTTTCCGGAGGCGAGGGAGCACCTGAGGCTTTTGATCGCGCGGCACGAGTCGTTACGCGGCGCGAAGGTGTTGGATACCCGCGGCGCTCCGTTGCCGTTCTGGAAGGGGTTCGAACCTCTTGCGCGGCAAGGAGTTTTTCTTGTCGGAGACGCGGCCGGGCTCGTCGATCCGCTTTCCGGCGAGGGGATCTCTTACGCGATCCGTTCCGGGATTTTGGCGGCGCGGTTCGTGGACGAAAAAATTTCGGGGGGGGCGAATGCGGAGGGGGGGTATACGGAAACCGTCGAGAAGGAGATTTCCCGGGGATTTGCCTTTGCGCTGAGGCTGGCGGAGATATTCTTCACGCATCCGCGGCTTTGTTATTTCATCGGAGTTCGTTCGATCAGCGTGAACAATGTCTTTGCACGGCTGATCTCCGGAGAAATCGATTACGCGCAACTCTACGAGGAACTGGCGGCTTCGTTTCCCGGCCGCGTTTATCGCGCGCTCAAACCGGTTCTCAAGAGGTGGAAGGCAGCGTGAGACCGGAACAGGTGGCGGTTCTCTTCCTCGTTCTGGCGGGTATCGCCGTGTTTCTCTTCTTTCTCTTCAATCAGGCATGGTTCGTTTCGGGAGCGCTCTTTTTCCTCGCCGGACTGATCGCTTTCGCGGCGATTGGTTCGCGTCTGTCCTGACGAAATGACGGTTCCCGGTATCGATGTGTCCGACGCCGAGGCATGGCGGCGGCTTTATGCCGTTCCAACGGCCTTGCGCGTGGCGCTTATCGCTCAAGGAATATTGTTTCTGGTCTGGGGCCGGGCTTGGCGCCGCCGGCCTCCCTCCCCCGATTCCCTCATCGCGCTTCGGTTCCGTGTTTGCCGAGCGCTTCCGGAACTGCACGAGGCCGTTCATCGAAGGATGGGCAACTGGTTCCTTCTTCTTGGAATTTTTTTCCTGATCCCGTTTCCGAATCTCGTCTGGACCTGGCGGGTTCAGATGCCGTTGATCGCGTTGGTGGGCGGCGCAGCGTTGTTGGAGACGTTACTCTGGGCGGAACGCAGAAAGAGAGAGGAGGAGAAAAAGCGTCTTAAGTCCTCCTAACGGGAAAGGACGGCGATTATGAGGAAGAAGGCGGCAGGGAGGAGGAGGTTTCGGCAGACGCGGTTTCTTCCGTGACGCCGCGCCTCCGCTGCCGAAGCGTCATCAGATGCCAGATAGGGCCGGAGATATAATAGAGGGTGCCGAGAACGAGCCACGTCTCGACGAACCGGTAGATGAGAAGGACGAAGACGAGCAGTACGAGCACCAGCGATCGAAAGGGCCGGGGCGTATCCGGGCGGAGAATTTTTCGGAGTGAGGGATAATCGATTGAACTCAGCATCAGGCAGGAGAAGAGGAAGAGGACGGTCACGACGACGCGGCGTTGCGGTTCATAGGAGAGGGAATCGAGCAGAAGCACGAAGCCGACGATCATTCCCGCCGGAGCGGGTATCGGGGTTCCGCGGAAGTTGCGAGCGGCCTGCGGAGCGTCGAACGCGTTGTAGCGGGCCAGACGGAGCGCTCCGGCGACGACGTAAAAGAGAGGAAAGATCCAGAAGGGATGGTTCCCGAGGTGAAACCGATAGATGACGAGAATCGCGGGAGCAACTCCGAAGGAGACGACGTCGGCGAGGGAGTCGATCTGTTTCCCGAAGGAGGAATCGTGTTTGATGAAGCGGGCCGTGGCCCCATCGAGAACGTCGGCGAACATTGCGGCGATGAGGAAGAGGCAAGCGGTTCGGAAATGTCCTTCAACGGAGAAGAGGATGGCGAGGAAGCCGCAGGAAAGGTTGGTTAGGGTCATCAGGGTCGGCACGAGGAAGATGCCGCGCCGTACTCGTTCGAGGCGTTCCCGGGAGCGGCGACTTCCGCGTCGCTTTCGCCGGAACGCCCGCGCCATCCGTTATTTCTCCGTCTTCGTGGTCTCTTCTTCGGAGGCCTTATCCTTTGCCCTTCCCGAGGCTTTCCGAGGAGCGCGGGTTCGCTTTCCCGCGCGTTTCCTGGGAACGGATTTCTTCGGCGGACTTTCCGCCAAAGCCGTGATTCCCGCCAGCGTTCGGTCGCCGATATCGACCATCAAGCGAAAATCACGGGGAAAATAGACATCGACCCGGGAACCGAAAAGGATGATTCCGAAACGTTCCCCTTGCCGCACAACATCCCCCGGCTCCGGCCGACAAACGATCTGGCGTGCGACGAGGCCGGCGACCTGACGCACCGCCGTCTTGAATTCCCCCTCGATTCCCAGCGTGGCGCGGCGGTTCTCCTCGGAGGCCCGATCGTCCCAAGCCGCCAGGAACGTTCCCTCGGAGCGCGACTTATGGATGACGGTACCGTCCACGGGATTCCGATTCACATGGCAATCCGCGAGGCTCATAAAGATCGAGACGCGGCGCACGGGTTCGTTGAAGAATTCCGGTAGTTCGACTTCGTCGATTCGGATGATCTTACCGTCGGCCGGGGCCAAGACCCCGTTTTCGATTGGAATGATCATTCTGTCGGGATCCCGGAGGAACCATCCCAAGCCGGCGCTCAAAAGCGTGCCCAGCGTTCCAAGTCTGCGGAGGAAACGCGAGCCGGAGAGGAGGAAGACCAAGGACGCCACCGCGGTTCCAAAGACATAAGGCTGCCCTTCCCGGGCGATCGGGATTTTCATCTTTCCTCGCTTTCCTCCCTGTCCGAACGGGATTTTTCCTGCTGTCGAACACTATATAGGACGACTATCTCGATGCAAGGAAAAAGGGGAAATGGAGAAAGGCGCAGTTTTGACTTGTAGGTAGGTTTGGACAGTCGCAAACGCCTTGGAACGGGTTCACGAGCCGTTGGAAATTCCCAGGGATGGACCTTGAGGTGTATGCCTCGGCGGGGTGGGACGGACGAGGGCATCCGCCCCCTCCACTGCTGATTCACCGATGGAGGTCCCGACGTCCTCGCCGGGATGAGCACGGAAGAGAAAAAGCGCGGTAGCGTCTTTTTCCGGCCCTACTCCTGCCTTCGCCCCCGTCCTTGATCCTTCTCCTTTTTGCCCTTGTGCTTGCCCTTGCCGCTGCCCTTGCCCTCCCTGTTACGCTGGCCGGGTGACTACCTACAAAATAAAATCGCACCCGGGGAAGAGGACAAATTGTTGGCGGGATGTTCAATTTCGTGAATAAGCCTTTTTCGGATCGGGTATCTTGTCCACAGGAGTGGTGCGCAGGTTCTCCACCCCTCGGATGCGAGGGCGGGCGAGGACGCCCGGGCCTGGTGTCATTTCGAGGAGGGCGTGGACCGACACCTCCCCTGTCATTCCGAGAGAGGCGGCGCGGAGCGATGCCGAAGAGGAATCCCCAAAGATCGTCAGCAACAACGTTATTTTCCCTCGCCCCGCCGGGGCCCCGCCTGCCGCGGCGCATCGCGGCGCAGGCAGGGAGGGCCGGGCTGATGAGGCGCCCCCGGCTGCAAGATACCTCGGGAAGGGATCCCCCACGGAGCCTATCCCGAGCGAATGCGAGGGATTCGAAATGACAAGAGAGACCCCGGCGGCGGTACCGAGGCATGCTCAGACGAGGGCGCGGAAAACGCGTGGCTTTTCCCGGAAGTGCAGGCATCTTGCCTGCAAGAACGGCTTCGTAAACGCTTCCCTTTCGGCAGCGTTCTTTCTTTCCCGTGACCGAGGGACCTAGTAGAGTCTGGGAAAGAAAAAGGAGCGTTTCGGCCTTCGGTATCGGCCGAGTCTTTTCGAGAAAGCAGGAAGGAGAGAGAAATGGAACGGGACGGAATTAAGCGGAAACGTCGGTGGCGTGGAGTCGGTCGAACGAAAGGCGCGGGTTTGTGTACCATCGGGGATTCCACCGGGGTTTCGGCCTTGATTGTCTGTTTTCTGTTTGCGTTGAGTTTCCGGGCGTGCGCCCCCTTGTCGGCGAAGACCGAGGGAACAGCCGTGCCGGATTCCGGTTCGGCCGCCGCGCCTTCCAAAGAGGCGGGTCTTTCGTCCGCTGCGGGTTCCTTCTTCGGATGGATTCCCGTGCAATACGCGACGGCGGGGGTCGAGTCATCGTTGGACTTGAAGCGGTTCCTTGCGGTCGGCTCGCAGGGAAGCCTTCGTGTAGAAAATGGTCCGGACTACAGAGCCTCGATCGATACGATGAACGGGGTTCTTCATCTTACTCCTTCGAAATACCGGCAGGGATTGCTCGAGATTCCGCTGATTTTCGAGAATGGCGGAGAAGAGAAGCGGACGGTAATCGAGTTTGTGGTGGTGCGCCGGGCCGCACACCGTTTTCGGTATGAACCGGGGCATAAGATTGATCGGGCCGTGGTGGCGGGTTCCTTCAACGGTTGGAATCAGGGGGCGACGGTCCTGGAGGATCCGGACGGAGACGGTATTTACGAAGCCGTGGTCTTTCTGGATCCGGGAACGTACCCGTACAAGTTTGTTGTCGATGGAAAATGGATCCCGGACCCACGGAATCCCGACAAAGTCCCCGATGGTTTTGGAGGGTTCAACTCGGTTTTTACAGTAAAAGGCGGTCCCGCGGGCCCGCCGCCTTCCCTCTTTGCAGCCTTCAGGAACGAGAACGAGGTGGCGGTTCGTCTGATTCCCGGAAGCAGTCCTGTCACGGATGTCTCGGTCGTCGAGGAGGGACGAGAGGGGACGGTACGGAGGATCGATTTTGAACGCGTGGAGCAGGGAATTCGCATTCCACTCGAGAACCTCGACACCGCTTCCTGGGTGCGTGTCACGGCCGTTGATGCGGCGGGACGGGTCGGGAACGTCGTTCGATTTCCCGTAACGGACTCTCCGCGTTTCGAATGGAAGGACGCAATCGTTTATTTTGCTTTCACCGATCGTTTTTCGAACGGCAAGAAGGAGAACGATCGGCCCGTGCCCGATTCGAGGGTCCTTCCGCCGGCCAATTTTCACGGTGGCGATTTCGAGGGGATCCGGCGGAAGATCGAGGAGGGATATTTCGATGAACTCGGAATCAATACGCTCTGGATCTCGCCGGTCAATCGCAATCCTGACGGCGCTTATCGAGAATACTTGGCACCGTACCGGTATTACACCGGTTACCATGGTTATTGGCCGGTTTCGCCGACGGAGGTCGATCCCCGTTTCGGCACTCTCGAGGAACTGCGCTCGCTCGTTGAAACCGCTCATCGGCATGGAATCAGGGTCATCGCTGACCTGGTCCTCAATCACGTTCACAAGGAGCATCCGTGGTGGAAGAAGCATCGGGACTGGTTCGGAAGATTGGAACTACCGGACGGGACACGGAACTTGCGCCGTTTTGACGAATACCCCTTTACGACATGGTTCGAGCCTTTCCTGCCGTCGTTCGATTTCGGAAATCCCAATGCGGTCGCGGCTCTTCTCCGAAATACCCGTTACTGGCTGGAGGAAACGGATCTCGACGGCTTTCGACTCGATGCGGTGAAGCATATTCCGCGGGAGTTCTGGAACAGGTTTCGGGAGTATCTCCGCGCAACGGTGGAACGGCCGCGCGGGCGAAGACTCTTTCTTATCGGAGAGACCTTCCTGGATCGAGCGGGAATCGCCTCGTACGTCGGACCAAACCGGCTCGACGGTCAGTTCGACTTTCCGCTCTATGACGCTTTGGTTTCGACCTTCGCGATGCGAAAGACGGGGTTCAATCATCTGGAGAAGGCGTTGGAAGAGTCGGAACGCGTGTACGGGAAGGAGAGCACGATGGCTCCGCTTCTGGGCAACCACGACAAGGCGCGTTTTATGGCTTATGCCGACGGAGACCTGCCCGACCCGACGGAGTCGGACGAAGAGGAGGTGGGCTGGAAACGGCCGCCTCGGGTCGATCACGATACGGCTTACGGGCGGTTGAAGCAGGCCTTCGTCTTCTTGATGTCGATCGACGGGGCGCCGACGATCTATTACGGTGACGAGATCGGGATGACCGGCGCGGGAGACCCGGACAACCGGCGGGATATGAGGTTTGGTTCCGCGGTGAAGCCGGAGGAAGAGGGTGTGAAAGAGACGGTTGCGTCTGTGGCGCGGGCGCGCCGAAAACATCCAGCCTTGCGTTACGGAAGTCGCCGGCCGATCATGGTGACGAAGGATTTCTATGCATTCGTGCGCGCGTGGTTCGAGGATCGGGCCTTGGCAGCCTTTAATCGAACGGAGAAACCCGAGACGATCTCGGTGGAGAACGTTCCGGAGTTGCCGAACGGGGTTTACCGTGATGCGGTTTCGGGGCGCGTGGTGGAGCTGAAGGAAGGGGGCCGTTTTGTCGAGGTTCCTGCCGGTTCCGCCGTCCTTCTGGTTCGGGAATGATCCGCGGCGGGAGAACGCGGATTCTCCGGTCCGCGAACCAAGGGGCTGCTCTTCGCAGGTTGAAGAACCTGCGCCCCATCTCCATTTCGGCATGGAGCGCGGACTCTCCAGTCTGCGAATTGCCGTTCCGCTCGTTCACCCCACCATCGATGCTCTACTGATGGAGGTCCCGGCGGCATTGCCGGGGCAAGCAAGGAAGGGGCAAAGGCAACGAAAATTCTTTCCTGGGAACGCACTCCTGCCTGCCGTTAGGCAGGCATCTCGCCTGAAGTGAAGCGCGGACTCTCAATGACGCGAACCAACGTCCGGCAACGCTGATTTTTCGGCATCGGAGAAATTCTCATCTTTGTTCAAGTTGGAAAGAAAGGATGTCGATAGAAGGAAGAGAGGGAGAGACCGGGCTCTTTCGAAGAAGGGACACGGTCGAACCTGACAAACGTTTGAGGAAGTAGGGCGAGGAATGGATCGAGGGCTATACACCGGAGCGTTGGCGATGCTGGCGCGGGTGACGGATACAGACGTCATTTCGAACAATCTGGCGAATCTCAATACCGTCGGATACAAGAGGGACACGACCGTCTATCGCGACTTTCCCTCGATTCTGGCTCACCGACTCCACGACGAAAAATTCTACACGCCTTTGCACATCTTCGATCGAGCCCCGTTCGTCGGGAGAATGGGGACGGGGGTTCAGGTGGACGATATCGTGACCGAGCATGATATTTCTCCATCGCTACGCCAGACTGATCAGCCGCTGGACATGGCTCTGGAAGGGATTCCGGGGGTCAAGAGATCCTATGCCTTCTTCGAGATTATGACGCCGCAGGGGCTGCGTTATACCCGTGCCGGAAATTTCACCGTCAATGCGGACGGATATTTGGTGACACAGGACGGGGCTCAAGTCTTGGGAGAGAAAGGCCCCATCCAGATCAATCTTCAAAACGTCCGTTTTCAGCCCGATGGAACGATTCTTTACAACGCCCAGTACAACGGAACCGGCGTGAATATGTGGGAACAGCCGCGGGAGCTGGACAAATTGCGGATCGTCTCGTTCGAGAACGTCGGAGGACTGGAAAAGGTCGGATACACCTTCTTCAAGGCCACGAAGGAGTCCGGGCCTCCGCAGACGGTGCTCTTCGGAGTGAAACTGCGGACGGGAATGCTGGAGGTGTCGAACGTGAATCCGGTTCGTGAGATGGTGGACTTGATCAAGTCTCAGAGGGCCTATGAAGCGGCCTCGAAGGTCATCACCACGCACGACAATCTCCTCGGCCAGGCGATCAACAACGTCGGTCGTGTGGGATGACATTACCGTACGCGATGACATTCTTTTTCTTTTTCTGACCGGGGCGATGCCGACGGCGGGCAAGGAACAACGACGCGAACGGAGATTGGAATAGAATCGGTAAACACGCTCGTGCGCCGTGCCGATGGTAGCCCGAAGGAGAGCCGGGAGGGGGGCGCGTGCCGGTTTTGACGGCGGCGCGAGAGTTTGGTAAATTGCCGTTATGCGATTTCTTCACACAATGATTCGGGTGCGGAATCTCGAGGCCTCGATCGAGTTCTATCGCTTGCTGGGGCTGGAACTGCGTCGGAAGAATGATTATCCGGGCGGGAAATTCACGCTCGCTTTTCTCGCGGCTCCGGACGAAGGGGGCGAGATCGAATTGACGTACAATTGGGATCGCGAGGAACCCTACGAATTGGGTGATGCCTGGGGGCACCTTGCCTTCGCCGTCGACGACATCTATGCCACCTGCGCCGCGTTGAAGGAAAAAGGAGTCGAGATTACGCGCGAACCGGGACCAATGAAGCACGGAACGACGGTCATCGCTTTCTTGAAGGATCCCGATGGCCATACAATCGAACTGATCGAAAAGCGTGATTGAGGTGAACGAAAGCGAAACTGAGCGGGACGGATTTTTCGAGAGATGAAAGTGAAGAGGAAGAAGGATTCGAGGATTTACCGTATTTCCTATTCGAAGGATGGCGAAACCACGTGTGAAATTCATGCGCGCAATGTAAGAACTTCCGAGATATTCGGGTTCGTCGAGATATCGGAATTCGTGCAACCGAAGAAGACCTCGATCATCATTCGCCCCGATTCAGCGCGCGTGGAGGAGGAATTCCGCGGGGTCTTTCGAACCTTAATTCCGATTCGAGATATTCGTCGAATCGACGTGCTTTCGGAGGAGGAGTTCGAGGTGGAGGCGGGGCCGTTGAAGGTGGTGGAATTCCGCGCGCGCGGAGGCTGAGACGAAGATTCCTGGAACCAAAGAAGAACCGGGTTCGGAAACGGAAAAACGCGGTGGAGCGATTCTAGAGAAGGAGAAACGTAAGGGCCTCCTTGGCCGGGGGCGCCGCGCTTTTGGGTTCTGGGGAGCGGTGCTGTTGGGTCTGGAGATCGGCGTGCGGCTTGCGGCCTCGGTTTCACCGACGGGCCCCGGGTTTTTCTTGAAACCTTCTCCACCGACTCCCGGCCTTCTTCACGTGAAGGACCCGGATTTGGAGTACCTTTTGTCCCCGGAAAGGGACCGTTCCGGGGGATACGGTTTCGAAACCGCTCCGTTGAGGATTCTTTGCATCGGCAATTCCAATGTGTGGGGACAATACGTCCGTGAGGAAGAGAGTTTCCCTTATCGGCTTTATCAGATGTTAAGGGAAAGCGGCGTTCAGGCCTTCGTCGTGAACGCGGGTGTTCCGGGACATCGAGCGCGGAATATCCGCCGTCATCTCGAATACGAGTGGAAGAAGCGTTCCTACAATGTCGTGGTCTTCACCGCGGGCTGGAATGATCTTCACGCATCTGTTCTCACACCACGACTTCGTGCTCTGACCGCTCACGGCCCCCCTCCGGGCTGGATGGGGCGGATTGGGATTCTGCGTTTGGCGGACGGTCTGCTCGAACGGCTTCTCCCTCATCTCCTTGCACCCGACCGCTGGGACGAAACGGTGCTGGATGCGGCGATGCTTGAGATCGAGAAGATCGTTCGTTTTTCACGCAATCGCGGAGCCCTCGTCCTCGCGGTCGATCTCCCGTGCAGTCTGGCTCCGGACGGAGGGAGCGAAGTCCACGGGAGCGCGGAACCGGTGGTGTATCCTCCCGTCCGGCGCTTCAGCCCCGCCGCCTACCGACGACTTTTCGAGGCGTTATCGCGTCGTTACCGCGAAACCTTGGAGAGGATGGGAGTTCCGATCGTGAAAAGCGGTCTCGAGTACGAAGTTCCGTGGAAAGAGAAAAAATTCCTTATTTTTGATCAATGCCATCCGAGCCGCGAGGGACATCGGCGCATCGCGGAAGCGATTCAGAAGGCTCTTACGGCGGGAAGGAGCGAGGTTCAGGGATTGATGCCGAGCGTCGAGAGAGTCCGCTCCCAGCATTTGTCGGGCGGCGTTCGGAAGACGAGGGACGGATCGACTTCCGCCAGGAACCAGAAGCCGCCCGCCAATTCCGCTTCCAACTGACGCGGCGCCCAGCCGGCGTAACCGAGAAAGATACGGTAGGAGCCGGCGGGTTCGAGAAAGAAGGCACGGACCGCCGCTGCATCCGAGGAGAAGAGGATTCCGTTACCCAAATCCTTCGTCACCCCGGCCCCTCGGGCTCCGTCGTGAAGGCACCATACCGTGTCCCGTGCCACGGGGCCGCCTTCCCAAGCGTGTTCCGGGGCCGTTCCGCCGCCCCACGAGAGGTTCAACTTGCGTGCCATCTCCTGAAGTGTGATCCGAAGAGGGCGATTGATGATCAAACCGAAAGCGCCGTCCTCGTCATGATGAACGATCAACACCACGGTCTCGCGGAAGTTCGGATCGATCAGATTGGGATGCGCGACCAACGCCATTCCCGTGCACCGAATTTCTTTTTCCGGATCCTTCATGGCAACCTCGATTATAACACAGTGTCGCAAGGGAACGGAAGACGACGATCGTTTTTTGTAGGTGAAAAAGATGAGCCTCGGTAAAATACGTTTCGCCTTCGCTTTCGTTCTTCGCTTCTCGTTTTTCGTCCGCCGCCAAATCCCAAAGAATGAACGTCAAGCGGAAGACGGCGGCGGTGGCGGCGGTTTCTCATCTCCGTTTGGTCTGTGTCGTTTTTTCTAGGCCGTTCGCGCAAGTCTGGTTAGGATGTCTCGAAACTGTCAAATTGGAAGAATGACACCTTTTTTGGAAGGGAAGGCGGATGCGACGATTTCAACCGGTGGAGAGACGACATGCCTTGAGATTGGTCAACCACGGGGCGGTGATAATGGTGTCCACTGGAACGGGTTCGGAGGTCGCCTTGATGCCGGCTGCGTGGAATACGCCGCTCAGCCACGATCCTCCGCTTTTCGGTGTCGCGATCGGCGCCGGAAGGAGTACGCTTGAGATCGTTCGAGAGTACGGCGAAATGGTTATCAATCTTCCGGGAAAGGAACTTTTGGGTGCTGTTATGTTGAGCGGGAAAACCTCGTCGCGTGCCGTGGACAAATTCAAGGCGGCGGGACTGACGCGGCGTCCGTCGAGGAAACTGAATTCCCCCGGCATCGAGGAAGCGCGGGCGCATCTGGAATGCCGCGTCGTCCGGGAATGTCCTCTCGGCGATCACGTTCTGGTCGTGGGAGAGGTCGTCTTCGCGGACGCGCTCGAAGGAACTTTTGGCGAAACCTGGCTTTCCTCCCCGGAGGGGATTCATCATCTGGGCGGCGCGGCGGTCTGTTTCACGGGGGAGAGAATCGAGGTAAGATAGCAGGGCGGGCGTGCGCCGAGGAGGAGCGAGGCGAAGGAAAGGGGTAGAACGAATGGCGGCTGATACTCCGATCACTTCGGCGGCGGCTTCGACGAATGTCGTTCCGGATGGATCTAGGCGCGAGCCGACCGCGGAAGAACGGAAGGAAACGAAAGAGGAACAGGAAGAGGAGGCAAAAACCTGGGATTGGGAGGATCTTCTCGAGGAGGTTCGAAAGGCCAACGAGCATTATCAGATACGAAAGATTCCGATTCGCCTCTCGCTTCACCGTCATTTCGGAAAGATTTATCTTCAGGTCGTGGACGACCGTCCGGACCGTCCGGGCCCGCGAAGGCACTTTCGCGTCGTCGAGGAGAAGGATTTCGAAGGGCTCCTGCGTGATGTCGCCGAGACGCACGGCCTGATCTTCGATGCCAGCGGTTGAAGGCGGTTTTGAGAGCGCGGGCATCCGACCCGCAAGAAGATCCGCCCCCGACCCGGCTGTCCCTGGGAACGCGGCATCCCACCTGCGGAAGGGGAGCGCTGGTTTTCCAACTGTTGTAAGGCTTGCGGTTTCGCGGCGACGAATTCCGGTGAAGGCCGAGGGATCGGTGAGGTCATTCTTGAGGCTGTTTCGACGAGAAGAGATGAGGGTAGGAACGTGGAAGCATTCGTGATGCTGTGTCTTTTCGGGATCGCCTTTTACAACGGGGCGAATGACAACTTCAAGGGGGGCGCGACGCTTTTGGGGTCGCGGACGGCCGATTACCCGACGGTTCTCGGTTGGGTGACCTTGACGACCTTCGCGGGATCGGTGACGGCGTTTTTTCTCTCGCGGGGACTCCTGAAGGCTTTCTCGGGAGCGGGGTTCGTTCCGGCCGACGTTCTTCACGAACCGGGGTTCCTTGCGGCGACGGCGTTCGGTGCGGTCGCTACCTTGCTTGTGGCGACGAAGGCCGGGCTTCCCGTTTCGACGACCCATGGTCTTATCGGGGCGCTCGTCGGTGCCGGATTTGCTTTTGCGGGAAATGGTCTGGCCGTGGGCCGAATACTTCAGAAATTCCTTCTTCCTCTTCTGATAAGTCCGCTCTTGGCCGTGGCCGGGGCTCTTCTCGTCTATCCGATTTTGCGGCGAGTAAGGGGTTTGTTGGGCGTTGAGCGGGAATCGTGTATCTGTGTCGAGGGGAGGATGATTCCGGTGGGCGCGCGTTCGTTTCCGGAAGGGGAGGCCGCCGCCGTCGCCGTCGAAGGGACGGTGGTGCCGGCGATTTCCGCTTCGCGATCCGGTTGCGTGGAGCGATATACCGGACGTATTCTCGGTGTCTCGGCGCAGGGGGTTCTCTCCGTGATGCATTTTCTTTCGGCGGGCGCGCTTTCGTTCGCCCGAGGGCTCAACGATACACCCAAGAACGCGGCTCTGTTGCTCTCTATGGCGGTTCTTCCCGCACAACAAAGCCATCTCACGGTCGGGCTGCTTATTGCTCTGGGAGGAATTGTTTCCCCCCGGCGTGTCGCGGAGACCGTCTCGTGGAGAATCACCGAAATGAATCCTGGCCAGGGATTCACGGCGAACAGCATCGCCGCCTTTCTCGTGATCGTCGCCTCGCGATGGGGAGTTCCCGTCTCTACGACCCACGTTTCCTGCGGAGCGCTCTTCGGAATAGGTACCGTGACGGGCCGAGCCGAGTGGAAGACGATCCGGGCGATCTTGGGAGCCTGGATCGGAACGCTGCCTCTGGCTGCGGTTCTTTCCTTTCTCTTCGCGAGTGTTCTGGGGTAGGCCGCGAGGGGCTGCCGCGGTGGGCGGGAAAGGAAGAGAAAGAAGCAGGCGATCCTTTTGGCGCGCGGTTGAGGCCTTCAAGGAATGAAAGGCCGCCGCGAAAACCTCTTCGACAATCTCGGGGGCGTTGACCCTGGGAGAATCCGAAAAAACGGCGGGACCCGAAAGACGGCGGGAACGTTCATTCCACGAAAGGTTGCGAATCGGGGAAGGGGAACGCAAATTCGGTTTTCGTTGCTTCCGGACGGCGGAACGGTTCTTCAGGCGGCGCGGAGGATGACGATGTCCGGAACCTCGGCGAGAGAGATCGGTGCAATCGTTTCGGAATTCTTCCGCAGAACAACCGGTCGATACGGGAGGCGGGAATCCGCGGCGAGAACAACGGCGGTGGAGCCGTCCGAGAGGATGACATCGGAGCCGATCGGATAGAGACCGACGGCGCGGAGAAAGGCGGAGAGGATCGTTGGATCGAAGCGCTGTCCGCTTTCCGAAAGAATCTTCCGCATTGCCTCGTAGGGGCGAAGCGGCTTGCGGTGCGGCCGGGGGCTGGTGCGGCCGGCGAAATAGTCGGCGACGGCGACGATCCGCGCGAAGACCGCGATGCCGTGACCTCGTTTTCCTCGCGGGTAGCCTTCTCCGTTCCAATGTTCGTGATGTTGGTAGGCGACAACCTCGGTCCAGAAAGCGGTTTCAGAGATCTGCGAAAGAATATCAGCGCCATGGAGAACGTGTTTTTGAATCTCGAGGCGTTCATTCAAGGGAAGATGTTCGGCGCGCCGCCAGAGGCGCGGGCGGACTCGGATCATTCCGATATCGTGAAGGAGAGCAGCCTCGCAAAGGTCGCAAAGAGTTTTCTCGTCGTACCCGAGTTCACAGCCGATCAGAACGCTGTAAAGCGCGGTGCGGAGGGCTTGATCAACGAGCTGATCGTCGTAGGAGCGCAGGACGAGCATCGCGGTGAAGACGATCGGGTTTTCGGCTCCCGTGGAAACGAAATTCGAGATGAAATCGCGAAGCGAACAGAAATCGACCTGATTTCCTCCAGCGAAGCGGACGAACGCATCGCGGCAGACCTCGATGGCCTTTCGGCGGAGCGAGACGGCCTGGTACCAACAGCGGCGCAGGGTCTTCTCGTCTCGGGGGAGAGTCGGGATGCGTGAGCGGTGGTTTCGCACGACCGGTTCTTCTCCCACGCGAACCTTTTCGTCGATGCGGGAGGAGAGATTCCGAATCTCGGTCTCCGTGAAGGATCGAAGGCGAAGGAAGCGATGCCAATCGATGGGAGCGGGATCTCGTTCGATCGGATGCTCCGGATCGGCGAGGCGAAGGGCGGTGATTCCGTTGGAACGGAGGTGATGGAGACGGCGTTGTGTTAACACGGCTCCCGCGGGGAGAAGGATATTCCCCGAGGAATCGAAGACCGGTTCCGACAGGACGTCGCCGGGCTCGACCGAATCGATGGGAACATTGTTTCGTATTCCGAGCACGCTCGCCCCTCCTCGAGGATCGATCCGCAATTTTCTCCTGCGGGTCGATAAAGAATTTATTGATGTGGATAATACTATGTCAAGAAAAAATAAACAATATCAAGGGTGACGCGGGTATTTGAACCACGACATATAGGTGGCTATTTTTTATAAGTAGCCGTCCACGTAAGTGTCATAGGTGAAGTCAAGCGGTGGAATCTGATTTGGAGCCATTGCTTTCTTTTCGGACCAGTACTTTCTTCTCAAAGAGACAATCAACGGATCACCATCAATTTTTTGATCATTCGCTCACCCGAGTCTGTTTCGATAACGATGAGATACATTCCGGAGGCAAGGGGCCGGCCGTCGTCGGAGCGGACATCCCAGTGGAGTCGTCCTTCGGCGGAATTCTTCTCGATACGGCTCACAATTTTTCCCGCGAGGTTGTAAACCGTGATGCGAGCCTGAGAAGTGAGGTTATCGAAGAGGACTCCCGAGGCGGGATCGGAGGAAGACCACGGGCGTCCGGTTCGATCGTTGTTATCGAAAGGGATATACGGGTTCGGATAAACAACGACATTATCGAGAGAGCCGGCGGCGTTGGTGGCGGCGAGGACGGCGAAGAGTGTGAAGTGCCGGATGGTCGCCGTCACCGTGTTGTGAACGGGATCGACGATCGAGGAGTTCTCTTTGATCCAGAGGTTTGAGCCTTCGTCGAAGTGATAGATGGCCAAGGCTGCTTCGAGGATATTCGAATCGCCGACTTGATCGTTCTCCGGATCCGTATCGGGGTACGGCAATGTCAGAGTCAAGGTTTTTTGAAACGAGCGTGCCCCATCCTCGCGGATCAACTTTCGAACAACCGCTTGAACGGGAACCGAGAGAGAGGTTCCCAAAGGTGCGGTGTCGGGGATATCAGCGAGAGAGATCATCCGAATCCAAACGGTGTCCGCAACGGCCCCGGAAGGAAGAGAAAGTATCGACGGGCCGAAATTTTCGACGAGAAGAATCGTTGCGGAGGAATCAGGAAAAATCCTTTGGCGCGTGGCGGGTTCTCCGGCCGTGGTGAGAAATCCATCGACGACGGAATCAGCGTTGGAGATGGAGACGAGAAGGGGGGCGGGGTTGGTATCGACCGTTCCGAAGAGATCGGTTCCGACGGCGCGCAACTCGTAAAGGCCATCGGGGAGTGAAGAGACATCCCAGAGAAAACTCCAGAAGGGTCCCGTGGTGTCAGGATTGCTATTGTCGGGCGAGGAAGCCTTTACCCAGGTTCCATTGATCGGTCGGTATTCGAAACGCACTTTGGTGATCGTATCCGAGAAACCTGCGCTGACGGAAACCGCGTTGCCGGAGAGGGAATAGGGAGCGAGGCCGGTTTCGGAGATCGTAACGAGCGAGGGCGATGTATCGAGCACGGTAACCGTCATCGAAAAAGAGTCGGAGTTTCCTTGCGCGTCGCGGAGGATCACGGAAAGGGAGGAGGTTCCTCCGGAAACGGTGGTGTCGGTGACGAAGGTGAGGATCCAGGTCGTATCGGAATTCTTCGCCAGCGGGGTCGAAGCCCCCCCGCCCAGTGGAGTGAGGTCGATCAGAATTTCAAAGACGCCGGTGGAATCCGTGGCGGAGACGGAGAAGGAAAGGGTGTTTGTTTCGCTGTTGGAAATGGAATTGGGAGAGACACGGCTGTCGAGGAGCAGCGGAGGGGTTGTATCGACGGCGGAGACAACGAAGAAACCGAAAACAGCGCTCGTATTGCCCGCGTTGTCTTCCGTGATAATCTCCCAGAACCAGGTATCGGGTCGAAGGCGAACGAAGGTATCGGGTTTCAGAAAAACAGTATCAGCGGTCAAGGGGAGAGAGAAGGAGAGTTCGGTATCGATGAGAAGCCTATAATGTTTCAATCCGGAACCGGAATCGGCGGAAGGCGTCCAATCGAGGAAAGCGGGGGCGACGACGGTGGTCCCGCCCGTGGGGGTGAGAGGTTCAGGGAGCAACGGAGGAAGAATGTCGGTTAAGAATCGCGAATCGCCGGCGACCGTCGTATTCCCACTCGCATCCGTTGCAATCACGCGCCAGAAGAATGTGTCGTTTGCACCAGCGATCACGGTGACGTTCGTTTCCGCCAAGGTTGTGTCGATGGCGAACGGCGCGAAGAGGTCGGTGTCAACCAAAAGCCGGTAGGAGACGGAGGAGGAGTCGACCGCCTCGCTCCAGCGAAAGGTTATCTGAAGTTCACGAGTCTCCGCACCGTCGGAGGGAGAAAGGAGCAAGAAGGGACCGGGGGGGGTTGTGTCCGGCGGAAGCACGACAACGAAGCTTTCCGGCCCCTTTGTGTCGGTGTTGCCGGCCCCGTCGGTTACGATGACTCTCCAGAAATAGGTATCGGCCGCGAGAAGAAGTGTGGTGTCGGGCAGGGACTGAAAACCATCAAGGAGCGTCGATAATGGAGAAAAGGTGCCGACGGTATCCAATTGGAAGTGGTAAGTGAGGGAGGAGGAGAAGGAATCCGAGGCGGCGGACCATGTGAAGTCAACCGGGGAGAGCACGGATTCCCCGTTGGCAGGAGATGTGAGGGAGAGACCGGAGGGCGGGAGGGTATCGATGAGGAAGTACGAATCCCCCGCGGGAGTCGTGTTTCCGTTGATGTCCGTGGCGATCACCCGCCAGAGGTAAGAATCATTGGGGGAGAGTGTGATGGTGAGGAACGTATCGGCGACCTTTGAATCGACGGCGTACGGAAACGACATATCGGTGTAGACGAGAACCGAATAGGAGACGGAATTAGAATCGAACGCATCCGTCCAGCGAAGCGGGATCGTCGTCGCCGAGGTTTCCGTGCCATTTGTTGGAGCCGTCAGGGTGAAGGAATCGGGAGGGACGAGGTCGGCGGTTCCCACGACGACGAAACTTTCCATAGTGGAGGCCGAAGTGTTCCCGGCGTCATCCACTGTAATAATCCTCCAAAACCACGTGTCCAGGGAAAGGGCGACGGTGGAGTCGACGGAGGTCTGAAAGCCGTCGAGAAAAGGGGCGAAAAAAAGGCCTGTGGTGTCGACCTGGAGTCGGTAGCCGGCAAGACCGGATGGTGTATCCGAAACCGCCGTCCATTGGAGCGGGACGGGAGAAAGAACAGAGGTACCCGCCGTGGGGGAAAGGAGGAGGGAGGACGGAGGAGGGAGGGTGTCGATGATCAACAGAGAGGTGGTTGTCGTTGTGGTATTTCCGACGTTGTCGGAAACGAGAATTCTCCAGAAGAAGGTGTCGTTGGCGGCGAAGGTGAGGGTTCCCGTGGTATTCCTCCCCGTGCTGGAATCATCGAGAAGGGAGAGGAAGGTTCCGGCGGTGTCGGTTTGGATACGATATTCCCCGACTCCCGTCAGAGTGTCACTTACGGCATTCCAGGAGAAAACGAGTGAACGGGAGGAAGTTTCGGTCGGGTTGGTGGGGGTGACCACGCCGGGAGCCGGAGGCGGCTCCGTATCAACGATGATTCGGGAATCTCCGGAGGGCGTGGTGTTCCCGGCGTCATCGGCGGCGATCACCCGCCAATACCAGGTATCCGCCGCGGGGAAGACGAGGATTCCGGTTGTCGAGGAAGAGGTGGAGGAGTCGATCAGGTCGAGCGTGAAGACCGTGTCCCGGGCGGCCTGAAGCCGGTAGGTTACGACGGAAGAGATACTGTCAGCCGCGGCCGACCACGTGAAGGTTATCGACGCGGACCGGGTTTCGAATTGGTCCGCGGGCAGAAGCGGTTTGGGAGCCGTCGGCGGTCCCGTATCGACGGTGAAAGAATCGAATGGTATCGGCCCCCCTGCGATATTTCCGAGGGAATCCGCCGCTTGAACCCGCCAGTAATAGACACCCTGGGGCAGCGGAGAAGCAAGAAGCGTTTGCGTGTCGGGAGGAGTGGTCGTTTCGGAAGCGAGAATCGTCGAGAAGGAAGACGAATCGGAAACAAGCAAGAGGTAGAAGGCCGTTCCGATACCGCCGTCCGAAGCACGGGACCAGGAAAAGGTCGGAGTCCGCGGGGCCAAGGCACCGCCGATCGGCGAGAGAGGAAGGACGGTATCCGGAGGCAAGGTGTCGGCGCGGAGAAGAATGAGCACGGAGTCGGAAGTTCCGGAGGTGTCATAGGCCGTGGCGACGACGATGGTGTCGGTTTTGTGCCGGAATTTGATGTGAAAGACGGCGGTGAAGGGCGAGGAAGCATCGGTTTGAAGCGGCGAATCGAAGGCTTGGGAAAAAGTAACCGAATCGGGATTCGGGGAGGTAAAGTCCACGGTGACCGTGAGTGTTTGTGTTTCGTTGGAGTACCAGACCGTGTCCCTACCGGTTGTTGTATCGAAGGACACCGGGGGGGAGATGCGGAGCGGCGTGTCGGAGGAAACGGTGAGGCTTGTGATGACCGGCGTCTCGACGACCGTCGCGGTGCTGCTGCTGTCTCCGGTCCATCGGATGTCGTCGAGATAAATGACCGCAGAGGCGGACGGATTGACAAAGCGAAAGGATTGGACGAGGTGTCCCCAATCCATCGTCCCGTCCCCCCCGGCTCCGGAATTGATGGTGAAATCGCTTTTTCGGATTTGGAATCGCGTCCAAGAATCGGCTGTCGTGACGGTGACAATTTTCTCGGCGATATCGCCGGCCCCGAAGGTTCCATCGATCGCGCCGATCGTGAAACTGACCCCCGCGACATTGGAACGTGCGAGGAATGTAAAGGTGTCGAAGGGATTCGCGTTCAGTGGGAAATCCTGGTCCTCCATCCAAACAACACCGAACCCTCCCCCCCCTCCGGATTTCGTGTAGGTGATCTTCAGAGACATGTCACCCTCGCCGGCGGGGATATCATCGGCGAGCCGATCGATGGAGATGGCGTCCCCTCCGCCCGCCGCATAAGAAATCGGAGACTGGTGGCCGTCCCCGTAACGATTTCCATAGAGGATGAGGTCCCCGATCGTCAGAACTTCCGTGGGAGCGTTGCTCAATCCGGGTGCGGAGGCATCGATCGATACGGACTCGAGCTCCGTGTCCCACAGGGTCGTATAGGCGACTCCGCTTTCAAAAATGGGGGTCGACGTCCCAAGATGGACCGAGTTCGGGGACTGGGTGCCGTGTTCCGTGATGGTGATCGTGACATTTCCGGAATAAGAACGGTCAATTCTATTAGACGCGTCCAAGGCCCAGACTGAGACGAGGATCGTCTCTCCCGCCGCGGCAAAGTCCCGCGCCATGAGACGAAGATGCGTCGCCGCTGTGAAAACGGCGTAGGAATCACGAAAGGAGGACGTTACCGAACGAGGGAAACGATTCGTACCGCTCGCATCAATGCCCACCACCCCGAACCACTCTTCCTGCATCCCATTGTCGGTGTACTGAGTATTCGTCCAGGAAACCGTATTGTCATGCGTCGAATTGTTTCCGGCTTTCCACCACTCATCGAGAAATTCGAAGGCCGTATGGGCTACAAGAATTCCTCCCGCGGAATCCTCGGCAAGATTGGCGAAGATCTCATCGAGTTGCGGGTCGATTTCCGCTTTCTGCATCGCTTGGTCTTCGGAGGCGCTTCCCGTGTTGTAGGCATCGGCGCCGTGTTCCGAAATCCAAAAGGGCTTCGAAGAAAGCCCCGGATACGTGACCCAAAGCGTCGAGAATCCTCCCCCACGATAAATGTTGCCGCCCCAAATGTCCAGGTTGGTCATAGAGGCGTCGTCCGAGCCGACCCCCGGATCGCCCAGGTTCGCAATGTCACCGTTCGCGGATGCGACCGGATGAAAGGAATCCTCCGCTTTCAACTCGCCCGCGGCTTCGTTCAAAAGAGAATACCAACAACTCAAGGGATAACCGTCGTAGTTCTCTTCGTTTCCGAAACTCCAAAAGAGAAGTGCGGGATGCCCCTTGTGCTGTCGCATCATATTTCGGAGATGTTTCTTGAGAGTGGAGCGTGTCGAAGCATCACAGAAATCGGAACCCGCCGGCGGCAAGTAGTTCATTATGACATAAAGTCCGTACGCCGAAGCAGAATCCATTACCAAATCCCGCGTTACGGGATGATAGGTTCGGATAACATCGGCATTGAACGATTTCAGCAACGGGAAGTCCACGGTATGCGTCCGTGTTCCGTCTTCTTCCCACGCATATCCGCCTCCTTCTCCCACCGGTGTCGAAGAATAGGCGAAACCATGAGCCGTGTAGGGAAGACCCTCAACGAGTAATTGGCGGCCGGCCGTGCTGACTTTCGTCGGACCGGCGAGACCGCTCGTTGAGAAAAAAACGGCAAGATTGAAGGAAAGAAGGAATCGGAAGAGATGACGACCCCGAAATGCGGTGGATAGAATCACGGGCGGGTGAACAATCTCAGGCTAGCGGTGCAGAGGCGATTCGGAGGAGGGAAAGGACGCCGTTGAAGGCGGAGAGTCCTTCCCGTCCTTTCGCCATTAATTCTTTCGTGGTGACGGGCGGTCTTCCTCATATTTTCCTTCTCATCACTCCCCGACGCGCCGGCCAGGAATTCCCTCGAAAGAGGCGTGATATTGAACGTGATATTGAAAAATGACGACTCATCTTTTCTGTAACAGACATGGAATATTATAGCAAAGGCGGCGCACCTATGCAACCGCTTGCACAATCGGCGTCGGTTTTCTTGAATTTGGTGTCTTGTGCCCTGCGAGCTCATCGTTCTTCCCCTCACCCCCCCCCCCTCTTTCCTCCTCCCTCCAGGTGGCTCACTGTGTACCTGCGCATTTCCCCCTTACATCTTTCCCTATTCCCCGGAGGTCTGTTCACCACAAGAGTTCACAGAGAGCACGAAAGGCAAGGAAGGAGAAGGGAGGCAGCTTTTTCTCAAAGAAGGCTTTTCACCCATCAGGTGAAAATAAGGGTGAACTTCCCGTCTACCCCGTCTTCGCGTCAAATCCCGCCTCATTTCCGCTTTTTCTTTATTTCTTCTCTGTTTTCTTCTCTTGTGATCTCTCGTGTACTCTCGTGGTGAAATCTTCTTCGGGGATTCAGGTCTCCCTCGTCTTGAAAACGGATGGCGAAAGTGGTATTATTGGTTCGAATGGATGGGGGGGCGCGAAGGAGAAAGGAAAAATTTCGAATACCGGGAAGAGGCGGGAAGATTTCACAGGGCCGGAAGAAAGGAAAGGGAGATGCACAAATCGCAAAACCGATGGATGGGACGGACTTTTCTTTCGGGTGCGTTTTTCCTTCTTCTTGTCGGAACGGTCTTTAGTCGTGGAGAGGCGGAAGCCGTGAAGGGAGACGCGGGAAAGGCGCCTTCGAGCGCCGATGCCGTGGAGCCCGAGACGGATTCCGATTCAGCGGAGGCGATCTTTGCCGGGGGGTGTTTCTGGTGCGTGGAAGCGGACTTCGAAAAATTGCCGGGAGTACGCGAGGCGATTTCAGGTTACACGGGAGGCAACGCTCCGAATCCGACTTACGAGCAGGTCTGTTCGGGAACGACGGGGCATTACGAGGCGGTGTTGGTGCGTTACGATCCCGCGCGAGTCGGCTACAAGGAACTGGTCGAATATTTTCTAAAACACATCGACCCGACGGACGGAGGGGGGCAGTTTGCGGATCGAGGCGCTCAATATCGACCGGCGATCTTTTACGGCACCGAGAGGGAGAAGGCCGAAGCGGAGGAGGCGCTGAACGCCCTGGCTCGTTCCGGCCTCTTTTCCGAACCTCCGGCCGTTGCGGTTCTTCCCGTAGCGCCGTTCTATCCCGCGGAGGAATATCACCAGGACTATTACAAGAAGAACCCGTTTCGATACCGGCGGTATCGGTATGGTTCAGGGCGGGAGGCGTTTCTCGAGAGTCAAGATTGGAGTCGCGTCAAATTCTCGGTGGAACGTGGGGGAGAAGAGAGGGAACGCGCCGGTGGACGGGAAGAAGCGGCGCGTGGAGAGGAGAAGCGGCGGCAGGGCCGAGCCGTTGGCGAATCGCGGGAGTGGTGGAGAAAGAAGCCGATTCCGCCGGACCAGGTGCTTCGGGAGCGCCTGACGCCGTTGCAGTACAAGGTCATTCGGAAGAACGGAACGGAGCCCCCCTTTCAGAACGAATACTGGAACCTCGATGCCGAAGGAATCTACGTGGATCGTGTTTCGGGCGAGCCGCTTTTCTCTTCACGCGACAAGTTTCATTCAGGGACGGGATGGCCGAGCTTCACGCGGCCTTTGGAGCCGCGGAACATCGTCGAACGAGAGGATCGAAGTCTTTTTCTGCGACGGACGGAGGTTCGGAGTCGATATGCCGACTCCCATCTCGGCCACGTCTTCCCGGACGGGCCGCCCCCGACCGGGTTACGTTACTGTATCAATTCGGCGGCTTTGCGATTCATTCCGAAGGATCGTCTGGCCGAACAGGGGTATGGGAAGTACCTAAAACTTTTCGAATAGGCCAGTTTCGGTCATTTCATCGCGAAGGCGGGAGGGCTTCCGTCGGGGAGCCGGTAGATCGTCTCGTTGGGGTAAGCCATATTGAGTTCGTCGCGTGCAAGGCGTTCGATCGTGTGCGGGTCCCGCGTGAGGCGATCCACCTCGGTAGCAAGCGCATCGCGTTCGCGGCGAAGAGATTCAACGTGTTCTTCTTCCCGTGCGACGATGCCGGCGAGACGGTGGCGCGCAAGGTAGCCCGTGGGGGAGAAGAGGTAGAGATAGGTGCAGAGGAAGGAGGCGAGGAGCAGAAGCGATACGATGAGCCGCCGACGTCGCGCGGGGGGAATGAGGGAGACGATGTCATAGAGGGAAAGGGAACGTTTTTGCGGGCGTCGGGGGGAAGGAGGTCGTCGTGACGGCCGGTGTTCTCGAGACGTTTGCGTGCGGAACCCGGGAACACGGACGCGGGCGGCAACGCGCTGAAGGAGGGGGAGAAGAGCAAGAGGGGAGAGGATTTTCCGGAGGAGGAACGAGAGAATCGCGAGAAGGGGGCGAAGCGTGAGGAAAAACCATCCCGAGGTCTTTCGGCCGCGGTGCCTTCGGGGGCCTCGTTGCGGAACCGCGTGCAGACTTCGCGTTCGGGCACGAGGTCGGCTGGAGTTTTGAAGCCGCCGTGCGCAATTTCCAGAAACGATGTAACGAAACGAAGCCATACATTCCGGCTATCGGGAGCGGAAGCAGCCGACTTGAGAGAGGAAGACGTGAGAGAGCAGGCTTTTCAGAAATCGCCCGAACGAATTTTATACAAAACTACACAAACCTGCTTCGGTACCTTGATTTCAAAGCGAGAAACTGTCCTGGAGAACGAATCGTTCCGCCCGCAATTGGAGCGCGGACTCTCTAGTCTGCGGGGCGCCGGTGGACGATCCGCCGGTCGCCCCTACAGAACCGGTGGGGGGGGCGACGGGGATCGCCGCGTCCGCGTGCCAGTGTCCCGCAGGTTAGGAACACAACTTCCGTTGGAGCGAACCTCAGACGACTCCCGTTTCGCCTATCGTTTCCGTTCCAGACGAGACGGCGACGGCGTCTTCGGTTCCGCCGGCTCCGCTCTCGTCCTGTTTGTTTCCGCTCTGAAGGCGTTCAAGAACGGATTTTCGGAATTCGTCTAGGAGATCGCCGATGATGTCCCGGGTGGCCGAGATGCGATTCTTCTTCTCGTCGGGGATTTCACCGTTGAAGTGTTTTCCAAGGATCTTTTTTGCTTTCGAAAACCCTTCGTCGATCGCCCCCTCGACGATTCCGAGAAACTTGTCGAGTGTGTCCTTCGACTCGCCGTCGTGAGCCTTCGAGAAGGCGTCGTAGAACTTCAACGCGAAATCCACGATCCGCTTCGCCGTTTTTTCCGGCGTGAACGGATCCTCCTTTTCGGCGTGCTCGGTTTCCTTCGGCGCCTCCGCGGTCTCGATGTTTCTGAAGGCTTGTCTTATCTGCAACGTACTCTTTTCTTGAAGGATCATCAGAGTCGTCCCGTCCCCCGGTTGTAACCCTCGGGAATTCCCGGTATCGAGGATGTCGCGGAGAGAGGGGGGGAGGGAATCGATGCCTTCGAAGGTTTCCTTGGTCGAAGAATCAGGATGATCCAGGGTATTCGGTTGTGCCTGCCGCACGATGCCTTTTCCGTTGGGATCGTAGAGAACCGCCAAGGTCCGTGAGTAAGTCGCTTCCAGGGATTGATAACCGGCCAGAGCCTGCATGATGCGCCCTCCTTGAAGTTTTGTGTCGCGGGAATCCTTTCCCGCCGCCAGTCTTCCTATCGGACGTTTTTGAACAAACTTGAGCAAAAATGAAGAATTTTTTTCAAGGGAGGAAAAGACGAGGAAGGCCGGGGCCGGGATCAAATCTTTTCCGCGATGATTCTTGCCGTCAGGCGATGCCCTTCCTCGGTGGGATGCACGGGGTCGTTCATTACGAAAAGCGCCGCTCCGCCGTTCTCCTGAAACGGTTTCCAGAGATCGATGACACGGACGCGCCGTCTTTCAAGAAAGCGGGTCAGAGTCCGTTGGGCTCCGGTATCGTCGCCCATAAACTGGGTTGCCAGAGGAAAGAAGACGACGGTCAAATCGAGATCATTTGTTCCGCAGTAGGCGGCCATTCGATCGAGGGTATCGAGCACGGCGTGATAGCGGGGTTCCTCGGGGCGGTACATATCCAGAACGCGCCGGCAGTACGGCGCATAGTCTCCGATGGGAGGTTTGCGATTCCGACGGATGAAGAGGGATTGCAGAAAGCGGCCGGTCCGAACGACGAGTCGGCTGCGGCGGAGGAAGACGCCGAGGGAGAATCGCGCCGGTTTCAGCGCTCCCCCCTCGTCTACGGCTCCCGGCGGGAGGATGTCGTTGAGGCAGAAACCGTAAACGACGCTGTCGGGCTCGACGAGGGGCGAATCGAGTTGGAGGCTCCGGAAAACCTGTTCGACATTATAACCGGTTACGCCTCCATTGATCGCCTCGATCGGCTTTTTCGTTCGGGCGCGGAGTCGTTCGACGAGAGCGGGGTAAACGATGTCGTCATCGCGGGCTCCGTCCGTGATCGAATCCCCGATGAAAAGAACCCGCGGCCTGCCGGGTCTCTTCGGCCCGATCTCCGGCCCCCGGAATCCCAGCGAGTTGTAATGCACGTTCCAACCGGGCCGTTCGAGAGAGAAGGAAGGGATGTGAGCATAGATCAGGATCGGGTCGTCGATTTTTCGGATCGTCTTGACGGGGGCGGGAGTGATGACGCGAAGGACGATCTCGACGAGAAGAAGTGCGAAAAGGAGGCCGAGCGAAAGAAGAAGGATTCGGGCGGCGAGGCGATGAGAGGATGGGTGAACGGAATTCGCGCTCACGCGTGCCGAACCTGACTACCGGGAAGCAGCGTTTCGAGCGTGGCCGGGAGGTGTTCCACGAAACGGCGTATCTCGTCGCGCACGCGGCGGTAAACATCGAGCGCTTCTTGGTCCGTGTCGCAATCGAGGGCAAGGCGCGGAGGATCGTCGAAGGGTTGGTGGATCAGGCAGGGAGCATTTGGAAAGGCCGGGCAGAGATCGTGGGCCTTCCCGCAGACGGTCACGACGGCGTCGAAGGAGACGGGCCCGAGCTCCGCGATGGTCTTCGAACGATGGGAGGAGATGTCGATGCCGACTTCCTTCATGACTTGCACGGCGAAAGGGTTGAGGCCTTGCGCGACGAGCCCGGCGGACGCGACGTCATAGCGGTCGCCGAGGATGTGCCGCGCCCAGCCTTCGGCCATCTGGCTCCGGCAGGAATTTCCCGTGCAGAGAAAGAGGATTCTTTTCTTCGTCACGCGCTCTCCTCCCAGTCCACTGGATTTTCCGTAAGGGAATTCCTTCGCGAAAGAGACTATACCGGAAAAGGAGAAGTCGCATTTCAAAAAAAGGGCGAGGGGGACAGGAAAGAGTAACGTAGATTTCCGGAGGGGATATGAGAATGAGGTTTCTCCATTCCGCCAGGGAGCGCGGATTCTCCAATCCGCGGCGCTCCCAGGGATCGCACCGCTTGCAGGTCTTTTTGGAGGCAAGGATGCCAGCGATTCCATGTTGGAACAGCCGCGCTCCACCTTCGCCGAGTTGAGGACGCCTCTTGCTCGCGGAAAAGGACTCGTTGAGGGCTTTTGCGTTCGGCCGGGCTCGGAAGGATTCGCGATTGCCCGGTATCGTGAGCGGAGATAGAGTCAGCAAACCGATGCCGAAAGGGTTCGAAAAACGTCTTTGGCGATGGGTCGAGAACACGCGCGCGGTGGGAAAGCAGGTTCTTGACGATCATCTCTTCGGACATGCCGCGGAGATTGCGTTCTATGAGTTAATCGCGCTCGTGCCGCTCTTCGGTCTTCTGATGCAGTTGGTCAGTCTTCTTCCAAGACAGGGCGTGATGGATCGAGTCCTGGAGGTAATGGCGAGGTACATTCCGGCGCAGGCCGTGACTCTGATCGAGAACTGGCTTTCCGTTCCCAGTGCCACCGGGAAGGCCTCGCTTCTTTCGGCCGGCGCGGTTGTGATGATCTGGGTCGGCTCGGCCGCCGTCGGGGCCTTCGTCGACGCGCTCGACAAAATCTATCACCTGGAAGGGCGGATCAAGAGGCCGTTCGTCCACCGGGCGACGGTGCGTGTCACCTTCACGCTCTTCGGCGGGCTCGCCTTGCTCGTCCTCGTCTTTCTCCAGATCGTTGTTCCTCCGCTCCTGGAGTTCTTCCTCGAGGCCTTCCGGCTTGAGGCGGCCTGGGCCTGGGCGTGGCATTTCGTCCGCGGCCCCGTCGTCCTTCTCGGGATGGTTCTAGGTCTTTGTTGTTTCTACCATTTTCTCGAGCCCTTGGGGCTGCGGTGGAGGGATCACTTGCCGGGCGCCTTTCTCGGGACGATGCTCTTTCTCATCAGCTCGGCGCTCTTCAGTCTCTATGTCTCGAACGTGGCGAACTTCGACGCGGTTTATGGAGGAATGGGGGCGCTGGTTGTTTTCCTCTTCTGGTTGCAATTCCTCAACCTCTCCGTTTTAATCGGCGCCTCCTGGAACGCGCAGTCGTGTGGTTCGGGAAGCGTTCCGTTGGGGCCGCCGGACAGCCCTCCCCGTTACAAGCCTCCGGTGTGATCGGAGGAAAGCGGAGAAGCCGGGGAAAAGGGTTTCGCCGGGTGGGGGGAAGAGGTGAAACCGGGGGGGGAAGAGAACGGAGAGAGCGGTGCCGGTGGAGAAATGTGTTTAGGGAAGCGAGGACGGGGGGGCGGGAGGAAGAAAAATGACGGACATCTTGAAGAAACGCGGCGCGGGGATCCTTCTGCACCCGACCTCGTTGCCCGGGCCCTATGGAATCGGGGAGATGGGAGAGTTCGCGTACGGCTTTCTCGAATTTCTTTCGCGCGCGGGCCAGTCTTTCTGGCAGACGCTTCCCTTAGGCCCGACGAGTTACGGCGATTCTCCGTATCAATGTTTTTCCGCTTCGGCGGGTAATCCGCTCCTCATTTCACTCCGGCGCCTTGTGGAGGAGGGACTTCTCGAGGAAAAAGATCTCGCGTCGGATCCGGGAGTCGAGGCGGCGGTCGATTACGGAACGGTTATCCCGTGGAAGACGACGGTCCTGCGGAGGGCCTTTGAGCGGTGGCGGGGGCGTGGCGGCGCGGAGAGCGAGGAGTTTCTCCGATTCCGATCCGAGCAAGGGGAGTGGCTTTCGGAGTACGCGCTGTTCATGGCGATCAAGGATTCGCAAGAAGGACGAAGTTGGGTCGAATGGCCGGAGGAGTACCGAAAGCGGGAGCCGGCGGCCTTGGAAGCGGCGCGGAGCGAATTGGAAACCGGAATCCTCTTCCACGAATTCCTGCAGCACCTCTTTTTCCGGCAATGGTCCGATCTTCGCCGGGCCGCGAATGAAAGAGGAATCCGGATCATTGGAGATGCTCCGATCTTCGTCGCGCTCGACAGCGCGGACGTTTGGAGCCGGCAGGACCTGTTCTATCTCGACGACGAAGGCCGGCCGACCGTTGTGGCGGGGGTTCCTCCCGACTATTTCAGCGAGACGGGGCAGCGTTGGGGAAATCCGTTGTATCGTTGGGACCGCCTGGCGGCGGAGGGGTTTCGCTGGTGGAAGCGGCGGATCGAGGTTCTGTTGAAGATGGTGGATGTGATCCGGATCGATCATTTTCGTGGATTCGAGGCGTACTGGGAGATTCCCGCGACGGAGCCGACTGCGGTGAAGGGAAACTGGGTCAAGGTTCCAGGCGAAACCCTCTTTGCGAGCCTGAGGGAGTTGGGTGAGGTTCCGGTCATCGCGGAGAACCTCGGTGTGATTACGGAAGAGGTGGAACAGTTGCGGCGAAGAGCCGGGTTTCCCGGGATGAGCGTTCTTCAGTTCGCCTTTGAGGGACGCGATCCGGAGAATCCCTTTCTTCCGCACAACTGTGATCCGGAGACGGTGGTGTACACCGGAACTCATGATAACGACACGACGCGGGGGTGGTTTTCGGGGTTGAGCGCGGAGGATCGGGAATGGTTTTGGCGATATTCCGGAGCGGCGGCGGGTGAAGAGCCGGAGTGGGAGATGATTCGATTGGCGCAAGGATCGGTGGCGCGCCAGGCGATCATTCCGATGCAGGATTATCTCGGCTTGGGAAGCGAAGCGCGTATGAACTATCCGGGACGGAAGGGGGGGAATTGGACGTGGCGGTGTCGGGCGGGCGCATTCTCGGAGGCGTTGGCGGACCGAATCCGAGAAATCACGCACCGATACGGGCGGCTGAATGGGTAAAGTGACGGAAGGGGAGATTGTCATCAAGGAAAAGAAAACGAGATTGGTTCAATGCCTCAAAGTTGCTTCGAAGTTGCAGAATGATGGGAATTGGAATTTGGAGGAAGAATCGGGTATCTGGGAAGGTGGAGTCGGAGTCAGGGGTTTTTGAGTTTCTCCTCGACACTGCGGATTTTCGCTTCAATTGATTCGGCGCGGTCGGTGCGCGTTCCCACGCGGATCGTCGTTGAGATGCGGGGCACGCCCATTCTGTGAACGGCTTCGTGGCAGGCTTTGACGACGCGGAAGACCTCGTCCCACTCCCCTTCGATGTTGGTTCCGTATCCGTGAAGACGGTACGTCAGACCCGAATCGCGAATGATCCTTTCGCATTCGGCGACATATCTCGAAAGAGAGACACCGACACCGATCGGAACAACACAGAGATCGACGATGACTTTCATAGAATATATTTTCTCACCTTTCCTCCCGGTAAAAAAGAAAAAAGAAGATATTCACTTTCGAAAAACGCCTTGTTCAGAATGTCGTGTCCCTTTGTATGAGCGATACCGGAAGGACATAATGGTATCGGCGGATTTTTTTACCGGCGATTATTTTGAGAAGAAGATCCGCGGCTTTATAGCCCATTTGCCACGCAGGAACCCGGATGGTCGTTAATCCGATCGCCTGAGTGTAACGCCAACTCACATCGTTGTAGCCGACGATTCCGGCTTCTCCAGGAACGGAAAGGCCCGCCTCGGAAAGGATTTCCAGGAGAGGAAGTGCGAACTCGTCGATCGAAAGAAAAAAACCGGCGGTATGGGATTTCCTTTTGAGAATATTCCGGAGTTTCTGTAACGGGGCTTTACCCGATTCATCGACATTGACGAAAATGACCGGTTGAGGATCAAGTCCCTTTTGAAATCCGGCCAATTTTTGTTTTTGGCTGTAACTCGAAGAAAGAGAGAGAAAATAGTATTTTTCATAACGCCCCCGCTTCAGTACGCGTGCTGCTTGTATTCCTCCATCAAAGGCGTCGGCCATGACAGAGGGAACCATGTCAAGAGAATCGTTGCGGAAATTGACGAACACGAACGGAAAAGACCGGGAGATTAATTGGCGCAGTTCACCGGGTTTTATTCTTTCTCCGAAAAATAGTCCCCCGTCGACCCGGCCTTCCCGGATCGCTCGAAGATAATTCGGGGTCTTATCAAGACGGGAAGTATTTTCTAGAGTGGAAGCAAGTTGAACGTAATAATTGGATTTTTCCAGTAAATGGGCCGCACCCGAAAGAACCAACGAATGGTACGGCGCCGCTGCTGAGTAAAGTTCGTCGCTTACGAAGAGAATGTTGGACGTTCTGCTCATTACCAGACCGCGGGCGGCCGCGTTGGGGTAATAGTGATTCGCTTTACAAACCTCAAGAACCCTTTTTCTCGTCTTGGGAGCAAACGGTACCTTTTTGTCTGGATCGTTGAGAATGCGCGAAACGGTCGAAATGGAAACTCCCGCTCTTTTTGCGATCTCTTTGATTCCTACACGCGTTCTCGATTGCCCCATAGTCTCATCCTGGTTCTCACCGCTATATCTTCAAACCTCATCATTCAAAATGCAACGTTTGCACTTTTTTGAGGATTGACGTGTTCCGGGTCCTTTCCGGCCCTTCGAACCGCAGTGTTTTCAAGGCGGAACACACAAAAATCCCCATTGCAACAATCTTTAATAGTAAGATGAGAGAAAAACAAGAAAAAAATGAAATTTAGGGAAGAACCAGGAAGGGAGGGCGATGTGACGCGGAACGATTCTCCTCTCATTTGATTTCACGGCGTTGAGGAGCCGGGATTCTCGATGACAGAAGATCGGGAAGGCCGCGCGGTGGCGTGCCGTTACAAAAAGAAATGATTCTGGCCGATATCCGAGACATTGAATAATATTTTTAGAGGAATTAAAACGTGCCAAGTAAAAAATACTGGAAGAGGTTCAGGTAAACGAATAAAATCACGGTGAGAGGGAAATGGAACCCGGCGAGGACGTAAATTTAGGGAACGAGCGTTGGCGCGCGTGGCAGATTCTGGGGTGGATCGGAATTGCTTTGGTAGCCTGTATTGTACTTCTCTTTGGTTCCCATAAAGAAACCGTTGTGGAGAAGGGCGTTGTCCTTCACTTGAAGGAACGTCCCGAGTTTAGTTACGACAATTTGGAAGTCCGCGCGGAAAAAGCGGTTTTTAAGGAGTTCATTAGAAGACATCCGGAAATTACGCTTCGGAATACCTCGGACCTAAAGGTGCCGAATACGCCGAGCACCGAGCTGCTTTCCATCGCCGGCAACATCGCACCGGATGTCTTTCGCGTCTCCTTTTCCCAGATGCGGAGTTATATTGAAGAGGGCTTTGTCGCCGATATTACTGATGATTTGGACACGGAATATCGCAGGAATATCCCGGAGAAGATATGGAAGATTGCGGAGAAGGAGGGGCGCTATTACGGAATTCCCGCGGAGTATATGAACGCAGGATTGATTTACAACAAACAACTCGTTGCGGAAGCCGGGTTGGATCCTGAAAAGCCTCCCCAAACATGGGAGGAACTCTTTTATTGGGCGCAAGTGTTGACGGATCGGGACAAGATTATGCATTGGGGGGATAAAACTTTGGTTGGGCGATGGGGACTGGGTTGGCTGCTGGGGGAAGCGATCGAAGATCGAAATTTTACGACGACGGCGGGAGAATTTTTCGCGAATTTGGTGTGGCAATATGGCGGAAAAATGGCTGTCGAAAAGGACGGGAAATACAGGGTGTCCTATGCCTCACCCGCCGGAAAAAAAGCTCTGGATCTGATCTGGAAATTCAAATGGGCACACTGGTTCAAGGATGAACAGGGCCGCGTTATTACGTTGCGGGATGCCTCCGGAAATGTGGTGGTGACCCGGGACCAGTTTGAAAAACTCGCCGCCCGTGGACCGTACAGAGACGAATACGGCCAAAAGTGGGATTTGCGAAAATTGGATTCGGAAAGAAGAATTATTCGCGGCGTGATCAATGGTAGCGCTTCCGGCGAAGAGGCCTTAGGAGGAACGAGTCGAGGGTTCGTGCTCTTTGCCGTGGGCGCCGAACGCTGCGCAATGGCGATCGGCTATCCGCGTAGAAATTTGGTCAAAATGGTCCAAGGATACGGCCATAAGGACCTCTATGGTTTCGCCCCTTTGCCCGTCGTCAAAGGGGGAAGGCCTGCTAACATGGTTCGCGGTTTTGTTTATGCCGTGAATGCTCAGATTCGGGATCCGAAGATTCGAAAGGCGGCCGTAGAGTACATCAAATTCCTCTGCTCTGAAGAAGCGAATCGAATGCGGACGGAACAGTACCTCGCGGAGGACTGGGGTATCCTTGTCCGACCGGATTGGCTTAGAAAATTCGGGTACAACGATGTCTATGAACAGATTCCAAAGGAATGGCGGGAGTCCTATCAAAAGATGATGGCGCATTCCCGTTTGGCTCCGCTCTTTGGAAAATACGCCCAAATCCAGTCGAACGAGCTCAAAGAACCGCTCCAAAGGATTCTGTTGGCGGATGCGGAAAAGCCGGATTTGATGCGGTTGTTGAAAACTTCCGAAAAACGGGCCAATACGATGGTGTTGGGAATGCGCGATCCAAAGGATATGGCCCGGAAACGACGGATCGCGATAATTGTGCTTTCGTTGGCCGTGTTGGTAATCGGCTTTATCGTTGTTCGGTATTTGAGAGAGCTGACTCAGGCCTATTCTTCGGACACGGGGCCGGCCGCCGTCAGCGGCCGGAAAGGGGGGTGGACACATCACGTCGGAGCATGGATTTTCTTGATTCCGGCAGTTCTGACTATACTTCTTTTTCAGTACTATCCACTCCTTCGCGGCTCGGCGATGGCATTTTATGATTGGAAACTCCTGGGGCCGAAAACTTTTGTAGGACTCGATAATTTTATCGAGGCCTTCAGCCAACCGCTCTTTTATAAGGTGGTCAAGAATACTTTGTATTACGTCGGGCTTACAATGTCCCTTGGATTTGTTGCACCGGTGATTCTCGCTATTCTCCTCGCGGAGGTCCCCAAGGGGAAGATATTCTTTCGTGTCATTTACTATATCCCGTACGTGACGACTGGGCTGGTTATTCTTTTTCTCTGGAAGATGCTTTACTATCCGGGAGAGAGCGGCTTTCTGAATACGTTGTTGGCCCATTTCGGTCTGGGCCCCTATCGCTGGCTTGAGGATCCGAAACTTGCGATGATTTGTGTTGTACTTCCGGGAATTTGGGCCGGTGCCGGTGCCGGATCGATAATTTATCTTGCAGCTCTTGCAGGAATCCCTGAAGAAGTTTATGAAGCAGCGGATCTTGACGGGGCCGGAGTCTTTGACAAGATCATCAAGATTACAATTCCGTTTCTCAAACCTTTGTTGATTATTAATTTCGTCGGGGCGTTTATCGGGGCGTTTCACGCGTCCGCCAACATATTAATGATGACAGGAGGAGGTCCGCTTAATGCAACGAATGTTTTGGGAACGGAGATTTTCATTAAATCGTTTATCTATTTGAAGTTTGGTTATGCTACCGCGCTCGCCTGGATCCTCGGAGCGTTCCTTATCGGATTTACACTGCAGCAACTAAAGATTATGAAGAATCTCGAATATCGTACGACGGGGAAATAGAGCGATGCCAATCATTGCCAAGGTCGGCCGGAAGGATATCGGGGTTCGCTTTACGATTCTTGCCATTTACCTGCTGTTGATCTTGGGAGGGATTACGATGGTGTATCCCTTCCTCCTAATGGTGAAAATTTCAATTTCATCCAAAATGGACAATGATGATTATGGATTGCCCCGCTTTCTTTACGATGAAAACCTCCTGATGGCGAAATACTTGAATGAAAGGCATTCCTACTGGACTGGGCCGATGGCGTTACGTTACCACCGTGACTACGGCATCTGGAAAGATCTGATAACTCCTGTAGCTCAAAAAGTGTATCCGCTGGATGACTCCACCCGCGTTGATCGGATTCGAAAAGCTGCGGAAAAATTGAAAAACGATTTGGAGGCACGGATTCATCCGAAAGACCAAAGGTTGATTACCGCGAAAAACCTGATACTGAGTCATCTTCAACGTATTTTGGCGAGAAAAACGCCTTATGACGACCCTCTTCTCACTCGGCTCTTTGAAAGAAATTATGTGGAATTGGGGGAAAGGCTGGGCGAAATAAGGGATCCGAAACATTCGTCCGTTCTCCGGATTATTCGAAAGGATATCAAGAATCTCGAAGCGTTACGTTCCCCGAAATTCGATCTGAATGACAAGAAGGTGATGGCGGATGTTCAACGGTTGGGAATTGAGTGGCTGAATTATAAAAAGACGCTTCCGTTGGAATTGAAACAAGTGAATTTTATGAACTACAGTAACAATGGGAAAAACCAACGGGCGTTTCAGGAGTTTGTTAAGAAAAAATACGGAGGGGATATTTCGAGGGTAAATCGAATTTACGAGGACGGTGTCACCTATTTTTCGGAAATTCTTGCCCCTCATGGAGGCAGTATCTTTGGTGTGGTCCGTTCTCGTTATTCTGCGAAGGATCGAGATTGGATCGCGTTTAATAAAACGTTGAAGGAAGAGGAATTCTGTGTCCGTTACTGGGAGGGAAATGAAGCGCGTTGGGGGGAATTTTTTGCCGATCAAGTGAAACGTTATGCCCTGAAAAATGCTCCGGAGAAGTACCATCGATGGGAGGCCTATTTCAATACGGAGTACAGCGTGGAAGCCATCAACGATATTTTGGGGACCTCTTTTATTCAGGCAAGTTGTCTCTCGCTTCCACTCCCTGACAAAGGATTGCTGAAAAATAGAGTCGTTCGCGGTATATGGAAAAGGTTTCTTCTGGAAAATCGGGAAAATCTCAATTTCCTCAGGATCAACGTTACAAAGAAACTTCAGGAGCGGTTTTCGGAATATCTTCAAAAAAAATATGGAACCGTCTCGCGGCTTAATCGGGTATTGTCCCGGGAATTGTCAGAGGGGGGGACGAAGTTTCGGAGGTTTGAAGATTATGAATTGGCCGCCAATCGCCCGTTGGAGACGATGGCGATGCGGAGAGATTGGGATGAATTTGTGCGGACTCAGTGTCCTATTGAATATATTCAATATTATTCCTACGAGGCGCGGTGGCGGGACTACCTGAGACAAAAATACGCGAAGATTGAGAACTTCAATAAAACTCTTAAAACACGGCGTTACCGGTCGTTCTCAGAGGTTCCAGCCCCCTTTGCAGAATATGACCTCTATGATTATCTCAAGCATAGAAAAGGGTTGCGTTGGCGTTTTGTATGGGCGAATTATCGGTATGCCTTGGATCGCCTCTTCTTTAATGGAAGGGCGGCCTATAATACTCTTGTCCTCGTGGCCTTATCCCTGTTTACTGCGCTGACGGTGAATCCGCTTGCGGCTTATGCACTTTCGAGATTTCGTTTGAGTTACGCCCATAAAGTTCTCCTTTTCTTTTTGGCGACGATGGCGTTTCCCCCCGAGGTGACGATGATTCCGAATTTCCTTTTGATAAAAGAATTGGGCCTCCTGAACTCGTACGCGGCTCTCGTGCTTCCCGGGATGGCGAATGGCTTTTCAATCTTTCTTCTGAAAGGGTTCTTTGACAGTATTCCGTTGAGTTTGTATGAGGCGGCAGAGCTTGATGGGGCCAACAATTTTCAAATGTTTTATAAAATCACACTTCCCTTGTCGAAACCTGTCTTGGCCGTCATTGCGTTGAACACGTTCATGTATGTCTACGGAAGCTACCTGTGGGCGTTGCTGATTTGTCCGGCCAGAAAATTTTGGACGATTATGGTTTTTGTTACACAATTTCAACAGGTGCAACTTCCTCATCAAACAATGGCGGCGTTGGTCCTGGCTGCATTGCCCCCCTTGATTGTCTTTGTGCTTTGCCAAAAGGTGATTATGCGCGGGATTGTCATTCCCCAGTCGAAGTGATCGCCGGAACATAAACGAATACAACTTTCGAGGGGAAAAGGGGGATTTTTTGAAAAAAAAGGAGGAAACGATGGTTTCGGAAAATAGGTCTTTTATGGAAAACCTGGCTGTCTTGAAAAGGGCAAGAACCCGTTCCATCAGTCCAGAGAATTTTTCCGGGGAGAAAGGAAAGGGCGGAATGGCCACGGAAGGAACGGGTAAAGAATGTGCACGTGATTTAGGACAGGGCTGGAAGATATCACCGAGTGTTGTGATTGGTTCGGGGACCACGTTTGTGTTGGCCGAAATAGAAGGTCCCGGGGTGATTCAGCAGATTTGGCTTACGCCAACCGGGAATTGGCGCCATCAAATCCTCCGGATTTTCTGGGATGATCAAGAAGTTCCGTCGGTTGAATCGCCCGTGGGGGATTTTTTCGCTATGGGGTGGGGGAGATTCGCCCCGATTTCCTCGTTGGCTGTCTGTGTTAATCCGGGAAGTGCCTTCAATTGTTATTGGGCGATGCCATTTCGAAGGAAATGTCGCATTACTTTGGAGAATATTTCGGAGGAGGATGTTGTTCTTTATTATCAGATTAACTATTCATTGGAGGATGTTTCCGAAGAGTGCGCGTACTTTCATGCGCAGTTTCGTCGCACGAATCCCCTGCCCTATAAACAGGTTTATACCATTTTAGACGGTGTCCGCGGCCGCGGACATTATGTGGGGACTTATATGGCCTGGGGTGTCAATAACAATGGATGGTGGGGGGAAGGGGAGATTAAGTTTTATTTGGACGGGGACGGGAAATTTCCAACGATTTGCGGAACCGGAACGGAGGACTACTTTTGCGGTTCCTATAATTTTGAAAACCGTGAGACGAAACAGTACCAGGAGTTTTCGACACCTTATTCCGGCTTGCACCAGGTAATTCGTCCCGACGGCGTCTATCAGTCTCAAACGCGTTTTGGGCTCTATCGCTGGCATCTTGTTGATCCGATCCGTTTTGAACAGGATCTGCAGGTTACCATACAAGCGTTGGGATGGCGAGGAACATCGGGGCGTTACCTTCCGCTCCAGGATGATATCGCTTCCGTGGCGTATTGGTATCAGACTTTACCGACGGCTCCTTTTCCGAGACTCCCAGACAAAGATTACCTGGAGGTGATATGAACCTTGAGGGCGGGCTCGGCCTATCCAAGTAGAGAAGAACACGGAAGTCCGGAGGCGATTGTTCTCGAAGACGAACGATTGACGTTCCTTGCGGCGATTCCGTCACTTGGGGAAGAACCACCCCATTTTGTTCGCGGGGAAGAGGAGGGGTGGAAGAATTTGAGGTTTGCCTGGGATCTCCGGGAGCCCGTGCAACAAGATTCACTGGAGGTCGTGTTTACGCTTCAGGGATTGATAAAGTTTTTCCGGGGCGCCGCATCTTGTCCCGTGTGACGGAAACTGTATTCCCCGCGAAGTGTTTCGGTCTCCAGCACTTATTGCGGGGGACGGGACGGCCATCGTAGCGCTTGTGCCGGATTTGCAGGTCTGTGAACGATATCCCTTGCGGCCGTGGTTTCTCGATGTGGATGCTTCCGAGCAGAAGTTTGTATTTGGGATTTCCCGAGCGGAAACTGAGGGGCATGTGGGCTTTCGGAAGGTAGGGGGCACGGTATTCCCGAAGGGGAGAACGGAAATCGGCTTTTATTGGAGGGGATTTCGTGTCAAAGAAGGCATTAAAGACCCTTGGGAAGCGGTAAGCCGGTTTTTATGGCGGAAATATGGCCGGCCTCTTTTTCAACAGGGCCAACCGTCTAAGATTCCGTTGGACCGCTATGTTGAAACGGCGTACGGGTGGGCCTTTAACCGGTGGGAAAAGATCGTTTGGCGGGAATTTCAAATGGGAGAAACAAAGGTCGGAGCCTGTCGCCTGATCGTCACCGCAAGCGATTCGCCGAATTCACCGGGAAAACGTCCTTCGTGGGAGAAAGATTCGATCTGGAATCAAGCGTGGTTCAGCTCATTGCGGAGCGCATCGGGACTTTACCGGTATGCGCGCCGTACCGGCAATGTGGCTTTGAAGGAAAGAGCATGTATGACGAAGGAATTGGCGCTTTCGGCCCCTCAGAGGGCGGAGGGAATCTTTCCTTCCGTGTTTCTGGCGAGTGATCGATATTCCGAAGACGGAGTGCAATCGTGGGAGGAGGGGCGCTGGAGTAATTCGGATCGGGTCCCCGCTGAGCGCGGAATAACCAGGGAATGGTATCATGTATTGGACACCTCATGGACGGCTTTACAGGTGGTGCGATGGTACCGGGAATTGGAAGGAGATGAACGACTGCTCCGATATGCAAAACGGTATGCGGATTTCCCACTTGAGCGTCAAGAGGAGAAGGGCTTTTTTCCGGCTTGGTTGCATCCTGAAACTCTCGAACCAGCAAAGATTCTTTTCGAATCGCCGGAAACGTCGTTGAGTGTAACTTTCCTTTTGGAGTTGGCCGATCAGAAAACTGGGAGGGGTGAAGCCTATCGGAAGGCGGCGCTAAAAGGGATGGATGCCGTGATCGATGAAATTATTCCGGACGGTCGCTGGGAAGATTTTGAAACATATTGGTCCTGCAGTCCTTTTGGAAGAGAAGAATATTATGGTAAAAAGATCGAGCGTAGTGGAATGTATAAGCAGTGAAATTTGTCGATGTACTGGACAGCGGAAGCGTTGTTGAAGTGCTTTCGCGCTACCGGGGAAAAGAAGTATCTTCTCTGGGGGGAAAGAACAATTCACGAACTGAGTATGACACAGCAGATTTGGCAACCTCCCTTTGTTGCTGTTCCGACGTTGGGAGGCTTTGGAGTGATGAACTTTGACGGAGAATGGAATGATGCTCGCCAGAGTCTCTTTGCGGAGTTGTTTCTCGATTACTATCGGGTGACAGGAGAGGCGGAATTGTTTGAAAGAGGCGTGGCCGCCTTAAAGGCCGGATTCATCATGATGTACTGTCCAGAGAATCCCGCGGTGAAAAAATGTATGAAAAAGCCCATCCATTTTTTGGAAGAGAAGATTACGGTTTTATGATGGAAAATTTCGGACATTTTGGAATCTTGACCCCTCCTGAAAAGGGCATCGGAAATTTTACTCTTTACGATTGGGGACCGGGTTCTGCATGTAAGGCGTGGTGTCGAATCAGAGACCATTATGGGGATGCCTACGTGGACCTCGGACGCAATCGTGCCTTTGGTATTAATTCTGTATCGGTAGATCTGGATAAGAGAAATATTTTGGTCCGTGATGCTTCTGTTGGGACCGACGGGCGGTCGCGCGATATCAAGGTCGTTTTCAGCGATGGAAAGGAGAGAAACATTGAATTGCCTCGGGAAGGAAAAGTAGAAATTCCAAAGGCGATTTAAAAATTGGCCGAGAGTGTGGAATAACCGAACGGTTTATCAGCCTGGAAGGGAGGCGATCGGAGGAGAGAGGGCGGCGGGGGTCGGAAGCGCGTGTCAGAATACAAGGATAAGCGGAAGAGAGGGCTGTAAATACAGGTGCTTTTTCAATGAGATCGTTTTTCGACGATAAAGCAAAAGCGGCAGTACGGGCGGCCGGAAGAAAAGAGAAGAAGGAAGGCACGGGGGCGAAGAGGGGGTCGGATTCAGTGTAAGCAGGCTTGAAAATTACGGCTCTTGTGCGGCAAAGCAAAATAATCTTTACATTAGAACGATTTAAATATTAGATAAAGAATATTTGTGTGGGCAACCGAGAGACGACGGGGTCCCCCCAAGGCCCCGTATTTTGGGAAGGAACCACTGGGCAAGGAGGGGAAGCGCGGCCGGGCGCTATACGGGGGAGGTTTTGCAAAGCGGATGCGGTTCCGCGCCTCGCGCGGGTGCCGGCAGAACGTGGGACTGGAAAGGTGTATCTGCGGGACGGTCTGTAAAGCGGCTGGCGTCGATTGATGAAAAGGAGGATGGGATGGTGAAAAGCGGGATTAAGGTCGGGATATTGACGTTTGGTGACGGGCGGGATTTTTTGGCGGAACCATTGCGTGAGGTCAACGAGCATTTTCTGAGACAACTTTCGCGGAGGTTGGAGGATTCCGGACACGAAGTTATCACCGGCACCGAGGTCATCTGGCGGAATGAAATCGCCGTTCGTGAGGCGAAGCGGATGGCGGCGGCCGATGTTGACGTCGTCATTTACAATTATTCCGTCTGGGCATGGCCGCAGTATGCGCGGTTGGCCGCGCAGTTTCTCCCGCAGCCTGTGATACTCTTTTCGAATGTGAATCCTGAAAAACCGGGTTTGGTCGCCATGCTTGCGCACGCGGGGTCTTTGGATCAGGTGGGGATTTCGTTCTGCAAATTATTTGGTGACATAATGCAGAACGAGGTTCTTGAGGCTGTCAACAGGAAGATTAACGCCATTGCCGCGAAGACGCGTTTGAGGGGAAAGACATTCGCGCTGATCGGTGGGCGTTCCCTGGGGATCGACACGACGGTTTCGGATCCGGCTCTTTGGATGAAACTGTTTGGTATTGATGTGGATCACGTCGACCAGTTTGAGGTTTACCGGCGTGCGGAGGAGGAGTGTCGGAAAGGGGAGCGTGTAAATGCGGCTCTGGACTATTTGAAAAAGAAGGTACGAAAGATTCATTGGACGAAGCCGGATGCACAGATGAGGCTGACCGAGGACCTTCTTCGGAAGCAGTTGGGAATGTATTACGCCGTTTACGATCTCTGTGAGGAGTTCAATTACGACTTCTGCGGTATCAAAGGCCAAAGGGAGATGACGGAGCATTACGCAACCGCCGATGTGGCGGAGGCCTTTTTGAACGATCCGTATGGTCCTGAGGGGGAGCCAAAGCGAGTGATCGTCTGTTCCACGGAAGCGGATATGGACGCGGCATTGACGATGCAGGTTCTGCATCACCTTTCGGGAACGCCGGTGCTTTTCGCCGACGTCCGACATTATCACCAGGACGTGGGTGTGTGGGATCTCTGCAACTCCGGGCAGCATGCGACCTACTTTGCAGGTAAGTCTTTTGATCCGGAGGTCAACCTGGCGAAGACGGAGTTTCGACCGGAAGGGTTTTACTTTCCCGCCGGCGGCGCCGCCGTCTTCCATATCGCCCATCCCGGGAAGATGACCTTGGCTCGGTTGACGCGGGGGGGGGACACGAATCGGTATCGGATGACCTTTTTCACGGGCGAGTGCAAGGACTTCGGCGAGGAGAAGAATATGGCCCTGGCCGAAGGAGTTCAGGACAATTGGCCGCATGCATTTTTGGAATTTTCCTGTTCGATGCGGGAGTTTATTGACAATTTTCACTGCAATCATATTCACGCGGTATACGGCGATTATCGTGAAGAATTGCGTGAGTTCTGTCGTTGCTCCGGTATCGAAGCCGTCGAATTGGGCCTCTCCGGAAAGAAATGAGGAGGATTGAAAGGAATGAGTGAGCCTGTCTTCAGCATAGGAGTTGATTACGGGACAAACGCGGTTCGCGTTTTGGTGGTGCGGTGCGATACAGGCGAGGAAATCGGTGCAGCGGTCTACGATTACAAGCATGGTGAAAAGGGGATATTGGCGGGGAAAGGGGAAATGCACCTGGCGCGTCAGAGTCCCCGTGATTATATCGACGGACTGAACGAGGCCTTGGGGAAGGCTCTGGCTCAGGCAGATGGCGCCGAGGCCTTTTCCAGAGAGCGGATCGTCGGTATCGGCGTTTCTGCTACAGCAAGTACTCCGGTGCCCGTGGACAGAGAGGCTGTTCCTTTGGGTGTACGGGACGAGTTTCAAGAGGATTTGTCAGCGCAAGCCTGGCTCTGGAAGGACCACACCAGTATAGCGGAGGCGGAGGAGATAGTAGAGGTTGTCAAAAAGAAGGAATTACCGTATCTGAAATTTTACAGCGGCTTGATGTCTCCGGAGTGGTTTTGGCCGAAGGCGTTGAAGTTTATTCGGTCGGCACCGGAAGTGGTCCGGAAGGCCACCGCGGCTTGGTTGGAATTGACAGATCTGGTACCGGCTTACCTCACCGGGGTGTCGGTTGCTGATGATGTCGTTCGGGGAATCTGCTCCGCCGGCTTCAAAGGAATGTACTCAGAAGAGTGGGGAGGGTATCCGCCTAAGGATTTTTTGAAGAACTTTTCGGAAGAAGTGGCGCGATTGGCAGGGAGAAGTCCGGTTTTCAAGGGCCCTGGGGAGAGTGTCGGATCGTTATCGGATGAGATGGCCTCACGGTACGGATTATCCCGAAAGGTGCAGGTCAGTGCGGGAATCATCGATGCTCATTCCGGCGCCTTGGGAAGCGGAGTCGGAGAACGCTCCCTGGTCAGTGTTATGGGGACTTCCTCGTGTAACATCGGTTTGATTCCTTACGAGCGGTATCGCGGACCGATTCCGGGAATTTCCGGCGTCATCAAAGACGGTGTTGTTCCGGGGATGTATGCTGTTGAATCGGGTCAGGGAGCGGTTGGTGATATCTTTGCTTGGTTTGTCGAACGGATCCTCGGCGGAAGGTGCAGTCACGAAGAACTTACCGAACGGGCGCGGAATATGGGACCCGGTGAGACGGGATTGGTGGCTCTGGATTGGCACAACGGAAATCGCAATGTTCTGATGGATATGGAATTATCCGGGTTGATCGTCGGACTGCGGCTGGATACGACTGTGGAGCAGATCTACCGGGCTTTGATTGAAGCAACGGCTTTCGGGCTGAGGACGATCATCGAGCGAAAAAAGGAATACGGCTATGAAGTGGAGAATTTGATAGCGTGTGGTGGGATCGCCAAAAAAAACGACCTGGTGTGCCGGATCTACGCGGATGTTCTTGGAGTTCCTGTTCACGTGGCCGGATCGAGCGAGGCGTGTGCGTTGGGGGCAGCCGTCTGCGGCGCTGTAGCCGGGGGTGCGTTTCAAAGCTTATCGGCCGCTCAGGAGAAGATGGTCCCGAAGGCGCGAGGAAGTTTTGAACCGAATCTTGGACAAAGGGGAATCTGGGATGAGGTGTATGGGATTTATCGCGATCGTTACGAACATTATTCACGCGGCGGCGGCGGCGGAGACATCATGAAGTCTCTTTTGGCACTGCGTGACGAAGCGCAAGCGTAATCGGTGGAGATTTAATCAATGGAAAAAGAAACCATGAAGAACACCGGAACGCGTTCCATTGTGAGACCTTTTGCTCGGCCCAGAGATGAAGATAAGAAAGATGTGGGTGGTGTCTTGAGGGGGAAGAGTAGGGGTCGGGAGATCGGCGTGAAAGGCGGATCCGAACGGTGTTTGAGATGACGTGTTTTTACAAAAATAGAAGAGAAGCAAAAGGCGAAAAAGGGAATCATCCGAAATGATATCGAGGAAGGATTAAGAATAAAGAATTTTTTTGGTGTTCGGAGAACCGATGCGCGAATATTTTCGGAGAACATCCGGCCTCTTCGAGGTCCCGTTCCGCCGTCGATACCGGGTCGTATCGATTTGGAGCAGCCCCCAGCCCAAGGAGCAACCGGATGTCCGCTCGTTCGACAGCGTTTCGTGAGGGTCAGGGCGTATACATTGCGTGTACGGTTTATTTAGAGATGTATAAATAAATGCTTTTAATGAGACTTGAAATTTCGGTTGAATGATGTTAATCTTTTTATTTAAGATGGTGAAAAAGAGAAAAAGAGCAACACCTGCTTTTATAAGTACCTGGTGTTGGCCGTGCGCCCTGGTGTCCTTTCTTCTCGGAAACTTGATTTTTGGTGTCGCGCCTCCGGCTCGTGCCGCGATAGAAGTCTTCAATATTACGCCGACGATTGTGAAGGCGGGAAGCGGGGCGCCGATAATTATTTCGGGGCAGAATTTTTCCTCGACAACGCCGGTGAAAATCGGTGACAAACCTGTGTCCCCGGTGGTGTATCTCAATTCGCATACGCTCAAGGTCTCGGTACCGACCTCGCTTGACTCAGGTGTCTATTCGATTACGGTGGGTTCGGGGGCGGATTCCGCGACGCTCGTGAATCCGCGGCTCCACGTGCTTTCTTTCGCGGCGGAGGTGGCCTATATCGCCGGAGGGAACGACACCCTGGCTGTCGTCAACCTTGATGACGGCTCGATCATTACGACCGTGTCGATGCCGGGAATCCTTGGAGGTTCCAACCAGCTTCCTGTTGGAATGGCGGCCGCCCCGGACGGAAACAAGATTTTTATCGCCTCCTTTGATGGGGCGTTTCCCAGAAAAATTTACGTGTTTTCGACCGTTTCGAATACTATTGTGGATGAGATTTCCGTCAGTGATCCGGTTCGGATCCGTATGTTTCCGGGGGGAGAAACATTGGCGGTCATCAGTAATGATCCACCGAATAATGTTCACTTCTTTCGGTTGTCGGATACGACGGAAGTGTACAGTGGCGGGAGCGTCAGCTGGAACGGCACCGATCTGGCGATGCATCCATCCGGAAAGTACTTTTATGCCATCTATTCAAGTGGAAGCTATATTTCTGTCATTGATGCCAGGGATGGAACGACGGTGGACAGCATCTCTGTTACTTACAGTGGTGTCGGACCGCATTTCTTGACGATCTCGCCGACGGGGGATTCTCTGTATGTCAGTTTTTCGGAACAGAATGCGTTCGCGGCGGTGGGGCTAACCGACACGGGGATGATTCGAGGAGACACCGCGGTGATTCCGAAGGCGACGGGGGTGATGAACAATGCCGTGATGGTAATGAATCTGGATGGAACAAAGCTCTTTTATGGCGGGAATCGGGTTGCGTCGTATGGGGTTACGAATCTAAAGACGGGAGTCGCGTCGACGATTACAGGAACTTGGAATAATACGAATGGATCTGCAAGGAGTTCCGATGGTCAATACATCTGGGCGACGAATTATTCGACGGAAACATTGAACAAGATTCGAATTTCGGATGATGTCGAGGAAAGTACGATAGACATCACGTCGGCAGGGGGGATCGGAGGGATGGGAATTCTTACGCTGCCGCGAGTGATTCCGATGAACGATTCGATGATACCGTATATTCAATCGGTATCGCTTTATGTTCCCGTAGGCGGCGAAGTGACGATCAACGGTTTTTTTGACAGTGCGTCACACTATGGTTTCACCTCCACGGATACGGTTTGGATTGGAGGAATTCCGGTGGAGACAATGACGGTTCTCGGCCAAACTCTGATCAAGGCGACGTTACCGTCGTCGATCCCCGCTGATACAGTGGTGGATGTTCTGGTCAAGAATGTCGTTTCGGGCATGACGTCCGATTCTCTTGGGTTTCAACCTCAGGATACGGTGACGGTGACCGGGCCGGCGCCGACGATTACGGCGATCGTTCCTGACAGCGGTTATTCTGGGGCCGTTACGCCGGTGACCATCACGGGGACCAACTTTGATCCGGTGTTGACAAAAGCCTATATTGAAGGAACGGAACTGGCGAACGTAACCTATGTGTCACCAACGCAACTTACAGCGGAGATTCCCAATGGACAAAGTCCAGGAGTGCACAACATCAGTGTGGCGAACTATCCGGTAAATGAACAGTGGGATACGCTGTGGAACGCCTTTACGGTCAATCAGACACAGATGGAAATTTCCGGAGCGCTTCCAAGAAATCCCGTGCTCAAAGGCGACTCCTTTTGGATGTGGATCTACGGTTCAGGTTTCGACACGTCCATGGTTCCGACGGTTACACTCGGAGGGGTCGCGCTGAGTCGAGTCAAAGTCCCAAATACCAAGGTGATCACGGCTTTTTATGACGGTGTAACGCCGCTGGCTACGGGATGGAACAACGTGACCGTGAGTTATGGGGCGTTTCCAGATAGTCAGGCGCAGTTGGTTAATGCTGTCGAGGTTTTCGACAGCGGCGCACAGTACATTTATCTGCTTCCTTACCTCGATGCTTCCTCCGATTCCCTGTATGTTGTCGATGTCGCCAAGAATGAAGTTGTCGACACCATAGAAGTAGGAAATGTCGGCTTTGATGGAGCGTTGGACATTTCTCCGGACGGAGAATATTTGTTGGTTACGGCGTCCGATGGAAAGACCTTGAAGGTCGTTCGCTTGTCGGACAATACAATTGTTTCAACGAAAACGTTTTCACAAGTTGTCACGTGCGGGGTCTTTTCGCAGGATGGTTCGGCTGTTTACGTAGGGTACGCTCCTGTTTCGGCTTCCGCCGCGATCAATAAATATTCCTTTCCTGGTTTCTCCCTCTTGAAATCCTATCCGACGTCGGGGTCGGTTCTGGACTTTGTGGCAATCTCCCCGTTGGAAGATTATGCTGCTTATGGTCGGAAATGGGATCCCACGATGAAACTGATGGATTTATCCACGGGAGCCGAGACGATACTGGCGGGAACATATGTCAACGGTTCGGACCGGGATATTTATTTTTCTCCGGACGGATCGAAACTCTATGTTACCAGTGTTAACGGGGGAGCGACGACGGATTCGCTCGTCGTCGTCGATGTGGCGACAAACACCGTCCTTTATGATACGCTTCTTCCTGTGTTGACGGGGGGACAGAACGGCGCCTACAGCCTCGTGTTTCATCCATCAGGCGACACCTACTTTGTGTCCTCTTTCGGCGGCTTTATAGCCTTCGATGCAGCGACAAACAGGTTGCTGGATTCCGCCGCCCTCGGTTCACAATCAGGTGGGATCGATATTCTTCCGGACGGAACACGCGTCTACCAAGGGGTATCATCGTGGTCCGGATGGGATGGTTGGATTTACGCACCGGTGACCTATCCGGGGGGAAATGTTTCCTTGGGGACCCCCGTTCACACGGGAATCCCGGGTGATATTCGTGTTATCCCCAGGGGGGTGAAATATGTCTTTCGCGGCTTGGTACCGCCGCATCTTACGATTGCTTCTCCGGACAGTGGAATAGAAAATGAAACGCAGACGATTACGTTATACGGAAGCGATTTTTCTCCTACACCGACAGTATATTTCGGGGGAGTGGTCTCTTCTTCCGTTACCTATGTAAGCTCGACGGAGTTGACGGTCGTAGCCCCCGCATTAACGGCAGGTACCTATGCTATTCGCATTGTCAATCCGGATCTGGGTGAAAGTACGAAAGACAGCGCGTACACTGTTTATCCCGCTGCGGCTTTCGTTCCGGACACGGCCTTTGGCAGTTTTTACAAGGATCCTTCCCTAAGGGATTCCGTAAGCCTCTTCGTGCCGGGTGATACGGTGTATTTTCAAGTGGGGGATACGAACCCCAATACGAATGCGGCGCGGCAGGAAACGTTGACGGTGGTGATCATCACGGCAGAAGGGGACAGCGCATCCCTCCTACTCTATGAGGATGGGGTCTCTTCGGAGACGTTTACCAGCGAAACCACACCTCTCTTTATCACGGACGATGCGGGGATCGGGGTGAACGGGACGGACACCTACCTTTACGCAGTGTCTGGGGACACATTTTTTGTTATTTACTCGGATCCCCAGGACACCTCGGATACCTTCTTCTTGGTCGCGATGGTTCTTTCAGGGGCATCGGTCGGCGTTGTTTCTCTTGACAACGGTCAATACAGCCTCGATTCAACCGTAACGGCCACGGTAATCGACACCGACCAGAACAAGAACGCGGTACTGGCGGAGACGGTGACAGTTCGGTTGGTGTCGGAGGTCGGAAACGACACGGAATGGCTTATTTTGACGGAGACAGGGAACAACACCAATGTTTTTGACAACAGTGGTGCTCCGGTTGCGCTTTCGGATACGACGGGGGCCGATTCGGGTTACGACGGAATTTTGAGGGTCGGGGGGGCGGACACGATCCACCTTTTTTACGCGGATCAGTCCGGTAATATTGAAACTTCGGCGGTGACTGTCCCGCGGCAAACCGCTTCTTCGGTCGCATTTGCTTTATCGGAGTACCGTATTGACTCTTCCGTCACGGTTACGGTGACGGACCCGGACGAGAATCTGAATCCGACGGTAAAGGATCAAGTCCTGGTTTTCTTAACGGAGTTATCGACAGGTGATACGGAAACGGTGACGTTGACGGAGACGATGGACACGTCGGGAGTCTTTGTCTCGGTGGCAGGTGTCTTTCTTTCTGACACCTACGGGGCGGATTCGGGCCAGGACGGCGTTCTTCTCTGTGGAGATGCCGATTCGATTCAGGTTCTGTACTGGGATCGAAATTTTTCGGCTGCGGCAGACACGGCGGTGGATACGACGAGTGTCTTTTTCAACTCCGGAGCGGGGACCGTGACGTTCATGGCTGTTAATGAGGAACTGGCTATAGGAAGCGAATCCATCGTTATTGTTGTATATGATAGAGATGGGAACAAAAATCCGCGCCTCCAGGACAGTGTCTATGTTGAAGTAACCGTTGACGGGACAGCACGGGACACCGAACACCTTGTTCTTTACGAAACGGGAGATACGACGGCGACGTTTTCGGATTCGGTGGTCGGCTTGGTGTCGCCGCTGAAATCCCAAGAAAACGAAACAGGGACAGCCGACAACGGAATCGTCGAGTGGTTGGTTGGAGATATTTTGCGTGTCACATATAGAGATTCCGACGGCGTCAGCCCAGCGGTTCAAGATACGGTTACAGGGGTTTCGTCGGCCTCGATCGGAAGTTTTTTTGGGATCAAGCTCGTGTACGAACTGGACTCCGCGGTCCTGATCGGTCTCTCGGATACGGATCAAAATCGGAATCTTTCCGCATCCGAGACTGTCGAAGTTGTCGTCTTCGATGAGTCGTCGAATGATACCGAGATCGTTGTCCTGACAGAACGTGGAGTAGATTCCTGGTTGTTTGATAACAGCGGATCGTTGTTGAAATTATCAGACACCTCCGGCGGCGTAGTAGAGAATGATGGAATTCTTTTGGTAGGTGTGGGTGACACGATCCATTTCCGTTACCAGGATCAATCAGGTTTAATCGATACAACGACGACGACATTATCCCGGCAGACGCTTGCTTCGGTGTCCTTTTCGGTTTCGGAGTATCGAATTGATTCACGAGTGGTGGGAATAACCGTTTCGGATGCGGACGAGAATTTGTCCCCGCGCCGGAAAGATGTTGTAAAAGTTCTCCTGCGCAGCAATCTTTCCGGCGATACGGAATATGTGCTTTTGGAAGAGACGACGGAGACGTCGGGTGTCTTTGTCGACACTGCCGGAGGCGTTCGTCTTTCCGACACGACGGGAAGGCTCTCTCCGTGGGACGGCGTGATTCTGGCGGGAGCGCCGGACAGCATCACCGTTACTTACGTTGATGAAAACAATGACGCCCTCGCGGACAGTGCCGTCGATAGTGTGACGGTTCTTTTTTATCCTGGTGCTGCGTCTGTAATCATTGATTCTTCCAACGGAGTCATTCAGACAGGTGCGGAATCTCTGGTGATTTTCGTCTTCGACAGGGATCAAAATGCCGATCCGACGGTTCGGGACACGGTATTTGTTCTGGTGACGTTGGATACGCGTTATGCGGACACGGAATATCTTATTCTTCGCGAGACAGCAGAGACCTCCGGGATTTTCTCGGATTCCATTGCAGGGATCGTTAGGGCTCTGAGCACTGAGAATAATGCTGTTGGAACAGTAAACGACGGCGTTCTGCAGACGATTCTTTTTGATACGATTGTAGTAATTTACAGCGATTCCGATGGAGTCAGTAGCGCTGCTTTTGCAACGATTCGGACGGTAGAACCGATTGTGGCCTCCCCGTCGTCGATCTCTTTTGGGCTTTCCGCCTATGCTTTGGATTCGTCCCTGACGGTGATTTTGATCGACACCGACCAAAACAGAACGCCGTTTGCTGTGGAAACCTCAGCAGTGGTTCTCATGGATACCGAAACAAACGATTCGCTTGTGTTGTACCTTACGGAAGCTAATGCCAATAATTCAACTTTCGCTGGAGGTGCCGTTGATCTTTCCGATACGCTTTCCGGCAGCGGCCGTTTGTTGGTGGGAATGCTCGATCAGGTGATCGTTCAGTATGACGACGGGGACGCGCCGGGCGCGGGTACAGACTCTTCAACGGCCGTAATGACGATTCTCTTTACAGCTTCAAACGGGGCACTGAACCTTGCAGCGGATACGGTTACACCGGGAGGTACGGGTCTTTTGGTGACGGTTGAAGATCGTGACAGAAATATGGATCCTGTTTCTCCTGATACGTTAGAGGTGACGTTGAGGACGGTCATACCTGCTCCGGACACAGAAGTTCTCATCCTAACAGAGACGACGGATACATCGGGGATGTTTACCGGGACGCAATACGTGTCGGATACCACGGGGGCAGGCGTTGGAGACGGGATCTTGTTAGGACGGGTCGGGGAAACAATCTGGATTCTGTATAGTGATACGAGAGAAGGGCAAACGGATAGCGCCGAGGCAACGGTTCTTATAGAACCTGTCGAGGAAAGTTCACGGACAGCATTTGATACGGCGGTTTATCTTCAAGATTCGTTCGCCACGGTATTCGTTACCGATGCGGACCAAGACATAGATCCATTTTCTCCTGACACCGTATTGATTACCTTGAGCAACGGAGTTTTAGGCGCGGAAACGGAAATAGTTGTTTTGACGGAGACAACGGATTCAAGCGGGATCTTTTCGGGAACGGCGGTTATTTCGTCGAATGTTCTCGATTCCGTTGCCGGAAACGGAAGGCTTTTTGCGGGAGTCGGGGATTCGATTGTGGCGTTTTATACTGATCCGACGCGACAGAGTGATACATCGGTGGATACGGCCCTTGTGTTAGCCGTTCCAAGTGTTTCAACGGTGATTCTGGACGATTTGGGGTATGCTTGGGATTCCGCAGTGACCGTAACAGTGGTGGATACGGATCAGAATCGGAATCGTAATCTTCAAGAAACAGTGACCGTAATCGTATCCGACACAGAAACGAATGATAGTGTTGTTATTGTGTTGACCGAGTCGGGAGTTAACAGTTCGCTTTTCACGTCGTCGGCTTTGCGGCTTTCGGACACGGCGGGGGGGGAGAGCACGCTTTTGGCCGGGGCGGGAGATTTATTTAGTGTTGAGTATGAAGACAGGGATTTCCCCGGGATCGGAAATGATACTTCTTTTGGAATAGCCACGGTGCTTTTTATCCCGTCGTCCGGCACTTTGTCGCTTGCTTCAGACACTGTATCTCCGGGGGCGACCGTTGTGGTGACCGTTGCGGATGCTGATGAAAACATGGATCCTTTGGTCCGCGATACTCTTGAGGTCATTCTCGTAACCACTGTTCCGGGGGATGATACGGAAATCTTAGAATTGACTGAGACGACGGAGACCTCCGGGATCTTTGCCAACGGAAACGGCCAGTGGGTGTCGGATACGACGGGAGCAGGGGTTGGGGACGGTATTCTCCTCGGGCGTATCGGATCGCAAATCCGGGTCGTGTATTCGGATACGAGGAACGGCCAGAATGATCGTTCGGAAACAACGGTAACGATTGAAGTAGTGCGAAGTTCGGCGGTCCTGACGTTCGATTTGAGTAAATATACCCCGGATACTCCCGTTCGGATCACTGTGACCGATTTCGATCAGAATTTGAATTCTTTTGCAACGGAAACGGTATTTGTGATTCTTGAAAATTTGAACGTGGCGTCGGAAACGGAAATTTATGAATTGAGAGAAACAACGGAATCGAGCGGAATCTTCCTTGGGACCGCCTCCCTTTCCGATACACCAACGGATTCGGGAGTTTATGGGGACGGCGTTTTGTATGCGGAACCGGGTCATTTGATTCGAGCGATGTATCAGGATTCCGTCGCGGCGAGCGATACGGCAGCGGAAACGGCCGCAGTGGTGTCACGGGTTCCCCCTACGGCCAGCACGATCCAGCTTGATAGTACCGACTATCGATTGACAGAGCGTTTTACGATAACGGTTACGGATCCGGATGAGAATCAAAAAGGATGGGTTGTGGATCAGGTGACGGTGAGGGTGGTATCAAATGGACCTTTGGCGGATACGGAGACGTTTACTTTGACGGAACAGAGCCCCAATGCCGGGATATTTGTTTCGAATCCGATAGACCTTTCTGATACCAATACGACTGAGGGGGATGGTATCCTTGGAATAACGGTCGGGGCAACACTGACGGCGTCCTATGTTGATAAGGATGACGCGACGGATTCGGCCAGTGTTCAGGCCACAGCTGTAGCGGTGTTGACACATTCCATTTCAGAATTTGTGGATCAGGGGGGAGTCGCGAGATCATCCTTCATAATGGGAACGGACACGATTCAAATCCGGGTTGTCGATGCCAACCAGAATAAAAACTCCTTGGCGATCGAGACGATCAATCTCGGACCTGTTTTTACTTCCGCCTCCGGTGATGCAAATTCCGTGACGCTCACCGAAAGTGATTCCGCCAGTGGAATATTCTTATCGCAGGAATTTTCGATGGATACGGGGGCCAATGCTGATAACGCCGTTGTGAGTGTCGACACCTCTTTGGAGCAGATCACATTTGTGTATACGGATCCTGATGATCCGGCCGATACTTCCATGATTTCGGCGCAGGTGGTGTTCGCTATCCCGCCGATAGCCGCTTTGAAGTTTGAAGCCGTTCCGGGAAATGGAGGGACCACGGTGATCAACATCTATCCTTTGACTTCGGCTGGTGATACTTCTGTGAGTTATGATGGAGCGCAGGTGCTGGCGACGCAGAAAAATTTTGGGACGGCAACAGGAGGCCTGCTGGATACGGGAGGTTTCATCTCAAATGGGAAGGTTGCAGTAGGGTATGACAAGATTGAAAATGCGCGCCTCTATCTCGCGATCACGATACAAGGAACGCTTTTTAATGGCGTCGTGAATCTTTCGGATCGACCGAATGGAAAGGTTGATTTTGTATCTCAAATGGAAACGGGGGGCGTATTCTTGGTTTTGAACGTGGACTCGCGCATTACAAGCGGGGTCGATTCCTTTTCCATCGTTGGAAATTCCGGGTTCAATGACTCGCAGTTAATATATATTCAAACGGGAGATACGCTTTTGGAGCAGATCCCGGGCCGGGTCTTACTGCGAAAGGTATCGGGTGGGGAAGTCCTTCCGGAATTTTCCGTATTGGCGATAAGAGATTCTGGAATTCAGATTCATGAATTCTCAGATACCCCCTTGGTTGTTCGCATCTACTATCCGGATGCCGACAACGACGGATACGTCGATACCACGGCAGGAAAGGTTTTGGAAAAGAGTCTGCTGATGTACTCTATGGAGGAATCGGAGACGGGGGCTCGGCGTTGGACGCGCGTTGAAGGAGCGCGAGTGAATGCAGAGGAAAATTTCGTCGAGGCGACAGTATATCATTTGACACTCTTTACTCTTGTAGGAGGAACGGCGACGAAGTCGCTGTCTTCATTCATCGTATATCCGAATCCGTTTCGTCCGAAATTGGGGCACAAGAGTGTTATCTTCGATAATCTTCCTTCGGGGGCGACGGTGCAGATTTATACGATTTCCGGTGATTTGGTCGACGAAAAGGTGGTCCCTGCGGGGAGTAATCGTTTGCAATGGGACGGACGCAACGCCTTCGGCCGACTCGTTGTTAGTGGGGTTTATATCTATCGGATCTCCACAACGAGTGAGAGTAAAGTAGGAAAGTTATTCGTGATTCGGTGATGGAGAACATGGCAACAAGAAACAAACGGATGCTGCTTTCGGCGTTATTATTCCTTTTGATGTTAATATCAGCGACGGGAGGAGCCGGCCCGGCGAAGGCCTTGACCCCCGATCCTCTGGCAGGGACATCCGGGGTTCAGTTTTTGAATTTCGGGCGCGGCCCGCAGATTATCGCGCTGGGAGAGAGCTACAATGCGCGTGTATTAGGAGCGGCCGGAATATTTGGGAATCCCGCGTCGATTAGTTTTGCTCAAGACGCTGAAATGATGTTCAGTTTTAACCGAATGATAGCGGACATAAATCACAGTCTCTTTTCTTATGTCTCGCCGAATATGATCCATGATCGCTATTCTTTCGCCCTGGGCGCAATTTATACATCGTTCGGTCGTATTACTGCTCGGGATGCAACAGGGTTCGAACTGGGAAGGAAGCAAGCGTATTCGGCAGCGGTGTTGGCGACAATCTCCGCGAAGTATAATGAACATTTTTCGGCGGCCGTTACGTTCAAGGGGATTGGAGAGAGGATCGCGGATGTATACGGGACGGGAATCGCTTTTGACGGAGGCATATATTTCCGGAACGTGTTGATTCCGAATCTCGATTTCGGTGCATCGGTGCAAAACATCGGACCTGGTTTGACATTCGACAAAGAAAGCACGCCGTTAACACTGATTTACGGCGGGGGCTTTTCCTACCGGCCGCCGCGGATCCCGTTGCGCATTTCTCTGGATTTTCAAAAACCTCGCGATGAGAAAACCTCCGCCATGCTGGGGGCGGAGTGGGACGTGAGGAATCTTCTTTACCTTCGTGGTGGGTGGCGGGAGCGTAGTGGCGCGCGAAGCCATTTTTCGGCCGGAATGGGAATCAGGGTCAATAACGTGGTTCTGGATTATTCGTATGTCAGGTCGGAGTTTTTAGGCAATACACACAGCATTGCGCTCCGGTATGAGTTTTGGCCGAAGAAGCATTCAGGGGAATCCAAAAGATACCGTACGGTGGAAAAGGCGGGAAAATATGTGACCGTTGAAGAATCGCCTGGTTCGAGAAGTAATAACTCCGAAAAAACGGAAAAGTCGGTTTCGAAAAAGGAATCGACCGGAAATGAAAAAACGTCGGCACCGACGCCGCAAAAAACTCCCAGCGAGGGCGAGGATCTATTGGAATTCTGAAAAGCGGCTGATTAAAACATTTGAAATCAGCCGATCAATCGAAAAAATACCGGTATCCTTTTTGGGAAAAGAGAAGAAATCATTCATCAAAGGGAGATTAAAGAGTGTCGGCTCGAAACCGTCGGAGCAAGTCCGTTTCATTTCATTCTTCAAATCTTGGAAAAAAGGATTTACAGCTCTTCGGTGACAGTGTCCGCGGACAGGTGACTTTGCTTGAGGGGGATATCTTCCGCATTTTTCTTTGGAAGAACGAAGAGGATGAACAAAAGAAAAGCGTTGTTCTTAAGCAGGGCGGGTTAGGAACTTTCGATCTTCGGCGTGAAAACGACTCCCTTTTCTTGTCGGGAAATTCTGAAAGGTCTTTGAGGATTGATCTGAAGCCGTTTTCCTGGGATTGGGACGGTGTGAGGGGGGGGATAAAGCTGTTTCAGGATGAACGGACCGGCCAAGGTTTGGTTATGGTTTTGGAAGAAGGGAGCGGGCGGCGTTACTATGGTTTGGGGGAACGCGTAGGGCGTTTGAATAAAAAGGGGCGCATTTGGACGAATTGGAACACCGATCCAAAGAGGGGGGTGCGTTTGAACACGGATCCGTTATACCAATCACATCCTTTTTTGATTGGTGTGGAAGAGAAGCGGGCGTTCGGGCTTTATCTGGACGAGTCATGGGAAACGAGATTTGACTTAGCCGCCTCTTCCGGAGGGCGGTCGAAGATTGCAACATGTGGTCCGACATTCGATCTCTATTTGATTCCAGGCCCGTCGATCAAGGAAGTTGTGAGGAGATTTACGACGTTGAGCGGCAAGGCTCCGCTTCCTCCGCTTTGGGCGTTCGGTTATCACCAATGTCGTTGGGGATATAAAAGCGAAAAGTTTGTCGGAAGAGTGGTGCAGCAGTTTCGAAAATATCAGATTCCTTTGGAGTCGATATGGTTGGATATTGATTATATGAGGGGTTATCGGGTGTTTTCATTCGATGAGAGGAAATTTCCGGATCCAAAAAGGATGATAAAACGTATGCGGGATCAGAATATTCGCACAGTGGTGATCGTTGATCCGGGAGTGAAATTCGATAAACGGTGGCCTGTCTTCAAGGAGGGCTTGGAGAAAGAGGCATTCTTGAAGAAGATGAACGGGGAAATTTATGTCGGGAAAGTGTGGCCTGGTAATACGGTGTTTCCGGATTTTTCAAGGGACGACGTGAGAAAATGGTGGGGGGAGAAGCATCGATTTTATCTGAAAAACGGGGTCGCAGGGATATGGAATGATATGAACGAGCCGACTTCCTTTTCCGGACCGGAGAATTCAGTTCCCTTTGATACGCTGCATTCTTCCGGAACGACACATGCGAAACTTCATAACCTCTATGGTTATTATATGAATCAGGCCTGTTTTGAAGCCTTGAAAAGAGCGCGGCCACGAACGAGACCGTTTATCTTGACCAGAAGTGGATTTTCCGGGGTCCAAAAATTCGCGTGGGTGTGGACGGGAGATAATAGAAGCGATTGGAAACACCTTTCGATGTCAATTCCAATGCTGTTGAACCTCGGGCTCTCGGGTGTTCCTTTTGTAGGGGCGGATATCGGCGGTTTCGGGGGTGATTGCGACGGAGAGCTGTTTGCCCGATGGATGTGGTTGGGGGCGTTTTATCCTTTTATGAGAAACCATTCGTCGACGGGGACCATTCGACAAGAACCGTGGTGTTTTGGAAGAAAAATTCTCCGAATTGCTCGAGACGCCATTCGATTTCGGTATCGTCTCCTTCCGTATCTTTATACCGTCGCTGAAGAAGCGTGCCGAACGGGAATCCCCGTTTTGCGTCCGCTCTGTTTGGAATATCCGGACGACGAGAAATGTGCAGAGATAGAGGACGAGTTCCTATTGGGGAATGATCTCCTTGTAGCGCCGGCGCTGAAGAAAAATCAGAAATGGCGTCGTGTTTATCTGCCGGAGGGCCAATGGGAAGATTTTTGGAGCGGAAGCCGCTATCTTGGACAAAAGTCCATTCGGGTCGATACGCCGTTGGAATCGATTCCGCTGTTTCTTCGGGCAGGAGCGGCTGTTCCGCTTACCGAAGCATCACTTAACACAAAAAGGGCTGTTTGGAAACCTCTGATCTGGCGGGTGTCCTTGGCGGAGAGGGTAACGGGGCGGGTGTACGAGGACGAAGGAGAAGGTTTTAAAAAAGGCAGAGTTCGAAAGATCCGCGGTTCATTTCGGAAAGGGACTTTGAAATTGACACAAGGAAAGAGTGGGACGACCGGAAAGGTGTTTGTCCTCATCGGTTCGGGGAAACGTTATCCTCTGGGAGGAAGGAGCCTTGTATTAAGGATACGAGAGAAGAAGATATAGGGGGCCGCATGGAGGAAGGCGTACAATAAAAACAAGAAGCGAAAGGAGGAAGGGAGAAAAGTGTTATTGGAACATGGAACAAAGTTGCTGTTCATCGGAGATTCTATTACGGATGCAGGACGAGACCGGGAATGGGGAAATGGGGGATTGGGAAATGGTTATGTTATGTTTGTTGATGCCCTGTTGGCGGTTCTGTATCCGGAGAGGCGGATAAAGGTGGTTAACCGTGGTGTGAGCGGCGACCGGATCACGGATCTTCGAAAACGTTGGAAAACGGACGTTCTGGATGAGAGGCCGGATTGGTTGACGGTGATGATCGGAATCAACGATGTGTGGAGGCAATTCGATTGGGCCGAAGAGGAACTTAACACACGGGAGGAGTTCAAGGAGATCTATTTATCCCTTTTGGAACAGCTAAGAGGAGAGATGAAAGGCATTATCCTGATGAGCCCTTTTTATCTGGAAAAAAATCGAGAAGAACCGATGCGGAAAATGATGGATGATTATGGGAGCGCCGTCAAAGAGGTTGCCGAGGAAACGGGAGCGCTTTTTATTGATACACAACGCGAGTTCGACGAACTGTTAACCGTTCGACCGACACAAGCCGTGTCTTATGACAGAATTCACCCCTTTCCGGTCGGACATATGATTCTGGCAAAGAGTTTCCTGAGGGCGATTGGTGCAGAAGGAAATAAGAAGGTGTGAACGGTATTGTCTCTGTTCGGGAATGAATTTTGCAGGACGAAAGAGGTGATGACTCGAGACAGAGGAAGTGTGGAAGGCGATTTCAACCAAAATTAGGTGAGGGTCTTAAACGGCAGAATTGGAGTTGAAGGGTGTTGTAATGGAAAGAATATCGGATTTTAACAAACAGGACGGGGTGGGAAAGTCAAGGGGGTTTGGAATGTCCGGGAGATGGGAAAGGCCGGGAACGGAACGGATTTTTGGAGAAAGGGGGAGAGGATTTCCGGCAATCGTCGCAGCGGTGATATGTTTTGTCGTCTTCACGGTGTGGTCTCCCGTTTATGCGGATTGTTTTATTTTTAGGGAGAAGATGCCGGACCAATTGGTGCTGGAGGGCATGGAATTAGCGGAGAACAAGGAGGAAGCCTTTCAGGGAGAAAATTGTCTTATGGCGCAAGGGACGAAAGAGGAGCCGCCCGAAATTCTTTTCCAGCCCTGTGACATTTCTCATGCGAAAGCGATAAGATTTTTCATCAAAACTCTCGGTACGGAGCCGCTTCCATCCATCGTGATTGAAAGTTTTTCCGGAAAAAACAGTGATGTTTTGGATTTGAATGATTTTCGATCGGAAACGGGGAGGGGGGGGGGATACGTCGAAATAAGCATTCCGATATCTGCTTTTCAACGGCGGGGAGAGGACATCTCTTCGGTGAAAGGACTGAAATTTCTCCCGGCGACGGATTTTCAAATTTTTTTTCTCGATGACATTGAAATAAAGGGAGAGGTAAGGAAGGACGCGGAAAGCGAAGCGCGGACCTTTGGCGGGCCGACTCGTCGGCCTTGGAAGAAGGACGTCTCGGAGAGCGAGCAGGAGCAAATGCAAGGGGGAGAAGGGGTGGGTGACGGAGAAGAGGTGGATTCTTCGCGGGGTGACTCTCTCGAGAAAGGTTTGAATCAGAATAAAGCGAAAGAGGAAGAGGAGGCTCCGCCGCCGGGTGTGCCGGCGAAGGGGGACAAGTGGGTTCTAATAAAGTACCGGCAATTGGTTCAGGTGCAAACGGCGAACAATGACGTTCTGGTTCTGGTATTCCGCGACAACGGGATGAATGATCCCCCCCCGCAGGATGCGAATGCCTACACGATAAACGGGGAAGCACCTCCGGTTGTCGGCCGGTATTCGGCGCCGATTTTTGAGGGGCCGAATGTTGATTGGAAAACCCAGCGCTATCCGGTGATCGTGATGCATCGCATGTATCTTCCCTTGCCGAATAAGCAGATGCTTGAGGAGGGAAAGACGTATCATATTACCTATCCGGGGGGAGAAACGACTATCGTCTTTTCATCGCGAACGGTTTTGTGTGAGTCGATAAAGGTTAACCAGGTGGGATATAATCCGAAAGCGACACAAAAGTATGCCTTTGTTGCGGTTTGGATGGGGGATTTGGGCGGACACCGTCTCAAGGGGAAGAATACATTTGAGGTGGTCAACGAAAAAACGGGAAAGGTTGTTTTGACGGGGGATGTGGATTTGGTACACGTGGCCCCGCCGAACAGCAAGGACAAGGCGGATGTAGAACAAGAGGTCGGTGGGCCGTTTTACTTGATCGATCTGTCGAAGGTGCGTCCGCAACCGGGGGAATTCTTTATTGCGATTCCCGGACTCGGACGGTCCTACGATTTCGGTCTTGATGATAAGCATGTTTTCCATTCGTTTTATGTTCATATGAAGGGGTTTTATCATCAGAGATGCGGCATTGCTCTTGAGGAACCATATACGAAATGGACGCGGGGTATTTGTCATACCAAGATGACGATTACCGACGCCGATCCGCCGGATTTCATCAAGGAAAAAGGAACGGAGGTGCGTAAGAGTATCGGGGGACATCATGACGCCGGTGATTTTGATCAACGATTGAGTCATACGCTGGTTCCCGGGTGGTTGATGAACGCCTACGAACTTTTTCCGGAAAAGTTTGTCGATGGTCAGTTGGATATTCCCGAGGGGCACAACGGCATCCCCGACATCCTGGACGAGGCTTTGTGGGCCATAAAGCGCTGGGAGGTTCTTCAGGAAGCGGACGGGGGTATTCGGGCGGGGGTGGAGTCTTACCGTCACCCGTACGCTTATGGTTCGGATGAGGCGAACGCCGCCGCGGATCCTTTGGAGTACCGCACATATAAACGGTACGGCCACACGACATTGGCCGGAGCGGCGTTGTTCGCGTGGGCGTCACGCCTTGTCCGACGTTTCAATGAAGAGAAGGCGAACGAACTTGCCGAGAGGGCCAAGCGCGCCTGGGGATTTTACGAGATGGTCCTGAAGAAGAAGAAGGAGGCGGAGGCGAAGGTTTCCGAGGACGAGTACACGTTGGAGAAAAAGACGGGTGACGTAACGGATCTGGAGTTTTCGAAAGGGGTGCTTCTATACGCGGCGTGTCAACTGTATCTTCTTACGGGGGAAGAGAAGTATCATCGTGTTTTCCGGGAGATCGCAAAGTATTACGGGACTCCTCCCTACGGCGAGTGGCCGGCTCAGTATAACGGGACCTATTACAATTTGAAAGTTGTGAATAAAGGTATGGTCTTCACCCATTATTTCATTTCGTACCTGCTGGACAAGACGCGGAGAAAAGATCCGGAGACAGTTGAATTACTGAGAAAGGCGGTTCTGAGGAAGGCGGATATTGCCTTGTATGTCATCAATCGTCGCAAATGGGCCTATCTCTCTTCAGCGGGATGGGGAATGTCGACGGCCCTGGGACGCTGGGGGGATTTCCTTCTGAACGCCTATGGATTGACGCGGGATCAGAAATATTTTGACGGCGCCAGCCGGATAGCGGATTACGTCTTGGGGGCGAATCCCCCGGGGTGGTGTTTTACGACAGGCTTGGGGGATCGACCACCTTACGATCCGCTTCACCTCGACTCCTATAAGTACATCAAGAAGGGAATGGGGCCGGCTCCGGGAATCGTGATATATGGTTCCCCTTTGGTCCAGCAGGTGCCCTATATGATTCCCGTGGTTGGAAAGACGCATCCCCTATTTTATGACGGCAAGGTTCCTTTGATGAGGGAGATTGTCGACGGGTGGTCGGTTGTTCTTCAGAACGAGTTTACAATTTGGGAGACGATGGCTCCGAATACCTTCCTTCACGCCTGTCTTGCTCCGGAAAAGCCGCTGAAGGGGCAGCAACTTCCGATGGGGGAACCGAAGATTCCAGGGGGGTATCCGGATCTGAGTCGCTTTCATATTCATCCATGAGGATTCGTTCAGGAAGCAGGCATCGCGGAGTTATGGGCACCCCAATGAAGGTAGAGCCGTTTTATGAATGTGAATTTCGTCGGCGCCGAGAAACGGGGCTCTTTTCGGAGAAGGGGGCGATTCTAAGAAGAGCAGGGTAGGGGGCTTTGTTACGGGGGAGGGTGCGGGCGAGCGGCCGTGTCTGGGCAGGAACGAATTTTCAATTGCCGGCGTGACGCCGGAGTTCCGCGTTCCTTCGGCGGTGGTTATTTTATCTTCTTTCAAGAATTATTGCGGTTGAATGCTTTTAATCTGATATTAAGATCTCCGCATCCTGCGGAAGGAGGAGAAAGAAAATGCATTTCGATAAAAAACGATGGGACGGGAAACCGCTCCCAAAATGGGAAGAAGCAAGATCCATTCTTCCGGAACCTGTTTTCGAAGGGTGGCCTGCGGCCGTCGAGGCCTATTGGGGAGCGTGGAAAATCGCTCTGCGGAACATGAGGCAGCCGACGCCAAAAAATGGATTCGTCAGTAATTATATGTATATGGATTTTTCCAATGCTATTTTTGCACACGATACGACCTTTATGGTTGCCTATGGTCGATATGGACACCGCTTGTTCTCGGCGGTCGAAAGTTTTGATAACTTTTATGTTAAACAGCATCCGACCGGCGAAATCTGCCGCGAAATTGGAATCGAGAACGGGGAGGATTATTGGAAGAATACCGAAGGAGATCCCCTTTGGGTCGCCTTGTATGAACCACATAAAAATAACCCCGCAGGATATTATTTCACACGGCCGACGATCAAGAGTCATCCCCAACCTTCTTTTTGCTCTCTTCCCGGCTTGAATGATCCGTCTTGCATGGCTTGGGGGGAGATGGAGTCATACCGGATTACGGCTGATGCGGCACGCCTGCGCCGTATTCTTCCCGTACAAAAAGCGTGGTACGACGCATTCCAGGTATATGTTCGGGCGGAGTGTGGATTCTACGTCACCGATTGGGCCAGTGCGGACAACCATCCGCGGAATCCCTATCTCGGATACGGAGTGGATGTTGTGAATCAAATGATCCACCTGGCGGAGCTCTTGTTGGAAATAGGGGGGATAATCGGTGAGGAAGCGGGAGCAGACCGGTATCGCAAAGACGTGGAGGAAACGGTCGAATTAGTTCAGCGGTTTATGTGGCATGAAGAAACGGCGATGTTTTACGATCTCGACAAGGAACTTCGGATTATTCCCTTTAAGGCGGTATTTGGATTTTGGCCCATGCTGAGCGGGGCGGCTACTGAAGAACAATGCAAAGCCCTGGTCCAACATCTTGATGATCCAAAAAGCTTTAATCGGAGGGTTCGAGTGCCGACCTTGGCGGCGGATCAGCCAACGTTTACTCCGAAGGGAAGTTATTTTCATGGAGGAGTGTTTCCTTTTACGAACCATATGGTCATCCGCGGTTTGGAAAAACAGGGCTACGACCGGCTTGCGCGGGAGATCGCGATCAGCCATTGGTCCGCTTCGGTGGAACTCTTTCAAAAGACGGGGACGGTGTGGGAATATCTTCAACCTGACGAGATTGCTCCCGGGGAAGCGGCACTGGGAGATCCCGGTGAAAAAGCGCGCCCCGATTTCGCCGGCTGGGGAGCGCTTCCTGTGATCGGTTATTTGATCGAGTATGCGATCGGTTTGAAGGCCGATGCCCCCGCGAATACCGTCATCTGGAATTTGACGGAGACGAAGTGTTGTGGCTGCAGGAGGTTTGCCTTCGGTGACGTGGTAACGGATCTTGTTGCTCTTGAAAGAACGTCTTCCGAGGAAGAACCCCGTTTGGAATTACAAACGAACAAACCGTACAAATTGATTCTTCGTTGGGGAAAGAACAAAGAAAAAAGAATATCGGTTGGTGAAGATAATCAGAAAATTAAATCCTGTTAACAAATGAAATAAACCTTGAAAACGAAATGATGTCGGTTATCCTCCGCCTGAGGAGTGGCGGAAAATTGCGGGATTGAATTCGATAGGCGATCGAATAGCTATGGTCGATATCTACAGTGGTCGGTAGGGATTCTGTGGGATAAGTAACCGCACGGAGTGGAAAGAATGTTTTTGGACCGGCCGAAATGCAGAGAAATGAGAAACGAAATAAGGGGAGGTTGATCTATGAGTAAGCGATCGGTTGTGTTCCTTTGCCTTATGGTGTTTTTATGTGTGCTTTCCGGTTCAGGTCATGCCTTAACCTTCGATGAATTCCAAAATCTTCCGGATCAGAAGATTGAAATTCGGAGATCGTTGGGAGTGAGAAAAGCCGTCCCCGTTGCTTCGGATCGGATTCTGGTTGTTCTGGGAATGGACATTACGGGGGCGTTTGAAAATCCCTTGTCCTATCGCATCGTATCTCTCGAGGACGAAAATTATTCTTATGAGAAATTCGTCAAGCCCGTTGAAGTTTTGAAAGTCAATGAAGTAAAGGAGAGCAAGGGGGCGGAAGGTGCTCTGTTTCGGCCGTTTATGCGGACGGAAGTAACGTTGAGCATTCCTTACCCGATGAAGGCGGGGAAACGGTATTTTGTCGTCGCCCAAGGGCATCGGGAGACGATGGTGACGGGGGCGCACACCGCGGCATCCTTTGTTTACGAGGGTCCGATCAAGGCTTTTTCCTACGATAATACTCTGGATCTTGCGGTTCTGGGGTTGAGAGGAATTGAACCGGTTGGGAATGGAATAATCAAGCTGAGTTTCGGGCCGGATTTCTCCTTTGAAAAGGGAAAATTGATTCGGAATTATTCCGTGAAAATCAATGGGGAAGAGACGAGAATTCAAAATTTGGGTCTTTATCGAAACATCGAGGCGTACATCCAGGTGGGGTGGCCGCCCCGGGCGGTTCCCTATGAGGAAGTCTTTCTCCAACTGGCGACCATCTACAAGAGCGGCGATAAAATCGAAGTCGAGGTTTCGGAGGAAGTTACGGCGTCAAATCGGATGGCCGAGATCGTCTTTGACGATCTAGAGACGTATTCCCGATCATTGAAGGTGAATCAGGTGGGCTATCTGGTGAATTCCCCTGTAAAAATCGCTTATCTCGGAAGGTGGCTTGGTTCTTTTCCGGAGAAACAACCCAGTGAAACGGGAGGGGCGGGAAAGGATGTCGGTGCCTTGGAGGAGAATTTTTGGAGTGAGTTGGAGGGGGAAGGAAAGAAGAACGGGGCGAAGGACCAAGAGGGACGGAAGGCGGGCGCGGGAGAAAGGGTCCCGCCGGCTCTCTTCTTTCCGGGACCGCCGGAGTTTCACATAGTAAAGCGCGGGACACGAGAGGTTGTTTTTACAGGGCAAACGAGGTTGATCCACAAATCAGGGGAATTCGATGAGGGCATTTATCATTATGACCATTCTGGTGAAAATGTTTATGAAATCGATTTTTCGGATTTTCGGGAGCCCGGTGAATATTTTATCAGTGTGCCCGGCGTCGGTCGAAGCGTGGATTTTGAGATCGCTGACACCGTCTACGAGAAGGCCTTTCGCGCCGCTGCGTCAGGCGTTTTCAAGCAGAGGTGCGGCATTGAATTAGCACCTCCTTATTCTCCGGACTGGTACCGCATTCCTTGTCACAAAAAGGGGATCATTGCTGTTACTCAGAAAAAATATCTTCCTCACGATTTTAGAAAGTTGGACAAGATGATTGATTTTTCTCGCGTGAAATCGGGGGAACCCAGCCCGGAAATCATTGCTTTGAATAGGGATCGCAAACTCCTGGCCTATTATCCTTTCGACCGGGATATGAAAGACCACAGCGGTCATGGTTATGATTTGCGTCCGGTGGCCGTCGCCTCGGGTTACGAGCGGGAGGCGGCTTTGATGCCCGGTGAAAATTATACTTATGGACCGACGGGTGAAGATACAGGGACGGGGCTCTATACGGACGAAATTCCTCCGGAGAAGATCGATTTAAAGGATGGTATGACGATTACGATGTGGTTTCGCGACAAGGGGCTCTTTCAATTCCAGGGACCTATTGTAGGGTTTTTCGAGAAAAAGCCGGGTTGGTCGAAACCGCAGTTGGGGCTTTCAGCAAATTGGGGTGTCTTTTCCGCGGCGGTCGGGGGGGGTGATCGAAGCGGAGGTAACGTTGGAAGATGGAGTGATGGAAAATGGCACCATTTCGCGTTGGTCGTGGATCCTCAAAAAGGAATGGGGAACAGTTCCTCGGGAGGGAAAAAGAGGAGGAGACGTAAGGAAAAAGGACCGCGGATAAGGAAGATTGGGTCAAGACATCACCGAGGGAAAAACGAGCAAGAGGAAGAGGAAAAGAAAAAGCGTCAGGGTGTTTATGACAAGATTCCTTATCGTATTTACGTCGATGGGCAGGAGATGGCTCACGGAGAAGGAAGCGGAGACATCCGTGCGTCGCGGTTTTACATTATGAACGTCGGCCGGACACAGCGAGGAGGACTGGGGGGGAAGAACTGGGACGATGTGCGGATCTACACGCGGGCGTTGAGGCCGCGGGAGATTCGAAGTTTGGCGAGAAAGGAAGGCTTGGAGGGACTCAAAATCGCTGCTTTCGGTGGCCACCATGATGCCGGTGACTACAACCCTCGCTCCCATATCGATGTAGCACAACGATTGATGGATGCCTATGAGATCGCCCCGCGGAAGTTTTATGACGGACAACTGAATATTCCAGAGAACAACAATGGAATTCCCGATATCCTCGATGAGGCTTATTGGGCGATGCGCTTATGGGAGCCGTTGCAGGATGAAGATGGTGGTGTGTTTAACGGTACGGAGTCTAACGGTGACCCGAATTTTATTCAGACGGTGGAACTTGATCCCCTGGGAGATTTTGCGTATGCCAAGGACGCTCAGGCCTCTTTCACGTTAGCGGGGGTGTGGGCGCAGGCGGCCCGCATTTGGAGAAAAATCGGGCAGGAGGAGAAAGCGGATGGATTTTTGGATCGGGCGGTTCGAGCTTACGATTGGGCGAAAGCGCACCCTCCGACGGATGTGAGAAAAGGCCCTCAGTTTGCAGACATTTATATTTCACCTCAAGCGTATGCAGCTGCGCAGTTGCTTCATACGACAGGGGAAGAAAAATACAACGAAGATTTTATTAATGTCGCCGTCTGGGCGAAAAAGCCGGATGCGAAACTGTCTGTCTATAAAAAATATAATCAAGAACTGGCCGCGTGGGCCTACGTCAATTGTCCGGAGGATATTGTGGATCCCGATCTTCAGGAAACGATCCGGAATGCTATTCTGCGGGAGGCGGATTATTATATCGAGAAATCGGGAACGATGGCCTATAAGTTCATCCGGCATCCAGAGGCGCCGATTGTATGGGGGGTTGGAGCGTATGAAAACTTCCTCCATCCGGTGTATTGGGCCTATAAACTGACCGGGGAGGAGAGATACAGGGAGTGGATGGTTCGGACCGCGGACAATACATTGGGGGATAATCCTCTGAGTCTTAGTTACATAGTCGGTTTAGGGGAAAGAACGATTCGGGCTCCGCTCCACAACAGCCGTTTTGGTTTTTTAAAAGGGGAAGTGGCTTCGGGCCTCCAATGCCAGGGACCGAATGAACAAAACCCCGGATATCGTATGAACGAGATAGCCTACCCCAAAACGGAGCGGAAATTCGCGGCGTTGTACCATTATGCGGATGCTCACATCGCGATAGCGATGAATGAGGGGACGATGGGGTCGTTGGCCAATACGATGGCTGCTTTCGGCCTCTTGCTTCCCGACCACGAAGAGCAATAAGAGTAAAAACGAAATACGGGTCGTTCTTCTGATCGGCCCAGCTGTCTAGGTATCAGCGCTGACGAGTAACGGGGAAGAGATCAGGAAGGAATCATCCGTGCGGTGACATAACACGGCCTATTTGGGTCTGTGACAATCGGTATCGTATTTCCGGGCACGGGGTGCCCGTCGACTTTCAGCTCAATTCGGCCTTTTTCAAGGCCATCGGGATTGAGGACGGTGATTTTATAACGACCGTTTCGAAAAAAACGTTCTACAGTGAAACGCTTCCAGTGGGCGGGAACGCAGGGGTCGACGACGAGGCCGTCGAAAGAAGGCCGAATGCCGAGAATTCTCTGAGTGATGAGGACATAGTTCCAGGCAGCGCTTCCGGTGAGCCAGGAATTTTTTCCCTCGCCGGGAAGCGCGGCCGCCTTTCCGGAGATCATTTGACAATAAACGTAGGGTTCAACTTTGTGGAGAAGCCGGCGTTTCTCGTCGAAGAACGTCGGGGTAATACGCTGATAGATATCGAACGCGCGGTTTCCATGTCCCACAATAGTTTCCGCGATACCCAACCAGGGATTATTATGACAAAACACACCGCCGTTTTCCTTGTATCCCGGCGGATAGGAAGTGATTTCCCCGAGAGATTTGTCATAGCGGGTGTAAGCGGGTTCCACGAGGACGGAGCCAAAGGGCGTGTCCAAGTGTGTTTTGGCTGAGGAGAGGGCTTTTTCAGCGCGGCCGTCGTTCAAACCGACACCGGCCATGACACAAAAGGCCTGGGATTCGATGAAGATTTTTCCTTCAGGACACAAATGGCTTCCCACCCTTTTTCCCGTAGCGTCAAAGGCGCGGAGGAACCATTGGCCGTCCCACCCGTGTTCTTCAACAGCCGTTCTGAATTTTGTTGTTTCTTTTTCGAGAAATTCCGCCAGTTCGTTTCTTCCTGTGATGCGACAGAGCTGAATAAAATCGGGGGCGACAAAGAGGAAAAGACCGGCGATCATCAGCGATTCCGCGATTGGTCCCTCGGAAGGGCCGGTCGTCTGAAAAGGTTCATCGGGGGTTTCGGAGAAGCAGTTGAGATTGAGACAATCGTTCCAATCGGCGCGGCCGATCAGAGGGAGGCCGTGGGGGCCTTTATGATCAATCGTGAAGACGATAGCGCGCCGAAGATGTTCGAAAAACGGCGCTGTCGACCCGCGGCCGCAATCAAAGCGCACGGGTTCGGAAAGGATCGAGAAGTCACCGGTTTCCTTGATATAGGATGTTGCGGCGAGAACTAGCCAAAGGGGGTCATCGTTGAAACCGCTTCCTATTTCGTTGTTTCCTATGCGGGTGAGGGGTTGATACTGGTGATAGGCATGGCCGTTTTCAAGTTGGGTCGAGGCGAGATCAAGAAGGCGGATTCGAGTGCGCGTGGGTTCCATGTGGACGAATCCCAGGATATCCTGCGCGGAATCACGAAAGCCCATTCCCCTGCCGATTCCGGATTCGAAATAAGAAGCCGATCGTGAAAAATTAAATGTGGTCATGCATTGGTAAGGATTCCAGATATTGATCGATCGATCGAGAGCAGGGATTCCTGTTGAGGCGCGGAAACGTGACAGTCGTTCGTCCCAATATTCCCCCAAGGTTTCTAAAGATCTCTGGATTTGTTCTTTGGTGGCGAACTCCTTTTTTATGGCTTCTGCAGGTTCCTTATTAATACCGCGTTTCGAGCTCCATTTTTTGTCAGGCGGTACCTCGACGTACCCCAACAAAAAAATAAAGTCTCGTTTTTCTCCCGATTCAAGACTGAACCTCAAATGGTGAGAGGAAACCGGGGACCAGCCATGAGCCAAAGAATTTCGGGAAACGTTATCTTCAAGGACCTGCGGGCTTTCTAAACCCCGATTTATTCCAATGAATTCTTTACGATCGGTGTCAAAGCCGACCAGAGGAGCGTTGACCGAGTGAAAAGCGTAATGGTTTCGACGCTCCCGAAATTCCGTTTTATGGTAAATGGTCGAAGCGTTTTGATCCACCTCGACTTCTCCGGTGCTGAAATTCCTTTGAAAATTGGTCATATCGTCGAAAGCATTCCACAGACAGAATTCAATAAAGGAATAAAGATCGAGATTTCGTCGCGAGGAAGACAAGTTTGTAAGGGTCATATGATGAATTTCGACATTCGCCTTCAGCGGAACGAAAAACAGCGTTTCCACGCGGAGACCGTACAATTCCGTCGTGATCACTGTGTAACCCAACCCATGGCGGCATTCGAAGAAATCGGGTTTGATCCGCATAGGACGGACGGTCGGGGACCAAAAGCGCGTTCCATCATGAAGGAAAAAAGTTCGGCCGTCGTTGTCGAGAGGGATATTGTTGTAGCGGTAACGGGTTATTCGACGAAGCCGGGCATCCTTGTAAAAACAATAACCTCCCGCGGTATGAGAGATCAGAGAGTAGAAATCCTCCGTCCCCAGGTAATTGATCCACGGATGGGGGAGATCAGGGGTATGGATAATAAATTCCTTGCGCGAATCATCGAAGGTTCCAAGAGTTGTGGCCTGCTTTTCTTTCATAGGTTTTCGTTCAACCTCCTGTGTCTTTGTATTTAAACAGTGCGGATTTTCAACATTGGAAGATAGAGAGAAATTACTACCCCTCCCAAGAGAGCGACGATAAAAACAATTGCGATTGGTTCAAGAACCGCAGTGAATATTCTCAGCGTTAAGTCCACCTCACTCTCGAAAAATTCAGCTGCTTGGACGAGCATTTCCGGAAGTTCTCCGGTTTCCTCTCCGGCGGCCGAAAGTTCCGACATCAACTTCGGGAACAACTCTTGATCCGATAACGCTTGGGAGAAAGAAATTCCTTGAGAGATTGCGGATTCGATACTTTGTGCCGTCCTCATGAAAACAACGTTTTCCAACACCTGGCTAACGACCGCCAGCGCATCGACGATATTTACGCCGCTCGCCATAAGAAGCGCCAAGGTCGAGGCGAAACGCGCCGTAAGAGTCTTCGTCAAAAGGGCCCCCCAGATAGGAGTTCTCAATAGAAATCGGTCGCGAAACTCTTGGAATTGCGGGATGTTCCGGGTTCGTGTGAGCAAATAGATCAATACCACGGAAGAGATCAGGAGGAGAAGATTGTTCGGAAACGTGAAAAGGTTGTGTGTGAGGAAGTCGCTGATTCCGAGAACGACGCGCGTTGGAAGAGGAAGCGCTGTTCCGTGTTTCAAAATGGTGCTCTTCAAGCGGGGTACCAAATAGATCAGAAAGGCTCCCAATATCAGGAAACTTACGAGGAGAACAACAATGGGATACGCCAACGCCGTAATAATTTTCGATTTTAGAGCAATGGATTTTTCCTGAAACGCATAAACCCGCGCCAACATTTCCGGGAGTTGTCCGGATGTTTCCCCCGCGCGAACCAAGTTGACGTAGACAGGGCGAAAAGTTCTCGGGTGTTTCGCGAGGGCTTGGGAGAGGGGGACGCCTGCAGTCACATCATGGTGAATGGATGACAGGATCCCTCTGAAGAATTCGTTTTCCGTTTGATCGCGGGTGATCAATAACGCCCGATCCAAGGGAAGACGAGCCTTCAAAAGCGTGAGAAGAATTCGCGTAAAAATCAAAAGGTCTTTATCGGAAACGCGCTGGCGAAAAATAATTTTTTTGTTGGCGGAGTGTCTCCTGAAAACCATTGGAGTTCTGGTTATTCCGATTCCGTAAGAGATACGCGCAGGACTTCGTCCATCGTCGTTATCCCCTGAAGCGCTTTGTCAAAACCACATTCCACCATCGTGCGCATTCCAGAGGTTTTGGCGACCCGCCGGATTTCGTGGGGAGACCGTTTTTCCAAGACCATTTTTCGAATTTCGTCGTTCGGTTTCAGGAGTTCATAAATGGTCGTCCGGCCCCGGTATCCGGTCCCCAGACATTCATCGCAGCCTGCACCGCGATAGAGAACAAAAGGGTCATCGGGGATATTGCGGAGCCCCAGCTGCTCCAGCCCATTTCGTTCAGCAGGATAGGAAGTTCTGCAACAGGGGCAGATTTTCCGTACAAGCCGCTGGGCTTCTGTTAGATGAACCGAGGAGGTTATCAAAAAGGGCTCAACCCCCATATCGATCAACCGCGTCATAGCGCTCGTCGAGTCATTGGTATGGAGCGTGCTGAGAACCAGATGCCCGGTGAGGGCGGCGCGAATCGCGATTTCGGCCGTTTCCAAGTCGCGGATTTCGCCGATCATGACGATGTCGGGATCCTGGCGGAGGATGGAACGCAGAGCGGCGGCAAAAGTCATTCCTATTTCACTCTTGACAGCGACGGCATTGACGCCTTTGAGCCGATATTCTACCGGATCTTCCACAGTTGTGATGTTTTTTTCGGGCGAATTGATCGAATTTAATCCGGCGTAAAGAGTGGTGGTTTTACCGCTTCCGGTCGGACCGGTTACAAGAACCATCCCGTACGGCCGTTTAAGGGCCTCCAAGAGGTGTTTCAGATCTTGATCTTCAAAACCGAGAGTATGGAGGTCGAGAGGGATGCTTTCCATGTCTAAGAGACGCATTACGATTTTTTCCCCATAGACATCGGGGAGAATTGAAACGCGGATATCAATATTATTTCCATCCACTTTTATCAAAATTCGCCCGTCCTGAGGAAGGCGTTTTTCAGCGATATCCAGGCCGGCCATTATTTTGACGCGGCTCAGAATAGCGGGATACATAGCGAGCGGCGGGGCTTGAATTTCGTGGAGGATTCCGTCGATGCGGTAACGCAGCCGAAGTTCACGCTCGAAGGGTTCTAAATGAATATCACTGGCCCCTTTTTTAGCGGCCTCGAGTAGGATGAGGTTGACGACACGAATTGTCGGGACTTCACTCGATTTTTGTTGAAGAACGGAGATGTCTTCCTCTTCTTCCTGCTCCACGATTTCGAAATCACTTTCCCCCACGATGGTCATCATCTCATTGATACTGTTTTTGCCGCGGAACGCTTTTCGGAGCTCGCGTTGGATTTCGGGGATCGACGCGACCAAGATATCAAGGTTTCGTTTCGAATGAAAACGAAGGACTGCGCGCGCTTCAGGGTTGTTTGGATTTGCCATCGCCACGGTTAACGTTTTTTCTGTGACGTTAATGGGAAGCAAATGAAATCTGTAACACACCGATTCTGGAACAACCTTCAGAGCCTCCGGGTCAGTGGGATGTCGTTCGGGAATATATGGCGGAAGACCATGGAGGCGTGCCAAGAAGATCGTAAGAGTTTGGGCGGGGACCGCTTCCATTTCAGCGAGAACTTCATCCAGACGCTTGTCGGGATGGGATGACAGTTGCTCTTTTGCGAGAACCAGGGTTCTTTCATCAACAACATTTTCTTTCAAAAGAAGGGATTCCAATGTCTCTAAGACCTGGGTCACAACACTGCCACTCCACTTTCTAAACAATACCTGCGGTCAGTTTCTTCACGGCGTATTGAGTTAATTTGCCAGCATTAAAGATAGCGGTTTCTTTTTGTTGCGGCAAAGAAAAAATCTTATTGCTTCTTTATGAAAAGGTTTTATAATCCTTTTTATAAGGTAGGAAAGGATTCCGGAAGGATTTTCGGTGGATGTTGGTTTTGGAGGAGAGTATCTCCGGCGGGGGAAGGGAGTGCAGAGAAGGAGAGGGTCGTCATGATTCAAAGAGTGGGTTTCAGAAAACAAGGCGGATTTACGATAATCGAACTCACAGCGGTTTTGTTGATCATTGGGATTTTGATGGCGGTGGCGGCGCTGAGTTTTCGAGGGAATGAGGAAGCCGCCAAAATCACCTCGGCTCGCGCTTCGCTGAGAAATATACAAAATGCTCTCGAGACGTATCGATTACAAAAGAAATATTATCCCACGGGAACGGATCGCGTGGGGTTGGCGAAACTTGTCAATGCCGGTCTGATTTCGGAGGAGAACCTCGAAGATCCCTGGGGGAACGACTATCATTATGAGCCGGTTCCTGAAGACAAGCCGACGGGTTATCGGCTGGAGAGCTACGGATCGGATGGGGTGGACGGACCGGAGGATCCGACGCTCCAGATGAGTAGTGCTTCGGCCGACGAGGAGGTGCAGAATCTGGATGAAGAAGCATTAGAGGGAGTCGATATTCCGGCTCCCATAGACAGCCGTCGGCATGATTGGGACGATTCCAATGACAACGTTGAGGTTCAATAAGATTTGGAAGACGTATTGCCGTTGTGGGAATACGAAGGAAGGAGAGGGGGATTGACGGCGAATAGATCGGACTAGGTGGTGTCTGAACGAAGCGGTAGAGTTGCGGGGGACGGGTGTGGGAATCGGGGGATCCCGGGGAGAATTTCCGGCTTTACGATCGTCGAGCTGACTCTCAGTCTGTTTCTGATGGCCCTTATTCTTTCGGCCGTGTTTGGTGTCTTTTTTTCAACTGCGAAATCCGGGAACGAAGTGGAGCGGCATGCAACGGCTTTGCGGTTGGCGTCGAGTGAAATGGAGCGGTTGGCCTCTTATTCAAATCCCTTGTATATCGGAATTTCCGGGGGAAAGGGAACGGGAGAAAAGCCGAAGGTTGTCGGCAGGGATATTTCATTTAAGGATCATTTTTCCATCGTGAGGAGAATTCACGCGGCGGAAACGAACCAAGATGTTCCGGGATTCATTCCGTCGGCGGACGATCTGATAACGGCGTTTATCGAGCCCAAGGACTATGTTCGTCGTCTTGCTGTTGTAGAAACGGAGGAGGAAAAAGCAGAAGCGGCTTCCGGTTCGACCGGAGAGTTGCGGCATGTTAGTAGAGACGCGGTTTTCGCTCGGACGGTAGAGAGAGAGATCCTTTCCTTTCATCCGCCTCTCGTCAAGGTATGGGTGACGGTCTATTGGAACGACAGGAGCGCGGGAATAGATCCTTTGGAGGATGGAGAGGCGGACTCCGTTCAGATCAGCACGTTATTGGCAGGTTAGGTTTTCGAAAATGGAAATGATCGCTCGAAGGAAGAGGGAAGGGTTCACAATCATTGAACTGGTGGCCGTTTTGTTAATTTTGGGAATCGTGACTTTGGCTATTTCCGAAGCGTATAATGGAATGATATTCACTTCGGAAGAACAAAGGTCGAAGATGTTTGCCAACCAGGATATCACGTTTTTCGCCCGGAAAATGACGAATGAGATGCTTGGGATATCGCGTCTTCTTCCGACAGGAAACGGCCAAATATTCACAGGTGATTTTTTTCTGGACAAAATTATTTCCGTGCTTCCCACCGGCGATAAAGTGGTGGAAGGCCGCCTTGCGGCTTTTCGTTTGGTTGAGGTCAAGAGCCCATATTCATCAAGTCAGGCCGAGCGATTTCTTGAGTTACAAGTGAGAAGAAGTCGGTATCGTTGGACGGATCAGTTGGCGATCAACAAAGACAATGACGGCCCGGACGGAGTATCGGCCGATGAATATCGAAAAGATGCGGAGGGGGCTTTTCTGGATGTCGATAACGCCGATGAAGATGAGGATCCTAAAACGGGTGTCGACGTCTTCGACGACGATGGCTTTCCCGACGATTTAGGAAAGATTGAAGTGGTCGATGGGGAAATTTCAAAGGCGGAACATCGGGAACTCGTGGAACAAGGTGACTGGGAAACTTTTTTTAACGGTATTTCACCCCGGGAAAAAGAGGCCTATATTCTTCCTGTTTCGATGTCGTTTACGTTTTTTGATTCTCTGGGGATACCCCTTAATGAAAGAAACGAAGATTTATCGAGCCTTGGTATCTATGAGCTGAACCAAGCAAGGACGATGCGAGTGTCGATCGTGTATCGAAGGCGTGTAGGGGGGAGGATCCTGGATTCGGAAGAGGAGGCCAGCTTCGTCGTTGGTCTTGGAACATTGAATTCTTAGAGAACGGAAAAGTCATGGGGAGGGAAAGAAGGGGAGAATGAAAGAAAGGGAAGAGAAGGGAACGATAAATGGTGCGTGCCGCTGCAATTGAAATTGATTCGCGTGCCCTTCGGTATCTCAAAGGGTGGGTCGGGAAGAAAAAGGTTACCGTGAAAGAAAAAGGGGAGATGATTTCCGCTGATGAAAAAAGAGGCGCTGAGGGGGGGGACACGGCGGGAATCGCTTGGTACAACGAGGTTTTGGAAAAATGGAAAGCGACCGGAATGTTTCAAGATGTTGAAGAGTTGGTCGTCGTGGTGCCGGGGCCGAACGCCTTTTATTGTTCTGTGGTGTTGAGGCCGGAAGATTTGGTCTCGGCCTCCAAAGTTAGTGAACGTTGCGCGGCGGTATTGAAGGACGCCTTGGCATTCTCGAAAGTAGATACGCGTGTGGGTATTCCCGCCCGGCTTTTGGCGGCGGATGTTCGGGAAGGGCGCGATACCGTTGCAGCAGCCGTACCGCGGTCGGATTTTTCAGTATTCGATGGATTATTGCCGAGTCTTTCGGGATTGGGCTGTGACCTGGTCCGGCTGGATATCCGGGGAACCACTCTGGGAGCGGTCGGCGCGGCGCATTTTTCAAACGGAATGGTTGTCGACATCAGCGATCGGGCTGCGCGGGGTGTTCTCATTCAGGAGGGAGTAATCCGAAGGTATTTTTATGTGGAGTCTTTGATTGCCCACGGTAAAGAAGAGGGGTTTTGGGAGAAAGTCTTACACGAGATCACGCTGGCGTTGCCAAACGCCCAAAGAGCCGAAACGCTGCTCGAGAATGTTATGGTTTTAGGGGTGACGCCGGCTCAAGAGAACCGAATTGCGGAAACATTGAGATGTTTGACGGACCGTCCTCAAATCGATGGCCTGGGAGACGATGATTCAGAAAAGTATTCTTCGTGTTACGGGGCGCTTCTCGGCCTGGCGAGAGCGGACGTGCCGGCGCTGAATTTTCTGCCGGAAGAGGCCATCGATTTGATTTACGGTGCTCGGCGTCGGGGAAGGTATCGCAAGAGGATGCAATGGGTATGTGGGATCGCGTTCGGTGTTTTTCTTATAAGCCAAGCGGCGATGATGGTACAGGAGGAAAAAAGGGAGGCGTTAAGAGAGGATCTTCGAAAAGATAGAAGTAAAGTTGAAGCAGTAATGAGAAGAAAAAGTGAACTGGAGGAAAAGTATAAGCTCCTGGAAGCGGCGGAAAATTTGAGGCTGTGGAATTTTTCTTGGGCGGAGTTTCTTTCAAATTTGAGGGATATATTGCCGCGAAAGACGTGGTTGGAGAGTGTTTCGTATGGAAGGGACGGGGTTTTGAAAATTCGAGGGAGTTCATATTTGAAAAACGCCTCAAAGAAATTAGAGAAATCTCTTAAGGGATTCGAACGACTTGAAAACGTTCAAATACGAAAAAACAAGCGGAGTTCGGACGGAAAAGTTTTCCGTTTCGAAATTTGGTGCGGAATTCGGAAATGAAGGCGCCTCCGGTAACGGACAAATGGATTCTCGCGCTGGGAGTGCTGACAGGGGTTGCCTTATTCCTGACGTTTCATAATGTTAAACGAATCAATGTTTTAATAAATACGAACAGTACTTTGAAAAATCGCGTCGAGAAAAACCGTGATGAAATATTGAATGGAAAAGAGATTGAAAAGGAAAGAAGAGAATTATTCAAACAGTTGGAAGTTTTGAAAACGCATTTCTATGCTCCGGGAAACCCCGAAACGGTCAAGGAGGATTTGGAGCGGCTCGCAACAGAATTGAATGCGGCTTTTGGGGATGCCTGTCACTCGCGGGATATTCAAATAGTTGTTGGGCAGGCCTATCCCAGTGGGACGAAGGGTCTTTGGGAGTATCCGGTTGCATTGGACATGGTCGGAAATTATAACGCCTTGGGAAAAACGTTGGAGATGTTGGAAAGAGGGGGGAAGGTGTTACGAGTGAGTGCCCTTGAGGTTCTTCCTCGGTCCGGCGGTTTTGATTTGAAGATTCACCTGGAGTTTTCGGTAGGGGCTGTGGATGGAGGGAAACGACGGAAGAATTCCGACAGGGAATTAAAAAAGACACTCCCTTCGGCAGAAGCAAAGTGGTTGTTTGAAGACGAGCGGTTTCGCATTGTGATGAGCCCGATCCGTTCTCCTTTCGTCGACCTCGAAGAGATTGAGAATTCCCGTTTGGTTTTGCGGGTTCCACTAACAACAAAGGAGGTCAAGGCTTCGGATGGATCCCCCGTCCGAGTGTCCCCGGAACCGGAGTTGTCGTTAGGGGTTCCACCGCCGATAGAAAAGGAGTATCGCTCGAAAAACGGACAACCGATTCGGGTTATATTTGAGGATGAAAGTCCATATTATGTAATGGTGAAAGCAGGGGAGAAAACTTTCATTGGGCCGGATGGTGCCAAGCGGTCGTTGCCCGAAGGACGGCCGGCGTCAATGATCGATAGAAAAACAGGTCGGCGGATTGTATTCACGTACGAATCAAAACCGAAATTACCGGCGATTTTTAAAAACGTGGTATATACAGGAAATATTGTCGGTGGTAAGGCGATGGTTCTTCTTCCGCGGGGCGATGTATCTGCGGATTCAAAAGAGGGCGGTAGTCGGAGGAAGAGAGCGTTTTGGGGAAAAGGACAGATTGTCGGTCGGGAGGTGGGAACGCAGCATAGGGTCTATGTAAAGGAAATAAAGAAAGAATACATCGTTTTAACACTTTATTTGGACAAGAAAACGGAATATAATTTCACACTCCTACGGTCTCGAAAACGGTGAGAGAGGAGCGGAGAGGAACGGTGACTCTGTGAAGACGGGAAAAGGCGGACAATTTCATCAAAAACGGGGTGCCGTTGATATTATGAAATGTGGGATTCTCCTCTTAGCTTTCGGGATGACGGTGCTTGCGGCTTCGGCCAGGGTGAATATGGATTTTGAAGACGCATCAGTTGAGGAGATTGTTACGAATTTGTTTGGTGCCGAGGGGAAACGGTTTGTGGCAGAGGAGCCTCTTCCCCAGCAGAAAAGCACGATTCATGTGGAAAACTCGGATTTCGACGAAGCCTTATCCGCGGTTCTCGAGAAGATCGGCTTTTCTTTTCGTGTGGATGAGAGCGGGGTTTACCATTTATTTCGAGAAGAAGGGCGGAAAGAGAAAGCCGGTACGTCGGAAGAGGCGACTTCAGGGAGAATATCGTTGGAGTTTAGTGGTGATGTACGGGAAGCGGTTCAGTTGGCTTTTGAGCAGCTGACCAAAAAACCAGAATACGTCATTATGCCCGAGGTTGGGGGAAAAACGGAGGTGAACTTTCGCGACAAGGATTTGAAGACGGCGTTAAAGCTCATTTTGACACCGCGGGGATATGAGGCCGTGGAAAAGGACGGGGTAATCTGGATACAGAAGGGAAAGCGTTCGAGGGAAGGGAAAACCGGGAGCAAGAAACGTGATCTGGTTACGAAGATTATCGAGGTAAAGAAGCCCGCGGAGAAGTATAAAAACATTGTAAAAAATTTGTTGACGCCGGGAAGAGGAAAGGTTGTCATCGACAAAGATTTCAACCTTGTAATAATAACGGATACGAAAGAAAAGATCGCGGAAATAGAAAACGTCATTTCCCGGTATGACACAAGAGAAGAGGGGGAGAGGGAAAAGCGGCCGGGTCAGGGCGAAAAAAAAGGAAGGGCGGACGAGTTTGTTACGCAGATTTACAAGGCCCAATACAAGAGTGTCGGTTTTCTCGAAAAACGCGTTCGAAAATATCTTAGCCCAGATGGAAACATTTATGCGGACGAGGAAGAGGGGACGTTGGAAATCGAGGACAAGAAATCGCATGTGGACAAGATTCTCTACGCGTTGAAAACATATGATATTGAGAAAGTTCGGTATGTAACAATAAAGAAACAACTAAATTTTTCGAAAGCAGAAGATTTGGTTGATGAGTTGCGGGATATTTTATCATCCGATGCGCAGGTGACATTTAATGAGAGGACGAATAGAATCTTTGTCCGTGAAACCGAAGAAAACGCCGATCAAGTCGTCGAGTTTCTCAACGATGCGGATCAACCTCCGTTGCAGGTGTCTATTGAGGCGACCATCTTGGATTTGCAGTTGTCAGGGGACAATGAATTCGGGATTGATTGGCAGGCGGTTTTTAATTCGATGAATCCCATGGGGTCGAATTTTGCCGTGGGAACAAATCTTATTACGGATATTACGGTTGATAATCCCCAATTTGTTGAATACCAGAGAGATATGAACGGCAACCTGATTCTGGGGGCGAACAACGATGCAGTACCCGTATCTCACACTCCCGGGTCCGTTGTTGGAAATCGACAAGGGGCGTTCGTGTCTCAGGTCCAGCTTCACAATGTCGATTTGTTCGGGCATAAGGACCTGATAAAGGTGTTGACGGCGCGGTTATTGGCTTCGAAGGTCATTTCGAAGGCGGATATTCTGGCATCTCCGAAGATCAACGTGATCAACAACGAACAGGCTTTGATCGAAGTAGGCTCGAAGATTCCTTTCGTGACATCAACGACAACGGGAGGTGCGGCGACGGAGAATATTACGTTTGAGGATGCTGTTCTGAGCCTGGAGGTAACTCCAACGATCAACCCGGATCACATTGTGAATATGCGAATTGATTTGACCAATGATCGTCCCGGTCCGAGCGTGAGATCGGATGTTAACGTGCCAGTTATCTTAAAACAGCATCTGACAACCAATTTAGATGTTAAATCGGGCAATACGGTGATATTGGGAGGATTGGATCGGAAAACCATTGATGAGGATAAGACGGGGGTTCCGATTTTGATGGATATTCCCCTTCTCGGACGGCTTTTTTCGAGAAAGACGAAAACCCAGGTAAAAAGAGAGTTAGTTCTTTTTATTACGCCGACGATATTACCGTCTCCTTACGAAAATGACAACACGAAAGAAGCCCTTCGAAAAAAGCGGGAACATGAATTTGTTGACGAAAAGCCTGTTCAGTTTGTGGAGGCGTTCGTAGAACCGGAGGAATTAACGATATCGCGGGATCCTGATTTTGCCGGCGATACGCTTCGTGTGACATTTCGTGTCGATAAAGAATTGCGGGCTGATCCGATGGTTCTTGTGGCGGGGAGAAAAGCGAGAAAAATGGAAGCAGACGGGAAATCCTTTTCCTACGCATTTTCCCCCGGGGTGAATTTCCCGCAAGGAAGGAATGAAGTTATGATCAGGGTCGAGGACAAGGCGGGAAATGAAAATTCGATACAAATTCCTTTTTCCGCGTATTTAGAGAGGTTTCCACCAGAGTTTACAAACATAAAACAAAGCCCTCGTCCCGGGGTGATGGGAGAAGAAATGGAAATCTCTTTTCGAGTCAACAAAACATTGAAAGAAGAGCCGAAAGTCCGTGTGGGGGGGAAGGATCTTGTTTTGGAAAAAGCGGGGCCGCGGTCGTATCGCTATAAGTTTCAGGTTCCGATGGCTCCGCGGGAGGGCAGATACCGTTTGGAAATTGAAGGAATAGATCTCGACGGGAATGTAGGGAGGACGACCACGGGGGTCGATATCGTCTTTGAAAAGACCCCACCCAATCTTCAGTTTAAATCGGTGGTTCCGGCCACGGTTGCCCTGGGAGAAACACTTGAGGTGAATGTTGTTTCGAATGAGGCTTTGCGGAGACCTCCGGTACTCCTTATCAATGGTCACACAGCGAACCTGACGTATTGGGACACGAGAATACATTCCTTTACGTTTCAATATCGTCCTTCGGAAGTTTCAGAAATAGGTCGGGTGCCGATTAAGGTTCGAGGGATCGATAAGGTTGGAAACCTCGGCGAGGCGAGCGATACCATTCGAATAATCGGCGATCATATCCCGCCGGTGGCAAGGGAGATTCATCTTAAACCGAAGTGTCTCGTTTACTACCCCGGCGGCAAAGCATCGCGGCTGCTTCTCGGCGTTGATTTTACTGAAGATTTGGCCGAAGAGCCACACGTATATTTCGGAAAGAAACGAGGCGAAATACGCAGACATGAGGGGCGGCATTATGAGTATGAGTACGCCTTCAAAACGAAAAAGACGGATGAAGAAGAATTAAATATCAGAATCGAAGCGGTGGACGAATGGGGGAACCATTCGGAAACGACGATTCGCGTCCCTTTGAGGGCGGAGACCGAAGCGCCTGAGATTACAGAGATCACAGTGGAACCAAGGGAGGTGGTGATTTATCCCGGGAACAGAAAGAAAAGAGCAGAGGCGATAATACGGTTTAAGGTGTCGGAGAAGTTGAAAGGGGATCCTCTTGTCACGGTGGGAGGTCATTTGGCGCGCAAGATCAAGGAGGAAGGAGGAATATATCTGTACAAATTTGTTCTCGGAAGACATTCTTCAGAGACGGGAGTGCGGCCGGTGAGAATTGTAGTCACGGACTTGGCAGGCAATAGTACAGAGGTCTCGGATGAAATAGAGTTTGTATTGGAGAACGAGCCGCCCGCTTTTCGGGATTTGCGGGTTCTTCCGAAAGCGGAGGTGATGCTGTATCCTGGGGATCCAAAAAAGAAAACGAGAATCATTCTATTAAAGTTTGAGGCCAGCGAAGAGTTGAGGGGGGATCCGGAAGTAACGGTTGGAGGTAAACCGGCACAATTTGTAACGCGTTCCGGACTTAGATATACCTATCGGGTGGGGATTGAATCAGCGGATACGCGAGATTTTCTGGACGTAATTGCGGCGGGACGGGATTTGGCCGGGAATTTCGGCCGAGAGCGTATAGGAAAGATAAGGTTGGTTCGGGAAACAAAGCCGCCGATTGTCAGGAAAATTAAAGTTGAACCGAAAAGTGTTGTGGTGTACCCCGGGCAACCGGAAAAAAACAAGGAGATTGAGATTCTTTTCGAAGTGGATGAACCATTAGGAAAAAATCCCGAGGTTTACGTAGGGGGAAATCCGGCGCGTTTTGACCCGAAAACCTCGGCGGCACCATTCCTTTTTGGGTTTTCTTACCGGCCCGGCCGGGAGGAACGCGAAGGTGCCATACCGGTAGTTATTAAAATTCAGGATCTAGCAGGGAACAAAACTTCGTTGGTTCGAAAGGTCATTTATCGTTTTGAAAAAGACCCCCCGGTGATATCGGATGTTCACCTAGTAGGGAAACCTCTGTTGGGAAGTTGGATCAAGATCATATTTCGTGTGAATGAAACGCTTGTCGAACCGCCTTCTGTAATCGTTTCAGGACGGCGTGCCTCTTTTGAGAATTATGATTCAAAGAAACGGGAGTATGTTTATCGGTATCATATTCCTCGGAAAACGGGATCGCCTCAACTTTATGTTGAGATTGTCGCCCGTGATCTCGTTGGAAATGAGGCGACATTTTCGGGAAACCTTCCGGCTCATCCGGGGGCGTTATCCTACGGGGAAACAGTAAAAGGAAAATGGCGGGGGCGATAGGTAGACAGCGGACCGGGCGATGGCGCTATTTGTTTTGGGAAACTTGAGAACAGGTGCTCTCATCAGTGTTCTTCTTTTTTTTCTGTCGATTCGTGCGGATGCGTTGGCCGGAACCACAGTGGAGAAATTGGAACGATGGGAGGCGAGGATAAAAGAAGTTTCGCGAAGGGATCGGTATCCGGAGGAATTCAAGAAGGAATTGGTCTTTCAAAAGGGAGTTCTTGAGATTCTTTTGAGGGGCCTCGAGACAGATGCGAAAGTACGTAGAAAGTGGAGAGAGGAGGTAATAATCCACCGAAAAAGAATAAAGAAGAACGCGGATTATCTGAAGATAAGGAAATTGCGGAAAGAGAGGCGGGCACTTCGAGAGGAGTTTTGGGATTCCGCGACAAGGATTTACCAAGTGATGGGAGGAAAAGCAAAGAAAAAGTGGGGGGAGATGGTTGAGGAGTTGGACTATTTGTGGGAAACGGCCGAATTAGAACTCCAAAGGGAGAGGAGTCTGTTAGCGCAGAATGAAAAAAAGGAGAAGAATTTGGAAAAAGAGATTCGAAAGCGAAAAGAAACTTTTCTCAAGTTGGAAGCCGCGATGAGAGAAATTTCTTTTAATCAGGAAGAAGAGATCGTTTTCGAATTTGGCGAAAGGTGTTTTTCGGACGGCGTTCGGGCGGGTGCTTTGGAGGAGCAGATTGCCTTGTTAAAGGGCGATTTCGGAAGGGTGAATCGGGAAAAGCAGATTGGAGTGGCTCTAAGGCATCTAAAGCTGCTGCGGGAAAAGGAGGAGATCGACTGGAGCGTCGATCTTCTCGTGGACGACCTTTATTACAGAAATATGAAAAAGCTCGTGGAGCGAAATCGGGTACTCCCGAAGGATATTCGGCGATCACGATTGAAACAATTAACGTCCGAAGAAAAAATCAACAGGTTAAGAGGCGAATTGAGACATCTGCAAGTGCTTCTAGCGATTTTGGGAGAAGAGCGGCAGTATTGTGAAAAACTCGACGGGTTTCCTTGTGAAATACGGAAGATTGAAGGAGAAAGAGAAAGAACGGCGTATGAAATTGAAACGAAGATGATGGAGATCGAACGAATGGAAGCGCAACAAAAAGGGGATAGGAAGACATTACGGAGACTTGAAAAGAAGATGCAGGAGCATAAGCGGTTGAGGATTCGATGATTCGTTCGAAACGCATTTTTTATCCGATCGCGGGTGTCGTCATTTCCACAGTGGTCGTATTAGGAATGCAATTTATCTGCAACAAAGCGCCAGGAGAGTTAAGGTATCTTAATAAAAGAGGTGAAAGAGCGAAGTATCGCATGATGATCCACGTTGTATGCAGGACGTCAGAAGGCGACTCTATTCTTCAAAGTGTCGATTGGACCCTACGAGGAGAATTAAAGGAATACGTAAAGAGCATCGGGAAAAAGTCGGGTGTGGCTCAAGTGGAGTACTCTTTTTCTGGGGGAAAACTTTCGTTTCTTAATTCGGAGGGAGAGGGTGGGGTTTTTCGGTTGCCTGCTACTAAAATAGTCTGCAAAAGAAATTCATTTTCTACGCTGCGAAAAATGGTTTCTCGAAGGGGAAAAGGCGTTAAGGAGGAAAAAGATCTTGCATCCTTATTTGAAAGGACGTTTGTCCCGGATTTTCTGGAGCCTCCCTTATCTCAAGAAAAGAAGAGGAAATGGAGGTGGTTTCGGAGTTTGCGGGAGGGGGAAAGATGGAAAAAAAGCGTCCCGGTAATAATTCCTTTTTTGGAGGAAGAGGTATCGTTGCCGGGACGATATCATGTAGAAAATATCGAGATCAGAAAGAAGACCGTGGATATAAAAGGGGAGTATGAGAAAAGGATTGCAACGAGGGAAGGCCTCGGTTTTACTTCAAGCGATGGCATCGTCTTTTATCTGCGGGGCGGCATTTCCGGAGTCTCCCGATCAAAATTTGATTACCGGTTGGGACGGGTTCTCGCATCTTCGGCAAAAATCAATGCCCAGTTTCGTTATGCGGATTTTCCACTGGATAAGGAAAAGAGTGATGCAGGAGGTAAGAGAAGAACAAGCATTAGTAAACCGGTCGAGAGGGGGAGAGATATCCTAAAGATCGCAATGCAAATCCTTCAGACGGTTTTTCTTCCGGTTCCGGCCCGTGCACAGGAAGGTCGCTGGATTTTCGTGGATGGGAGAAAGCCGACAGAAGAAAAAAAGGAGACCCTTTCCGAGAACGGAACGAAAGGAAGTGAAGCTCCGACAGGACGATCAGCGAAAGAAGACGAATTCTTGGCGCAGTACGATGTGTTTTTTGAAGATGAGACGGACAAGGTTCTGGAAGACACGGGGGTGTTCCAGGAGGAAGGATCGAATGACACGTCGAAAGCCGAACAATACGGAGGAAGTGGCTTTCGTCCAGAGGTGGAGATTTATTTTGATGAAGATGAAGTATCTCCTTTGCTTCGCGCGATGATAGAGATTCAATATGAGTTTAGAAGAGTCGGCAAATGAGTGTTTGAAGAATCGAAGAAAAATCCAATTAAGGTCCCGAGGGGACTAAACTCAATGCCGGGAGTTTAACGATCTAGTCAATGCGTGCGTAACGAAGCAATCGCCTCAAAATATTGGGATTTGCTTCGTCGCTGCGCTTCTTGCAATCACCCGGAATGGCTTAAGTTCCTGACATTGGGGCTAAACTTGAATACAACAATGAGGTGGAAAATGGGAGCTTTCATAAAAGAATTTCCAAAATTTGATTCCGCGCTGAGAAAGATCAAAACAGGGTTGCATCGAAGGCGTTTGGGGGCATTGGGGGCTGATACCTTCATCGATATCGACACGGTCATAAAAGTTCCGGAGAAGATCTTTATAGGAAGTGAGTGTTTTTTGGCGGAGAAGGTCATATTGGAGGCACGGACGGAGAAGGACCGCGGTATTGTTTTAGGGGACAGGGTGGTGATTCGAGAAAACACGATATTAACAGCCACGCGGGGAACGATAGTTCTCGATGACAATGCGTGGGTTGGCCCGAATTGTCTTTTTTATGGAAACGGTGGTCTTGTCATTGGAAAGAAAGTTCTGATTGCCGGCCATACAGTGATTGCGACTATCAATCACAATTTTGACCGGTTAGACGTTCCCATATACGATCAGGGGACGACATTCGAACCTGTAACAATTTGTGACGGAGCCTGGGTGGGCCTTAACACCTCGATAATGCCCGGTGTCACGATCGGAGAAGGGGCTGTTGTAGGCGCTGGTTCGGTGGTGACAAAAAACATTCCGCCCTACTGTATCGCCGTAGGAAATCCCGCACGTGTCGTTAAGAAGAGAGAGGGCAAGACAGAGAGGCCGAGTCTACGAGTTATGGAAGAATAATCAGCGGCCGGCCGAGGAGGTCAATCGGCAACGATACGAAGGGTTTTTATCTCGTTGGGTTGGAAGGTAAGAGAAGAGGAGGTAACGATAGAGAGCGGTTCCTCTAGGAGGTTGGACAGGTAAACGTGTCGAAAAGAGGGACAAAGTCGGAAGCGAGGCCGCACTGTTCTTTTGGAGGTATTGTACAAACGTACAATAATGGCCTTTTTATCTTCTGAAATTTTCAAGGTTGATAATTGAATCGCAGGGTTGGACAGAGAGAAAGGTGCTTGGGGAAGCGGCCCAAAGGGGATCAGTCGGACGGAGTTCATAAAGAGATCTGCCCGAAGAAAGCATTCTTCGAAAGTTTCGAACGGAGACCAACCATATTCAACGGATATTTTTCCGATGCACTGAGATTCTCCGGTTCGTATGAAGGGACCGGCCTCGTTTCTTCGATTTGGAATATTGCCGCGGGAAAGCCATCCGGTGGAGCGGAGCAAGGTTATTCCAAGACTTGGCTGGGAAAGGTGTGCATCGTATTCAGGGAGTCCGAGGCCGAAGAGGACGATATGGCGATCGGTAACGAAACGTTGCATGGGCGCTGTTGAAGAGGGCGCCTCATGGCGTAAGGAAACCGGCCGCCGTAACTCGTGGAGGGAGGGGGGGGTTCTTTCTACAACACCAAAATGGTCTTCAGCGAAAATCCTCGATATCCTTTTTGTCGAAAAACGGACTTGGAAACGATGGTCGCAAGCCTCGTTTATCCACTGTGTTCGGAAGCGAAGCAGAGGATCTCCCGCCCGGATTTCCATTGTAGTGGAAAATCGGGTGGGGATTGTGTAGGGGGAACGTGTCTTTTCATCGGGGTGAAGAGCGGTTGGAACCGAAAGAAAATGGAAGAATTTAATTCGCGCGATTTCAGGCGTGAGAATTTCAAGGGACCAATCCAGGAATTTCGGAGAGAGTGGCCGATCCTTCTCCAAGGGACAGAAGTTGTATTCGTCGCCCTTGTCGGCCTCATCTTGAAAAAAGAAAAGGTTTCGAAACGAATTATTTGTTTTCAAGTCTCGGACGGTCACGCGGCCTTTTTTTGATATTGTAATGACCAAACGTCCGTTTTTTATCACGTTGTTTTCTGCGCGGACGGCGATTCCTTTAGGTGGCCGGGTAGAGTGAGAAAGCGGCACGGTCGTCAAAGGAGGTATGGAAGGGAAGAAGTGAAAGGCGTCGTCGGTTGGATCGTGAACGACACCACGGAAGGGGTGCAAAGTTGCATTAAAAACAAAAGCGTTCTTTTGGCCTTTGGGTACGGAAGAAAAGATTTTGCGAAAGGAAGCGGTAATTCCGCGGCGGAGGGCACGATAGCGTTTCAGCATATCTCGGTGAACGGCATCAATGGAACAGCCGCAGATCGAGTCGTGAGGATGGTTTTCCAAGAGGAGGTTCCAGAGCATCTTCGAACTTGAAAGGGTGGAGGACGGTTGGTTTGCTGATGAAAGGGCCAACAACGGATCAAGGATTCGCGCCAATGTCCATTGGTGTTCAGCGTTTTCTTTTTTGAGATAGAGTCTAGAGGAATAGACGCCCGGAAGGAGAAAAATCCGGCCTGTATCGCGAAACTCGCCCGTCAATTTTGGGAGGTCGTCTGGAAGGCGGTCAAGGAAGTCGATCGGAGTGCTTGGAACAAATTTGATATTTTTTAAGTGCGAACAAAGAAACCGGAGTTTGGATTTTAGACGATTTGGAAGAGGATGATGATCAGCCCCTATAGGTAAAAGTAGTTTCGGAACACCAGAGCGTTTTTTCACCGAGGAGAGCCATGTTTGGAAGGCGCGAAGGCGTTTTTGCGGGGTGATCGGCCCCTCCAGAGGATGAGAATCGTGAAAAAAGACATGATAATAGCCCTCTGTTAAGTGATAGGTTTTCACAGTGGAACCGTCCGGCCCTTCCCACCAAAATGCCGATAGGGGAGGGTCAATACCTCTCCAAACGATGGACGAATTGATGCCAACTCCTTTGAGGAGGGTGGGGATCCAGCGTGAGTGGCCGAAGGAATCCGGAAGGTAGCCGACGAAATCTTTAACGTGGAATTGTCTAGCGGTTTCGATTCCATAGAGGAGGTTGCGAACGAGGGATTCGCCCGAGACGAGAAATTCATCGGCCAATACAGTCCAGGGGCCGAAAAAAAGGCGCTGCGAGCGGCAAAAATCGATGATGTCCTTTTTTCTTTCGGGGCGACGATCTAAGTAATCCCGGAGGACAATGGTTTGCCCATCGAAGTAAAACGAATGGATCGTATCCTCGGCGAGAGCGTCGAGGACTCCGTCGAAGGTTTTGATGAGTTCCGATTGGAATTCGCGAAACGTCTTGTGCCATTCGCGATCCCAATGGGTGTGAAGATAAAAATAAACTTTTAACACCTGGTGCTAAACCTTTCCAAAAACGGAGTTACAGACAAGAACGATTCTGACGTATCTACACTTAACGAGAAATTTCTTTTCGCGCAAGCCTAATTGTGTTAGAATTTTTGTATTTACAGCGTTATAAGTTAGGAAAAGGAGAGGGTTCATTGAAATTAATGTTCGTGCGGCATGGTGAGATGGGGGATCATCCCCGCCCTCACTCCGAGGTCGAAATTCCTCCTGAGGGATACCTGACGGACCTTGGTATCCAACAAGCCCGGATGGTAACCCGATATTTGGAGCGCTTTTCGTTCCGGGCCATTTATTCGTCTCCCTATGGCCGGGCCTACCAAACGGGGTATGAACTTGCTCGGCGGAAGGGAATGGCAATAAAAATCTTGGAGTGGTTCAGGGAATTTTCGATGGGGGATGTGCATGAGGATCTTCCGGAAGAAAAACGGTATATGGAAGAGACTTGGGAAAACCCGGAAGGGTGGGAAAGCTGTCTCGGGTTTGCCGAGAGGGTTCGTAATGGGATGCGGAGGCTTCTGAGGGAATATGGAATCTGTGAGAGATACGGGGGGTTTGTATTTGAGGGCACTCCGGAAGGTACGCTTTTGTTCTTCGGTCACGGAGGGTCGATTGGGGAAGCCTTGAAATATTTACTTGGAATTCCCCCGTCTCCGCGGCCGTTTGTAAACATTCATTGCGGGGCCGCGATAATGGTGTTATTCAAAGAGATCAGAGGTGTTCATTATCCGGTGCTTTCTCTGGAGCCGCCCTTCTTCCCCGATTTCCCCGGGTGGGAGGACGGCATCAGTGTATATAATTGAAAGGATAAGAGGCAGGAACCCGGGAGGACGTTCTCGCTGGAGGTCTAAAACAAAGAAGATTCGGGCTGCGGTATCGAATGGTCTCAAGATACGGTGAGGGAGGGAAAGAAGGATGGCGGATGTAGTTTTAAAGAACATACGGAAGGTTTATCCGGGGGGCGTTGTGGCTGTCAAAGATATCAATATCGAAATTAAGGATCAGGAGTTTGTTGTTCTGGTCGGGCCATCAGGGTGTGGAAAAACCACAACGTTGAGAATGGTGGCGGGTTTGGAGGAGATTTCGAGCGGAGATTTGTTGATTGACGGTGAGCGAATGAATGATGTCCCTCCAAAGAATCGTAACATCGCGATGGTTTTCCAGAACTATGCCTTGTATCCACATTTGACAGTTCGAGAAAACATGGCTTTTGGACTTAAGTTAAGAGGGGTTCCCAAGGTGGAGATCGAAAGACGGGTGAAAGAGGTTGCGGCGATTCTCGGTTTGGAAAGTTATCTCGATCGTCAGCCGAGTGCTCTTTCAGGGGGACAGAGGCAGCGCGTTGCACTGGGAAGAGCGATAGTGAGGAAACCAAAGGTGTTTCTCTTTGACGAACCGCTTTCCAATCTCGATGCAAAATTGAGGGTCCAGACGCGGGCTGAATTGTCAAAACTTCACCAAAAGCTACGGGCGACGGTTTTATATGTGACTCACGATCAAGTGGAAGCGATGACCATGGGGACGCGGATCATTGTGATGAAAGACGGGGTTGTCCAACAAAATGCCTCCCCGATCGAGACCTATGATCATCCAGCGAATATTTTTGTTGCTGGATTTATCGGTAGCCCTCCAATGAACTTTCTAGAGGTGGAAATCAAAAGAGAAGGCGACGAATTGTATCTGGTAGGAAGCGGGTTTTCATTGCGCGCAACTCAAAACCAGAGGCAAGCGTTGGAACGAACGGGGGTTTCAGAAGTGGTTTTGGGGATTCGGCCCGAACACTTCCATGACAAATTAATGGTACCGGATGCTCCAGACGATCAGACGGTGACGGCGGTTGTGGATGTTGTTGAACCGATGGGACACGAGACATATCTTTACTTGACGTTGGGGGGACAGACGGTAACGGCCAGGGTTGATCCGCACTGTCGCGCCCGTGTCGGACAGGACATGGATTTGGTGGTGGAAATGAAACAGACACATGTTTTTGACAAAAGGACTGAGAGGGCGATCACCTGACCATCGGAGGCGGATAAAACCAGGGAGATTGGGAGAACGCTCGGCGAGATCGGGATAGGCGATGGAGATTTTTATTCGAAGAAATGACCGATTTTCGGTTCGTTTTTTCGCCGCTTCCATTTTTGTTCTTCTGACAATATTTGTTGCGTGGGTGTATGAGTATGCCGTTGGAAGCGGGGGGGCGATTCTCGCGTCGTTGGTTTTTTCGATAACCTTTCTGTTTGGGGGGTATATCGGTGGAGTTACATTTTTTCTCTTTCTTCCTTTTTTATGGTTCGTGACGCGGATGGAACCGATGTTGATGGGGAGTGTCATCGTCAGAACAGCCTATTTAGGTACGGGCGTACTAATCGTGGCGCGCACACGGCGTTTAATGGAGGCACGCCAAGCTTACGAGGGGTATCAGAGCGTCGATTCAGAGGGCGAGTTGAATCATCTCAAAAATCTTCTTTTGCACAAGAGCGAACGGGTGGAGGCATTGCGAAGGGGAATAAAACGGATGGAAGGATTGGCTGTGGCGGCGAAAGAGTTGAACGCGGCGAACAGTGTTACGGAGGTGGCCAGAATACTGGCTGATTATGCTTCAAGGGGAGGCCGCGAAGGAACGCGAGTGGTGATATTTGCTGTTGATGATCAAGATGATGCTGAACCGCTTGCAGCGGGTAAGAACGGTGAAATTGTTACGGGAGGAAGAGAGCTGAAGCAGTTGGACGGTCAAGATTTCAATCCTTATCTTTTACGGCGGCGGATCAATATCTTTGTAGAGGACGTTTCCGACGAGTTTCGGACGCCGCCGTTGGCGAAGGTCAACCGTGATGTTGCTTGTGTAATGGCTGTTCCTATGGTTATCGGAGATAAGGTAGTGGGGATTATTCGGTGTGAATCGGATACGCCGCGAAATTATGAAATGGAGGACTTGCGATATATCAATTCCCTGGCCGTTCCCGGGGCTATCGCTTTAGAAAATGCACGGCTTTATTCTCAAACGGAAGAACATGCAAAGTTAGATGGATTGACGGGTGTTTTCCGCAGGGGAAGGTTAGAAGCGAGGTTGGATTGGGAGATCAAGAGAGCCATCCGATACGGAAAACCGCTTTCTGTTCTTTTGTTGGATGTAGATCATTTCAAATCCATTAATGATTCGTACGGGCATGTGGTTGGAGATGATGTCTTACGGCGGATGGGAGGGATTCTAAAAGAGAATTTTTCAGAGCCGTATTTCGTGGGGAGATATGGAGGTGAAGAATTTTTGGTATTGATGCCGAATCATGACACGAAGGAAGCGAAAGACCGTGCCGAGGCATTTCGAAGAAGGGTGGAAGAGACAACGTTCGGGGAAAAGATAAAAATCACTATTTCTGGAGGAATTGCCACCTGTCCGAAGGATGCGAAAACTGACAAAAAGCTGCTCAAAATGGCGGATCGGGCTCTGTATTGTGCCAAGGAAAGTGGAAGGAATCGGATTGAAATCTTTAACGAGGGATCTCGATGAGAATATTGGGGGCGGCGATGTCGGCGATCTTGCTTGGCCTTCTCTTGCAAGGGGGAGGGGAATATCTTCTTGAAGGATATTTTGTGATGGGGATAGGGGGAGGATTATTAATCATATGGCCATTTTCGGACGAAGAAAAAAGATTTGATTTTGGAAAGATCGTGCTTGTCGTTTGCGTTTCGGTGGCGCTCTTTTTTATGGGAGGCGGGTATTTTGGAAAGGATTTACTGGCGTTTCTTATTCCTCTAGTGATGATTGAATTCGTGACGGATCGCTTTCTTCGCCAGAGCGATAGAAGATCGGAAGAAATTTGGAGAAAATTTCGTAGAAGAAAGCAGGTGTTGGAAGAGCAAATCAGGAGGGAGGAAGAGAGAATCAACGAATTAATGGAGACGATGCGGAATTTGACGAGAACCTATGATACGATCAAAACATTGAGTGAATCCTTGGATCAGAGAGAAACGCTTTCAAGATTGGGACGGATCTTGCATTCTGAGTTCGCCGTTCTGGATGCCTGCGTAATTTTGAAAAATTCGGACACAAGAGAAGAAGAAGTATGGTATCTAGGATACGGCGAAGTGAAAAAACGAAGGCGGGGAGAATTCCGAGGGGAAAAAGGAGGGGGCATTGTTTATCGCATTCCATTACGTTCGGAAGGCGGACGGATCGGGGAAATCTATATAAGGACGAAGACCGTTGAAAAGCGGGAGATTCTAGAAGCGATTGGTGAACAAGCAGGAATGGCATTGACGCGGGCGGTTCTATACCAGAAGGTGGCCCATGAAGCACGAACAGATGCCCTTACAGGTTTATTAAATCACAAAAGTATTTTGGAATATGTTGAAGAGGAGATGACGAGGGCGAGAGCAACAGGGGAAGAATTTTCTTTTATGATGGCGGATATCGACCATTTTAAAAGGTTTAATGATATCTATGGGCATGAAGCAGGAGATGCCGTGTTGATTGCCGTGGCTCGAACATTGACTCACGGCTTAAGAGCCAGTGATCGGGTGGGGCGTTGGGGGGGGGAAGAATTTGCGGTGCTTTTTCCAGAAACTCCGGCTTCCGGTGCCGCGGTTTATGCGGAGCGCTTTCGCCGAAACGTGGAAGCGAAGAAAATACATTTCAGCCAGTACGAAAAGCCGTTATCCGTCACCATTAGTGTCGGTGTGGCAGGTTATCCGGAGCATGCTACCACCGTCGAAGAACTGATAAATGCTGCCGATGCAGCACTTTACACCGCGAAAAGAAAAGGGCGAAATCAAATACAGAAGGCACAGGGAAAAAAGCAATAACGACAAGGCAGAAACCTGTTGGGGATAAAGACGGGGGCGTGAAGCGCCATTTTTGGGCCAACATCGGGCGAACGGATTCGCTTCCTGTCGGGGCCAAATCCGTGGTTGTTTTGCTTTACGGCGGAACTGCGGGAGTTGGATATCCTTCTCCTTTCGGGCCGGGACGTTGTTGTTGTTGCTGTGGCTTTTGTCAGGGGCGGGTGTCAGTGTTCCACGTTCTGTTGGAGGCGCGAAAGAAAGGGCCTTAGAAGGGAGAATACCAAGAAAGGATCACACGAACGTCAACCATCAACACGTTGCTGGTGATTTTGTTCCGATGGAGCGGAGAGGCCGGCGACGCGGAGTTGCAGAGGGGGGAGAGTATAATGAGGGCAAATTGGAGAATCGAGATAAAAGTAAGCGGTCGCTGACCAATCATCCTGTCGAAAAAAGTTGCACCATTGTCCCTCTTCGGGAGAGGACACATTTTCAAGTTCAAAGGGGGATTGAGGGGAAAAGATTTGTTGAATCGCCCCCGCAGGACCACATATTGTTACGGGGATCAGAGGGGCCTTTTTTTTATGAAGGCGTATGGCGTCGGGAAGCCATGTTCCTCCGATTGTTTGAATGGAAACGCGGCAAGCGCGATCAAAATAAACCGGATCACTGATATGATAGCGGTAGAACGACCACTGGCGGTTTTCGGCATCGGCGATCAGGCATCCCTGAGTTTGATGAGAATAGGTGTTCATTCCCCAGGCCGTACCGATGTAATCTTCTGTCCCGGATCCGCAGAGAGTCGGGTTTTTTTCATTGTCCAACCAGATTTTTACTTCGCCTTCCCCCCACCATGCGTTTTCATAAACGGGATTCGTGATAATTCCGATGTTACAGCCCAGGAATCGACCCGCTCCCTGGACAGGGGGGAGAATGACAAAATCCCTGCCGAGTTGATTCGGGGATTCCCGTCGCCACTGGGCATGGAAGTAACAGACGTCGGAGGGATGAGATATTCCAAGAAGGAAATCGATATCATAAAAGAGAGAGTCAACAAAAAAGTCGGAGTCATTTGTCAGAGTGACGGAGGCGGAATTTCGAAACGGCATTGGGATGAAACAATTGAAGCTCCGGCCTTCCGGATTGGAAAAGAGCGCGGATTCAAAAGGGGTTGTGCGTCCCAATCCGATCCCGAAGAAGTCGCCCAAAGGAACCGATACAGCGGGCAAGGAAGAATCGTCCCATGTCATTTCAATTTTCAGAGACCGGAGAATTTCGGGGGAGCGGTCGCTGAGCGTCAGCCAAATACGAGTGATGAGACCACTTCCCCTTACTTCAAGCAGGTGTTTCTTTTCTCTCGGGCGGATTGGTTCACTAGGATGTCCCTTCGCCCCAAAGTTTTCCAAGCCCCCGCGGTTGGGGAGAGCACGGAGATTTTCGAATCCCGCCCAACGCGAGACCAATCCACGAGGTTTTCTATACAGTTCCATGGTTCTCATCTAATGTAGGTTTATTCATAGTCCGTAAAAAGGTAACGTCCGAGATTCTGCAGATTCACGGGACAAGGTGCAAGAGGCAACAAAACCGATGAACTTTTGAAAAACTTGAAGAGAGGGAAACACCATAATTCTTTCGACTAACTCAGTCTCAGATAGAGTCCCTTACCGGAAACAATAGGAACGGAAAAAGAGAACCACTGTTCCCCTTCTTCCATTAAAGCATAGCGCTCACCGGTGGCCAAGTCTTCCACGAAATCAGCTCGAGGTTGATCGATCCGGACCTTAAAAGTATGAAAGAAAGGCTGTGTCTTGAGAAAACTCAGAGCCAGAAAAAATTCTCCGCTGGAGCCACGCACGACGTCTTTGAAGATGTTCAGCTGTTCAGAGGTGAAGTCCCTCGGTTGGATTTTCAAATATTGAGCCATTCGAACAAGGGAATGATGCTTTAAAGAGAGGCAGGATTCGTTATGGATATTACCATCAAGGGAATCGGAGGAATCATCGTATCCGGCGAGGAGAAGATTTCCTTTCCCGAAGGGACGTTTTACGAGGACAGGGCGGCCGGAAAGATCTTTCCAGAGGACGATTCCTTCAGATTTAACCGTGAAAGCGTTCCCCGTTGCTTGGCCTCCGCCAAACGAATCGGGGAAACGGACAGTCTTGAGCGAATAATCGTCGTATTGAACATCTTCGATCTTGAAGATCTGCCTTAAAAAAGTTCGTGGTGGGTTTGTCGGGAGGCAAGAATGCGGAAAGATCAAAAGGTTGAGTCCTTTTTCGACAGACTCTCTGAGGAGCCAATAATATTCTTCATCTTCAGGGAGGAGGGGAACTCCCGATTCCGTGGTGTCGGAAGATGGAAGAGCGAGGAGACGGTAGCAGGAAAAGTCGAAACGGTGTTTCTTACAAAGGTAGTCCGCGGTTTCATCAATCCGGAGGGCGACATGAGGCAGTTTGTTAGGGGTATTCCAACGGCCTTCCCCGAGAACGGCGATTTCCGGATGGCGGCGTTGCGCCCCCATAATCGAGCGGCGGATATATCCGATACGCGCAACCTCTTCGCCAAAGACGTTGAGATCCGGGCCGGGTATTGTGTTGTAGTAGGCATTGAAGCGAAGGGAGCCGAAAAGCGCTTGATCAAGTTCCTTATAGGTGCCTCCAACCTGCCACGCTTCCCCTCCCCATTTTCGACCTGCGTTGTGTAAATATACCTTTGAAGGGTGAAATTTTTTTTCTTCCTGGAAATGTCGTTTTTTAACGTCGTACCAGGCGGTTTCAAGGTCGGAAATGGAGCCTAAGCCGTGTCCCGGGATATCCTCAGGAGTCTTGTTCGGTGCATATTTTAATAATATTCGGCGAATTTCCCGCATCCCTTGTCCCACCGACCATTCTCGGAAGCCGAGATAAACGGACCAGGCTTGGGGGGAATCGGGTGTAGGGACCGGTATTTCGTCAAAGGTCAAAAATGTTCTTTGAAAGAGAGCATTAATTTTGTGCAAGTCGAAGTTTAGTTCCTTGGTCAGGTAGCGAACAAATTCTTTGCGTTCGATCGGAGAGTAATCGAAGTAGTCGGGTGGATTAACGTAGTAATGATAGCTGTAGGGAAAATCAGAATTTCCAAAATCAATAATGAGAAGATCGAGTGCTTTTTCATTTGCATAGCGCATTGCGAGTTGACAAACCATGCCAAAGTAGTGTTGGCGGTAGAAGGGACTCCAAATTGTGGGGAAATTGCCAGGGCGGCCGAATTTATCGATTGCAGGTTCTTTCAGGGTCCAGCGGGGGACACCGGCTTCCGCCAAACCGGAGCCGAAGGCGGTTGGAAAAAGCCAGAAACTAATGGAAAAGTTTTCGGATTCAGCGAAAGAGATTAGTTGATCAGGGATGGCCCAGTCGTAACGGCCGGGTTCGGGTTCGATATCTTCCCAAGGAAGATTTGCACGAATGAACTGTACCCCCCGATCGAGCAGGCCGCGGACAAAGGTCTTGTATTCTTCAGAAACTCTTCTTGTTTTAAAGGCGTGATATGTTGAGGCTCCAAAGCCGGGATGACGGCTCGTTCGTTCTTCAAGAACAAATTCTGATTTTTCATGGAAGGAGAGTATTTGGGAGCGCTTTCGGACGGAAAGATTCCATTTATGGATTCCGGGCTTTCTCGGAGGAAGAGGAATGTCGCGGAGGAGTCGGCCCTCGGCGGGAAGGGAGACAATGTCACGGAAAACGGTCTTGTGGGAAGAAGTGTTTTCAAGCAAAACTTCGATCTCTTCCAGATGTATTCCCGAGATATTGCGCAGTTCGATTGTTATTGGAGACGATTCGGATTCCAAATGGACGGCGGGAACGCGGATTGCTCCTTCGATCTCCACAGGGGTCAACCATTTCAACAATTTGAGGATCATCGAGGGAAGGACTTTCCATTTGCGATTCAAAAGTCCAGGATTGTAGGACCATTCAAGGGGGTAGGCGCCGCAAGCGACCTCCCGGGGTTCGCCGCCGTTGAATCCGATATGAACGACACGGCCTCCAAGAAAACGAGGGTCTTTTCTTTGGATTGTCACGACACAGTTTCTTTCCCAAGCGTCCCCGTTATCGTTACGAATGAGATTTTGCGTTATGTCATCCGGAAAGCCCGTCGTGCGAATAGCAACGCATTCCAACCCCTCGATCTCTCGAAAATCGTCGAGGGGAGCGAAGATTTCGCGGCCGGCCTCCGTTATTCCGGTGATTCGAATGGGATCATTGGCGCGGGTCATATGTAGTTCAAAAGAGTAGACGTTTCTATACGGATACCACGAATCTTTGTGGGGAATATCGCCAAGGAAAAAGAGGCTTCCCCCTTCTTCATGGAAGCGGATAATCGCCCGTAATGCTTCGTGGGAGAAGTTACCTTTCGAATAAGGAAGCGCGAGAACATCTGTATGGGTTCGCGAGAGGTTTTCCAACTCGTGATGCCGGATGAAAACAGGGGAGAACTCAGGATGTTTTTCTAGAAGTTGCATGAGGTCATCGGCTGTATATTCGGCAACCGGTTGGAAGGCAGGGTCTTTCAAAATAGCAACTTTCATCCGTGAATCTCCTATTTTTGAAGTTGTTGCGTTTTAAAAAAAGGAAGATAAGATGTTAAATCGGAAACGAGGGGGAGAGTATCAATTTTTATCCTGGCGGCAAGGCGTTTATTTCGCAAAGACGCTCCCTGGAATCAAGCGGAAGAAAACCAGCGAAGGAATACGCATTTGGAGGAAACGGTGGGGAGGAAAAACGTGCGATCGTCTGCGGCTCGTCAAAAAGAGGAGGAAATGGGAACTTGCGGGTAATTATTGAGACAAAGAATGAAAGAGGTCAAAGGATTCCGTGCACGATTCATCTCAAGGATAAGGAGGAAAGGTGTTTTTCGAGGGGATGGTATACGGATTACGAATGGATCTATTCTTCCGGACGGGCTGTTTTTGAGGTGGAGGGAGCGGCGTTTCCCTTGAGGGTCATCGTTCGTCGAGGTGCAAGATGCAGGGAAATAGTCGATGAAATCGGAGAGGAGGCATGCGGGGACTCCCAAGAGGTCGTCCGGGAGTACTCCCTTCAGAGGTGGGATAAGGGGATATTAGAGGGGTGGTTTTGTGGAGATGCACACAACCATGTGGCGAGGTCAGAAAAAGTCGAGGATTTTCGAACGATGTGGGATGCGGCCGAGGTGGCTGCGGCTGAGGGGCTCGATTTTGTGGGTTTGGGTTCGCCATGGACGCGAACTCACCACGTGAAATATCGGGACTCTATCGGACGGCCATTGGAGGCGATAACAGAAGATGAGCGGGTGAAAGGGAAGTCGGTACCGGAGATTTGCGAAGAGATATCGCAGAAAGGTATTGTTTTAGCGATACCGGGGAACGAATTCATAAAAACGCGTTTTGCTCATCTTTTCCTCTTTGGTGGGAATATCGACGAAGATTACTGGCGGTATTACGATGATGTTTTTGATTTTTGGCAGTGTTCACGCTCAAGACGCGTTCGGGAACAGGAGCCCGAGTATCGTCTGAGGCCGATTTATGAAATATTGACGGACGAACGGTACTGCTGGGGAGCACGGGTATATGCTCATCCCACAAGTTGGTGGTATGAACCCGAGGCGGGTTTTGTAACAAATATTGCGGCCACTCTTCCCTTCGATACCCTTGTTGGCCCCTTGTACGATGCGATAGTGGTGATGGGGTATGAACCGGAGAGGCGAGAGTATCAGGAGTTATGGTACGAGTTATTGAATAGAGGATATCGTATCACGGCGGTTTCGGAATTAGATGCATGTTTTGATAATCGAAGATCCTTTTGCAATCGCCCGTTGGTATTGACTTATTGTCATATAGGGGACGATGTGATTGGGGCGAAGACGATAGCGGAAGCTGTAAAAAAGGGAAAAACGTTTGTAAGTTCCGGACCTCTGTTGGACATACGGGAAGAGGGAAAGACGGTTATCGGTGCGGTTTTGCCCTCCGACGGGCAAGAGCGGAAATGGAGCCTATTCGGAGATTATCAAATGCGATCGAGCGACGGCATTTCGCGTGTTCAATTAATTAGAAACGGGAAAATCCTACGGGAGTGGCGGCCGTGCGGGAGTTTCGAGGAATCTATTACAATCTGTGAACGGGAAGATTCTTGGTATGTGATGAAGGTGTATGGGAAGGAGGAGAAACGGGAACTTGCCCTATCGAGTGCTGTGTATTTCCGGAGAGATCTGAAACATCCCTTTTCCGGCCCGGTGATGACTCCTTTTGAGATTCGGGGGGGGAGGAATCAAGTTTTGGGATGCCGGGTTCACGATTTTGCGACGGGAAAGGAGAAAACGTATTGGGGAAAGGAGCGGGTTGAATTCGAAGCAACCGCGGCGTGTACCATAGAGGTGTTTGACCGGGAGGCGGGGAAAAAGATAAGAGAGGTTCGTCCGTTTTTCGATCACAAGCCGATATGGGATCACGCGCGGCATCTGTATTTGGGCAGATTTATTCGAAAGGAATTGGCATGCGGAGAGGTGCCGGTTGAGGCATTTCGAATAGGCGAGCTCCGAGACATTTTGCTACGAAAGATGATATTTCACGTGTCCTAACGAAGCGGGAACATACCGTATACCACCAAGAGAATGGGTTGTTTGCAAGGAATTTAAAACGTTTGTTATAATGATGCAATGAGAAAGTCATTCGGTGGAGAAATGAAAAGGCCCGAAGGGAGGCATCGCGATCAAAGGGGGAGCGCTTTGCTTTTTCTTTTTCTGATACTGGCGGTTGGAACGATACTTGGTATTACCTTGAGCCAAATATTGAAAAATCAAACAAAGACGCTTGAAGTGCAGGATGATTTGGTTCGCGCACGTTGGATCGCTCAGGCGGGCATGGCTCAAATTGTCTTTCTCCTCAAGGAAAATTATTTTAAGAACCGGTACAAAGTGATTCCTGAAATCGGAGATACCGAGCCGAGATACCGCTCCCCAGACGAAGACGATGAGATCAAATACGAACCGTTTGAAGGAGGAGGATATATTGCCGCTGTTTCAGAGATTCCGAACTCCGTCGGGAACCACGTTGCCGAGATTCTGGTAGCCGCTGATTTTAAAGGTTCGAAATCGGTCTTATTGACTCAGGTTGCTTTTGATGCGCCGACAGACTACGTACTCTATTCCCGGCAACCGGAGTTCTTTTCGGAACAGTCGATCTACGGGCCGATATATGTGGATAATCCGATCGAGGCGATAGAGCGTTTTCACATCTATCGTCGGAAGGATATTCGAGGCCCATTGATCAACACAACAAGTGTGTATTTTCAGAGCAAGGCGGCCCACACGGCACCGGATGTCAAACAGTTTCATATTTCGGAGAGTACGGATCCGATCACAGGAAATTTGACCGACGAGATCGGGAAAGAGAGTTTAAGTGACGTGCAAACGACGAACGTAGAGAATTCCGGATATTGGATCGGAACGATAGGAGGAAATAAGGCTCAATTTCTAAATACTATTGCGGATCCGACCTTTCCGACGAACATTTATCCAGGAGGGACGCCGGCTTCTCCGACGTACACGAACGTGTTCGGCGTGTCGGAAAACCTTGTTCGAGATCAGTTTCACGATCCCATCGAGATCAAACTGACACCTGTCACCCAAACGGATATCAACGATCTAATAGATCCCGATTTTACCATTACGGATGTCAGTTCTCCGGAGTTGGGGGCTCCGGTTAGTTTTCGCAATCTATGGTTAAAGAACTGGGAGGGGCCGTTAACGCCAGCAGGGACGAACGGGATAGGCGAGAAAAGATACAAATATGATGCGGGAGTAAGCGGCGGGAAGGAGAAAATTCCGATCGTGGTCATTATACCCAAGGGGCAGGATTTCAATACTTTTACGGACCAGGTGGGTTTGAGGTTTCTCACGTCCCGCTATGCGTTAAACCCGAATGATTACACCGTGGCGTACGACGAAGCGAGCGTTGGAGTTGGATACATCGATGTGACGAAGGGCGATGATTATTTTCCGAAGAACTATGTAGGAAGATCACCGGCGGATCCCTGGACGAATGTGACCTACGATGTTACAAAATTGAGTTCTTCTTGGGACATTTACATACCGAAACGCGTAGATGCGGTGGCCGTCGATCTCGGGTCGGCGATATCGGCGAGCCATTTTCCGAAAAACGGTTTGATTTATTCTACGGTGCCCATTCTCCTTTTTGGTTCTCCACCGTCCGGGACACCGGATTTTACAATTTATTGTACGGAGAATGTTTATTTACGGAACATTAACGTAGCGTTCGACAAAGAAGGAAATTCAGTAGGATATTCCTCGGATGATCCAAATGCTCCGCGGATCGGTATCATTTCACCAAAAATGATCTTTGTGGACGTCGCCGATGGTTACCGTTTAAACAATCAGGATTTTTCGAAGTTTGATTGGAAGGTAGGGTGGATTGTCGGGGCGAATCTTGATTTGAGCGAGAACGTCAGCGGTGAAAACGCCGGGAAAAACGCGATGGCCCTGTCACTTGTAACCAACGGAAATCCTGTGGGGGCTCCGACGTTTTCGGGGGATGAGTACATATTGCCGGAGGGAGGCTTTCCTCCGGTATTTCGGGGCTGGTTGGACGTGGAGTGGTCGAATCCCGCCTTGGAAAATGGAAAAGAAGTAACCGTGAAGATCTTTACGGCCAACACAGATGTGGAGGTGTCGATTGATAACCGAGCGACATGGTTTGTTCCGACGGCGAATGGAGATTTTCGTGATTTTGATTATACGCCGAAGAGTCATCGAATTCGTATTTGGATACGCGACAAACTAGGTGGGGGGAGTTCAAAGGTAGGAAGGATCGAGGTTTATCGAAAGGACTGTCCGGATTATGCCCAGGCGATAGGAAGCGATTGGGAGACGTTTGCGGAAGGACATTATCCGGGAATAACAGCATCGGAAAAGGCGTGGATCGGGAACAACAACAGTGGAGCGATCTTTATGACGGAGGAAGGCGGGGTGTTGAAGGATTATCTTCCGTATCATCGACGGGTAGAATCTCTCACGGGTGATGTCGGGGCGATGCATCTCGCTCCAGGAATGTATTATTCCAACCATCCGATTGAAGGGACCGCTGTTGAGGAGGCAGACGTCACGCTGAATAAAGTTATTCTTTTTTCAATGGCTCCCGGAACGGTTGGATCGGGCATTATATCTGCGTTCGACAGTATTGGAGGGCAAAAGGGGGACGGGACTATCGGTTTTGTGGGGAATCCGGGCATTTATGCGTCAGCGGGGAATCCGGAAGCAAGGTACTCGGGTTTTGAGGTACGGGATGTTCCCCAACCGGTGGTCACGATGATCGGATCATTCATCAAAGGGGCGTTCACCGGCTACGAGGACCCGACCGTTTTCGATCCGGAGACAACGGCGAACTTTGCGGTTGTCCTTCCTTGGTTTCGGCCGAGTTATGCAAATTCACTGCGCCAGGGAATTCCTCCTGCATTTCCGATTTTAGGACGAACCCTCCAACAAGGGACGGTTGAGTTTTCAAAGGCGAGTACATTTTTTGAGAGCTACCGGTCTCTCTTGGAAGAGACGGATTTTTCGGATCCGGGTTTTGAAACTCTCGATTTTCAGAAAAAAATTATCGATGTACTTTCTCTTTTGACAAGCGGTGAATAAGACCTCTTTTTACCTCCTGAAAACAGAAAGATAAGAAGAAAGTTCCTTAAAAAAGATGTGATAACAATCTGCCGTTTTTTAGTTCAGATTAGTTCAGAGTCGAGAAGTTTTCAGGAGGAGGGGCGCGGCGAGGATGGACCTCCTTGTTGCAGGCAAGATGCCTGCGGTCCCAGGAAGCGTTTCCGCTCCGCGGGCGGTTCGACACGCGCCGAGGAATCCTGAAAAAAGACATTTTTCTGTCACAAAAGGGGGGGCAGAAGGTGTATAATTTCTTCCGGACTGTATCCCTGCCGGGAGGGTGAGAAACGAGAGAGGAACGGGGAGAGGAGAGGAGGGGGAGGGAGCGGACGTCACCGAGAGGCCGTCGCCGGAAGGAAGGAGTGCATTCCGAGGCACCGGTGGAATCGTCGGCGAACTCCCGGCCTTTGTCTTGGAAGCGTTTTCTTTTTGTCCTGGGAGGACTCTTCTTTTCTGCGGTTTCGGTGCTTGCGGCGCCGGTGGTTCCGGTCACGTGGACGACGGGTACGGATTTCACGGATTCAATTACGGCTTTCGGGCCGGTGGTGCGGCCAGTCTTCGGGGACGGAGCCGCGGAGTTGGGCATCACGATCGTCAACGACACGATCGGCCCGAACAATATGTGGATCCGCTCATTTTTCTCCTACAAAGCCGACACGCTTTTCGCCGGAGGGTTCGACAACGGCGGGCCGAATGATCTGGCCCCGTTTTTCGAGCGGACCTCGTCCGGGTGGACGTTCCGGGGATACGTCGGGCCGAGCGGTTCTGGGAACAAGGACGAACTCTGGTGGGGCACGATGTACAGCGACACGCTGTGGATCGGGGTCGGGAGGCCCTTGGCCGGCGGCGCCGACATCGCCGTCACGTACCGCTACAATCCCGCATTGGACACATTTGTCTTCGACGTAAGATGGACCGATTCAACGACGCTGAACTGGCGGCGGTTTCGCGAGGACGTGGCGCAACTCGGCGGGATACTTTACATCTCGGGACGGACGACGGGGCCAGGTGGGAACAACAACGGGGCGGCGTATGGTTTGACGGACGGTATCAACTACGACGCGCGAACATTAAAACAGATCTTGGGGCGAACGGCGAACTGGGGGAACGATCTGGCGGCGATCGTCGAGTACGGGGGTTTGCTCTATTTCACGCCGGATATCGCAGGCGGATCGGAACGAGACATCGGGCGTTCGAACGGTGTCTTCGCCGGTTCGGTGATCGCGACTTTGAGCGAGGGGATTTTGAGTCTGGCGCGGTTGAACGACGGAACGGTGGGGGACACGCTTTTTGCCGGAGGTGTCAACGGAACGCTCTTCCGCTCGACGGACGGAACGACGTGGACGACGATCGGGGACATCAACGGGGCCGGCGCGTTCTCGATCGACGACATCGATAAATTCGGGCCGGACCTCTGGCTCTCCTCGGAAGCCGACAACAACTTGTACCGATATGTAGCGCGTTACGACACGGCGGTTCTGATGGGAAGCGTGGGTGGTGTGAACTTCCGGCCGTACACGAAGTACGCCTCGGCGGTCACCGGGGACACGTGGCTCTACATCGGCGGCGAAGACAACGGTGTACCGCGTGCCGAGATCTACCGCGTGCAATTTCTCGATTCGGGGACCTGGACGTCGGACACGATCGACCTGCAGGATACGACGGGGTACACCCACAACGTCGGCGATTCGGTCGAGTTTTCTGTATTGGAGAACGCGGGAACCGTGACGGTGGTGGTTTTTACCTGGCCGGAGGGAGCGGACACGACGACGCGGAGCACGGCCCGGGCGGAGACCTTCACGTTTTCGGGCCAGACCTTCCTGAATCCGGATACGCGGCCTTCGAATTCGTTTCGATACCTTCAGGTGGACGTCCATTTCGAGGCGCCGTTAAAGGATGCAACACCGATATTGGAATCACTGACGATTCACGTTCACGGAGACACTGCGCCGCCGCCAACGGTCACGAACCGCTTCCCGCTGGATAAAACCGAAACCAATATCGTTGACCAAACCTTCCGTTGGAACGCGGAGAACGACTCAGTGCCGGGCGTGGTAGAGAGCGGTCTGGACACGTACGTCTTGCAGATTTCGCGCGATTCCTCGATGGCCGTCATCGATTCTTCCTACATTCTGTTTGGTGACACTCAAGGGGTCGTATCCTTCGGGCCGGTACCGCTTTTGGGAGACACGGTTCACTTCTGGCGGGTTCTGGTCGTCGATACAGCGGGGAACGTAGCGACGGGTGAGACCTACACACTGACGGTGGATGTAACGCCGCCGAATCCGGGAGCGGACACGGCGTTGCAGCCGCTGGACTTCGAAGACACGACGGAACGCACTTTGACATTGCGATGGCTCACGGCGATCGACACGCTTTCGGGGATCGCGCGGTACGTGGTCGAGCGGGATTCGGGAGCGACACTCGGGTTTATTTCCCCGGTCACCGACACCGTTTATCCTCCCGATACCTTCTTGGCGATCGATCTGTTGGGGTTGTCGAAGACGGATACGTGGTTCTGGCGGGTGACGGTGTACGATTCCGCGACGAACGCGACAGTTTCCCCGATCTTTTCCTTCCGCGTCCGGACCCAAGCCGCCGTTTTCCTGGAGGATTCGCGCGGCGTGGTGGTGACGGATTACACGGTACGAGACACGTTCACGGTGGTCGTGGCGGATACCGACCGGAACCGGGATCCGGCGGTGGCGGACACGTTGCGGGTGACCGTGGCCACGGCGGCAACCGGCGACACGAAGAGCCTTCTGCTGACGGAGATCGGCGTGAACGCGAATCTCTTTTCGGGAACGTTGACGTTATCGGACACGACGGAGAACGGTTTTCTGTTGGCGGCGGTGGGGGACACAATCCGTGTGCTTTACGAGGACAGTATGCCGCCGTTTCAGCCGATCGAGACGGGGGAGACGTACGGGCGAACGACGCGCATCTCGACGAACGGCATGGCCGGCTTCGATTCGACCGGATACCGGATCTTCGAGACGCCAGTGACGACGATCACCGATCCAGACAGAAACCGCGATCCGCGGCGCCGGGACACCGTCAGTGTGCTGATCTGGAACAAGACGCGGAACGATTCCGAGGCGATCGTGTACCGGGAAACGACGGACACATCGGGGGTCTTTTCCGGCGACACACTGTGGATCAGCGATACGATCGGAGAGAACTCGGGCGACTCGATTCTCTTCGCAGGCCCGGGAGATATCTTAATTTTGGATTATACGGATGCGTACGACGGAGCGGACACGGGGCGGGACACGGCGACGGTCGTGCGGACTTTCCGCTCGGCTTCCGGGACGGCCGTCGATTCGCGGCTGGTCTCGGTCGATTCCGCCGCGCCTTTCGATACGTTGGGATTCCGAGTCACTGATCCGGACGGGAATGCGGATGTCGCCCTGCGCGACACGATCGCCGTCCTCGCGAGGAATCTCACGACGGGGGAGACGGAAATTTTCGTTCTGGTGGAGACGACGGAGACATCGGGGATTTTCGGGCCGGACACGGGTGTGGCGACGTCGCTTGCGCCGGCCGATTCCGTGTCCGGAACAGGAACGCTCTTCGGGATTCCCGGCCAGACGATCCGCCTGGAGTACGAGGATGCCGGGGATGCTTCGGACACGGCGGCCGACACGATCGTGATCCTCTTCCGGCCGACGAACGGCACCGTGCGGTTGACCGACTCGTTAGGTAGCCCCGCCGACACCGCCTCACGCGATTCCACCCTCTCGGCGACGGTGAGCGATTCGGATCAAAACCGGGACGGTGCGATTCCCGAGACGGTCGGTGTCGCGGTCCGCTCGGTGCGTGCGGGAGATTCGGAGACGCTGACGCTGACCGAGACGGATTCGAACTCGGGCGATTTCCGGAATCTCGTGGCACTTGCGATAACGGATACGGGAGCGGGCGGAGTTGGAGACGGGATTCTGACCGTCCGACCGGCTTACGATACGATCTTCGTCGAATACCGGGATGACGCGGGACGCGTTTCCGACACGATCGCCTATCGGTTCACCCGTTCGCGTTCGCGGATGCAGTTCATCGACAGGTTCGGGAAAGCGGCGGATCAATTCACGAGCGGAGAGACGATCAGCGCTCGGGTGTACGACGAGGACCAGAACGCCACGGTGGCGAGCGAAGGGAGCGCGGAAACGGTCGCGGTCTTCTACTATCACCTCGGTACGGGAGACAGCGAGAAGGTCGTTCTGCGTGAGACGGCGAATCTGAGCGCCCAGTTTGACTCGGTTGTCGGTATACCCACCTCGGCCAATCCGCTCGATTCGCTTCCCTTCACAGGAGTCCTGTTTGCCTTGCCGGGAGATACGATCGTGGTCCGATACACGGATCCCGCCGACGGAACGGACACCCGGGAACTGATCATCGTTGCATCCTCGACGCCGACCTCCTCGAGCGCGGACTTCACCGACTCGGTCGGAAGTTCGGTGGCGACCTATGCGCTGCCCGACTCGAGAGTCTATGCCACGGTCGCGGATACGGACGAGAACCTCTTTCCGGGAGGGTTGGATGACATCACGGCGACGTTCTGGTGTCCGGCGACGAACGACACGGAGACGTTGGTTCTGACGGAGACGGGGAACGATTCCAATATCTTTCGGAACACGACGGGTCTTCCGATCTCGGATACGCTCGGTTCGGCGGTGAACGACGGAGTTCTTCTTGTGGGGCGCGCGGATACGATCGTTTTCGTGTACGAGGATCCGAACGATCCCAGCGATTCGGCGACGGTGACGGCGGACCTTTCCGCGTCGACAACGCCGGCCACGGTGGCGTTTGATTCTTCGGGGTATCTTGCTCCGACGACGATGACGATCGTGATCACGGATGCGGATCGGAATTTCGACCCGCGAACGGCGGAGACATTGGGGATCGCGATCCGAGGCTTGATCGCGGGGGATTCTGAGACGATCACGTTGACGGAGACGACGGAGACATCGGGGGTCTTTTCCGGGAGCCTACCGGTCTCGAATCTCGCCGGAGCAGGAGCAGGAGACGGGACCTTGATGGGGGGGTTGGGCGAGACGGTCCAGGCCGAATACGCCGACAGCGTGAATCCAGGAATCGATACCGGTGTGGACACGGCGATCGTCTTTTTGGCACCGACGGCTTCCCGCGGTGATCTTCTCGACAAGACGTTGCTTGCGGTCGATACCGCCTTGCGGGCCGAGACGATCACCGCGCGCGTGGTGGACGCCGATGCCAGTATCGATCCGCTTGCAATCGACACGGTGGGCGTGATCTTCGAGAACGTGCGGACGGGGGAGACGGAACCGTTGGATCTGTTCGAGACGGCGGTGAGGGCGGAGACATTCGTTTCGAGAGTCGGGATCGCGCTCTCCGGTTCGTTGTCCGATTCCCTCACGGGAGACGCGTTGTTGTACGTCGTTCCGGGTGACACGGTTCGACTTCTCTACGTGCAGGGATCCGATACGGCGGGCGACACGATGTTGATCACGGTGGCTCCTTCGACGGGTGCGGTCGTTTTCCGCAACGGTTCGGGGGCGGTCACCGACACGGCGAAGGTCGGGGCGGATTCACTCTTCCTCACATTTGCCGACACGGATCGGAACCGGGACGGAACGCGCGCGGAGACGGTGCTGGTGGTCTTGACGGTGAGCGGCACGGGAGACGGCGAGACGGTCGTCTTGACGGAGGAGGATCGGGATTCGCCGGACTTCCGGTTCACGGGAGGTGTACCGGTAGTGGACACGGCGGCGGTCGTGGTCCAGGACGGAATTTTGGTGGCGGGGCCGGGAGACACGATCGAGGCTCTCTTCACGGATCCGGACAACGGCGACACGGCGTTCGACACGGTGCTGGTGACGGCCAACCTGCGCGTTTCTTCGACACGCTTTCTTCCGATCGGGGTTACGACTTACACGACCTCGGATTCGACACGTGTCGAAGTGATCGATCCGAACGCGAATCACGATCCGACGGCGATCGAGACGGTCGCGGTTCTGGTGACGAATCCTCGGACGGGGGAGACGGAGCCTTTGGATTTGTTCGAGACGGGGCCGTACAGCGGGGTCTTTCGCTTCGAGACGGGGCTGCCGCATTCGACGAATGTCCTCGATTCGGTTTCGGCCACCGGTGTCCTTTATGTCGTGTCGAGCGACACGATCGAGGTGCTCTACGCGGACGCGGACGATGCTGCGGACACGGCCTTCGACACGGTCTTGATCGTTCCGCCGCCCTCGAACGGGTCGGTCATCTTCAGTGATTCCTTCGGCAACTCCATCTCGACCTATCCGATGGATACGTTCCTTTACGTTACCGTTCAGGACACGGATCGCAACGTCAACGGCGCGGCGATCGAGACGATCACGGCGGTGGTCTTCGATACAATGACGGGGGACACGGAGACGGTGAATCTCGTCGAGCAGGGGGCGAATTCTTTCCTCTTCCGGAATGCGGTGGCCGTGAGTCTTTCGGACACGTTGGGAGCGGTGGTCGACGACGGAGTGCTCTTCACCGGCACCGTACTAACGATCCAGGTATTGTACACCGATCTTCTCAACGGGGACACCGCGGCGGACACGGCGAATCTCACGCCGGCGGTCACGAGCGCCTCGTTGCTTCTGGACCGTTCCGGTTATGCTCCGGAGACCCGCGTCATTCCGACATTGACGGATCCCGATCGAAACAGAAACCCGCTCCTACCCGATTCGGTCTCCGTAATCGTCTCGTCCCCCTGGCGGGCGGATACGGAGACATTCGTGTTGACGGAGACGACGGACACCTCGGGGGTCTTTACGGCGGCGTCGGGCTTTCGTCTTTCGGACACGATCGGTTTCGCCGTCGGCGACGACACGTTACTGGTTGCTCTGGGAGACACGTTCCTCGTGAGTTATTCGGATGCCTACGACGCCTCGGATACCGCCGAGACGGTCGGGGCCGTCCTGGCGCTCAACACTTCCTCGACGGTCGCCTTTGACTTGCCGGGATATCAGGTAACGGATTCGGTGGTGGTCTTCGTGACGGACCGCGACCGCAACCTCGACCCGCGCGCCTTCGATACGATCGTGGCGTTGGTATGGAATCCGAGGGTTTCGGATACGGAGACACTGGTTCTGACCGAGACGGATTCGGCTTCGCTGACCTTCCGCAACGATACGGTGACGCTGAAGGACACGGGAGCGGTGACGGTGGGTGACGGATTCTTGCGCGTGGGGAACGGAGACGAGATCCGGCTGCTCTATTCCGACCCGGTCTTCAGCGACACGAACCTCGATTCGGCTACGATCCTGCCCATTCCGACCGCGGGCGTCGTGTCGGTCGATACGAACATCGTGTGGAACGGCGAGACCTTCGTGATCACGGTGGTGGACGGGGATCGGAACCTGGATCAAACGGCCGTCGAGACGATCGTGTTGCGCAACGCCTTTGTGAAGACGCCGCAGGATGTGATCGTGGAGAATGAATTCCAGACGATCAAACTGGTCGAAACGAGTGATACCTCGGGGGTCTTCGTATCGCAGCCGATCACTGTCCGCACGGACGTGACCCCGACGCCGGGGGATCGGATTCTTTTGATCGGGCGAAACTACTCGATCGAGGTGGAGTATCAGGATGCGACGAACGGTGATTTCGACACGACCGGATTGTCGGTGACCTGGTTCCAGGCGGCCTCCTCGGCCTCGCTCGACCGGCCCTTCTATGTTCCGGGCCTGAGGATCTTCGGGACGGTGAGCGATTCGGACGAGAACGCGGTTCCGATCGCGAAGGACACCGTAACGTTCATCATTCGAAACGCGGGAACGGGGGAGACCGAGGTGAGAATCGGATACGAAGGCGCGAATCTTTCGGGGATATTCAACGACACGGCGGGGCTTTTGACGAGCGCCTCGGTGAGCGATTCCGTCTCGAACGACGGTATCCTCTTCATCCGCACCGGCGACACGGTCGTGATCGATTATGCGGATTCAGACAATGCCTCGGATACCTCCACGGACACCGCCACAGTCGGTCTCTCGACCGATACGGTCCCTTCGGCAACCTGGTTCAGCAATGCGAACGGCGTGGTTCAGACGGCGTACCGTATGGACTCGCTCGTCTTCATCACGGTCCGCGACACCGATCAGAACTTCTCCGGGCTTTTCAAGGAGACGGTGACGGTCGATGTTTACGACAGTATGACGGGCGATTCGGAGCGGATCAAGTTGACGGAGTTGGCGGCGGATTCGGGAATCTTCCGGAACCAGACCGGCCTGCCGCTTTCGGACACGGTCGGAGCGGTGATCAACGACGGGGTACTCTTCACGGGACCGGCCTTCTCGATCACCGTCTTCTACCAAGACGCGCTCGTTCCCTCGGATTCCTCGACGGACACGGCGGGAATCAACCGTCTCCCCAGCGCCTCGTTTCTCTTCTTCGACAGTCCGTCGTATGCTCCGGAATCGGCGGTGACGGTCTTCGTCGGCGATTCCGATCGGAACCGCAACCCGATCGCCAAGGACACAGTGACGATCACGATCTGGAGTCCGCGGCGGGCGGACACGGAGACGGTGCTTTTGTACGAGACGACGGAGACCTCGGCGCTCTTCGCCAACACGGCGCCGATCCGTATCTCGGACACGGAAGGATTCAATGTCGGGGACGGGATTCTGTTGGTGGCGTTGGGAGATACCTTCGCGGCGGGGTACACGGACGCCTACGACGCGACGGACTCGGCGAATTCGAGCGCGGGGGTCGATACCTTGGGGACGCTTTCGACGGTGGCCTTGGACGCCGTCTTCTATACCGTTGCCGATTCCGTGGTGATCACGGTGACGGATCGCGACCGCAACCTCGATCCGCGTTCGAAGGACACGGTCGTCGTCTCCGTCCGTAACACGCGCAACGGGGACTCGGAGACATTGACATTGACCGAGACCGATTCCGCCAGTCTCGCGTTCCGGACGAACCAGTTGAATCTGACGGACACGGGCGCGCCGGTTCCCGGAGACGGGAATCTTCGCGTCGGTCCCGGCGACACGTTCCTGGTGGAATACAGTGATCCACGGAACGGAGACACGGGAAGCGAGACGGCCGCGATCACAGCGGCTCCAACAGCCGGCCGTGTGATTCTGCCGCTGGGAACGGTTACGGACGGGGACACGCTTCCGATCTTCGTGGAGGATCTCGACCAGAATCTCGATCAAACCGCGCGTGACACGATTCTGCTTCGCAATGTTTACGCGCTTTCTCCCGACAGTGTGATCGTGGACAACGAGTTCCAGACGCTTCTGCTCTTCGAGACGGCGGATACCTCAGGGCTCTTCGAACTTCCCGGCGGTCTCAAGATTACGACGGCGCGGGCGCCGAACCCCGGCGACAGTTTCCTGCTCGTCGGATTCAACTTCACGGTGATCGTCGAGTATCAGGACCAGACAAACGGGGATTTTGATTCCGGATCCGCAACGGTCACGTGGTTCCAGACTCCTTCCTCGGCCGCGCCCGACCGCGCAATTTATGCCGCTGGGATGCGCGTGATCGGTCAAGTGACCGATACCGATGCGAACCGGCTTCCGACAGCGAAGGATACGGTATTGGTTACCGTGACGAATCTGGCGACGGGGGAGAGCGAGGTGAGGTTACTGGAGGAGGACGCAGTGCGGTCCGGCACCTTCAGCGATACGCTCGGGCTCCTCCTGACCGTCGATCCCGCCGATTCCGTCTCGAACGACGGAGCCCGTATGTTCGTCCGGACGGCCGATTCGATCGAGGTGCGCTATCTCGACGCCTTCGACGGTACGGACTCGTCTTCCGATACCGCGCTGATCGGAACTCCCGGCGAGACGACGCCCTCGCTGACGACCTTCGTGGACGGAAACGGGAACGCGGTTTCGGTCTTCGCGATGGATTCGCTCGTCTTCGTACAGGTGCGCGACACCGGCCAGAACCTCAGCGGCGCGCTCATCGAG
>RFFU01000075.1 GCA_003697085.1 Candidatus Hydrogenedentota bacterium
CGCCGCCAGTTCCGAGGCGATCGCGGCGACTCCCGAACGTTGCGCGGCCGCCGAGGCCGCCAGGGCCGTCGAGCCGACCGGCTCCACGGGAATGCCCGGATAGCGCGCCTCCAAAAATTGCCGGCACTGGGCAAGCGCTTGGGGATGAGAAAGAATCGCCCGGAGAAATTTCTTTCCTCCTCGCCCTTTCCCTCTCTTCCTCAAAGTCGCCGGACTGACGAGAAGATGATGTTGGACCGGAAGCAGAATCTCCCCGACGATCACAAGGTCGGATTCGACGAGGCGATCGAGCGTATGGACCACGACCCCCTCCGTTGAATTCTCGATCGGTACGATTCCAACGTTGACCTCTCCCTTTTCCACACGGAGGAAGACGTCCGCGATCGAGGCGTCGAAGACGATCCGGCAGCTGTGTCCGAAATGCGCCAAGGCGGCGGCGTGGGTGAAGGTCGCACTCGGCCCGAGGATTCCCACCGTGAAGGGTTGTTCCAACGCCAATGACGCTCCGATGATCTCACGGTAGATCGCCGCCAGGGATTTTTGAGGGAAGAGCCGCGCGCGCGCCCGAACCTTTCGCAAAACTTCCGCTTCTCTTGCCGGCTGGTAAATTCCCCGCCTCAACCGCCCCTTGCATTCGGCCGTTTTCCTGGCTAAACGCGCGCGCTCGTCCAACAACGCCACGATCTTTCCGTCCACCACGTCGATGCGACGCCGAATCTCCTCGAGACGCCGCGCACTCGTCGATGGCTTCCTCTTCCCTGCCGCCAAGATCGGATCTCCTCTCTTCCTTCGATGACCCCTAGATTAGACGCGCAAACTCCCCCGCGCAACACCTGAGAATGCCGAACACTCCGTTCCTCTCACCGCACGAGGACCGCACACGGCCCCTTCTTGGCTATCTCAGTACATCCTCGGGGCGAATGGGCCTCCAGCATCCCTCCTTCAACGAACCCAGTCTCAAGCGACCGATGCGCACGCGGATCAAATCCTTTACCTCGTATCCCCACGCGGAGAACATTCGCCGAATCTGCCGTTTTCGACCCTCGAAGAGTATCACTTTGAACGTTGGGCTTCCCTTTCGCCCGACAGCCTCGACCTTCCGGAACTGCGCCGGGCCGTCCTCTAATTCGATGCGGCTTCGGAGGATCTTCAGAGGGGGTCTCCTGTTCAACGTCACGATATACTCCTTCTCGATACCGTGCCGAGGGTGGAGGAGACGTTGGGCAAAGGCTCCATCCGTCGTCAGAACAAGAAGACCTCGCGTCGGAAGATCAAGCCTTCCCACCGGTTTGACAATCCTCAATTCCTCCGGCAAAAGTTCCATCACCGTTTTGTGATATCGATCCCGCCGCGCCGTGACGGTCCCCGCGGGTTTGTTCAGCGCCAGGTAAACCTCATCTCTCCTCGCAAGGGGTTCTCCTCGAAGAAGAACCGAATCCTTCGGACCGACGGTGTCATAAAACCGCGCCAACCGACCGTTGAGCCTTACAAGGCCCTCGGCGATCAAATGATCGGCTTCGCGACGTCCAATCGCCAGCGCCGCGGCGAGAAAAGCGTTGACTCGTTTCCGTTTCTCCGGCGGACGTTTCGGTTCTCTACTCCGCCGCCTCGACCGCGCCATCCCCACGAGAGGATTCCTCTTCCCCGCTTCCGGAATCCTCCGCTCCTCCCTTCCTCTCGGCTCCGCCTGTCGGCTCCCCCTTCCCCGCCTCTGCCGTCTCCTCGAAGGTCACGACCCGCGGCGGTTTCAAGCGCTGAAGCCTTCCGTCGAGATCCCCCAATTCCCGCTCCGCGGCTTGCTGCAATGCCTCGAGCGATCGTCTGCGTGGCTCCGTGATTTCGTGCCAGTCCTGCACCTTCTCCTCATCACCTTCAAGAGCGGCTCGCGCCGCGGCGATCTCCTCGAACTCCGAAAGCGGAGGAAGATCCTTCAGACTCTTCAATCCGAAATGAAGCAGAAATTCATCCGTCGTTCCGTACAACAACGGTCGCCCCGGTTCCTCTTTCTTCCCCACGATCCGAATCAAACGCTTCTCCAGCAGTGTCTTCATCACTCCGTCCACGTTCACTCCGCGAATCTCCTCGATCTCGGACCGCGTGACCGGCTGGCGATAGGCGATGATCGCCAGGGTCTCGAGCGCCGCGGAGGACAACCGAACGCGGCGGATATCGCGCACGAGCGCTTCGATCAGTTCACGATGCCTCTCCTTCGTCGCCAGCTGCCACCCCCCCGCAACCTCGATCGGAAAAATTCCGCGGTCCGGCGCCTCGCAGGATTCCGCCAGCGTCCCCAAAGCCTCGCGCACCCGTGCCCGCGACGCTCCAAGCAACGCCGCCAAACGGGCCTCCGACACCGGCTCACCCGTCACGAAGAGCAAAGCCTCAATCCCCGAACGAATCTCCTCGTCGCTCGGCTCCGCCTCCTTCCCCGTGTCGTCTCCTGTCCGCGGCGCTTCCGGTCGCCTCTCGACCATTTCTCCTTCCATCACATACCTCCCGGATTCGAGCGGATCGTCGGCGCGGCCGGTTCCTCTTCCTCGAGGCCCTTCTCAGAACGGGATTCCGGAGGTTGAAGGAGATTCCGCGCGGCCTCCGCGGCACTCGTCTGCCCGTAACGATCGAGTAGAATGCCGAAATATTCGTCCGCCTTCTCCTTCTCCCCACGCTCGATGAGAAAAACATACCCCAGAGCATACAGGGCTTCCGGCACCCGCCCGTCACCGGGGTATTCCGAAACAAGTCTCTGCCACGCACGGATTTCGTCGTCGACGAGCCCGAGCACGTTATAAAGTTGTGCAGCGTCGAAGAGGGCATCAGCGGCGCGGGGATCCCCTGGATAACTGTCCGCGACGGCAAGCATCAACGCCGCTGCCTTGATCTTATCGCTGCGGTTGCGGGAAAGATAGTAGTTGCGCGCTCGATAGTAGGCACGCTCCACGGCCGAACGACTCCGCGAAACCGTCTCTCGACGCTGCATCTCCAATCTCTTTCGTTCCGTCGGCGATTCCCCCGTTATCGGAACAACGCCCTTGCGAATATCGAGAACACGCTCCGCGCGCACCGCAAACTCGGAACTCGGGTATTCCTCCTGAAGCATCTTCAAGAGCGCCTCGGCTTCCTGGCTCTTCCCGGACGCCAAAAGGACCGTCGCTTCCGACCAGAGTTTCTCCGCCGGGTCCCTCCGCGCCGCGATAAAGGTCCCCACCAACGTTACCGCTACCACTACGCCCACAGCAGTCGCCAGCCAAACGCGGGTTCTTCTCCCTTCCACCGCCTCCGTCTCGCCGGCGAATATCCCTCCGGAATGCGCGGCACACCTCCCCTCTTTTTCCGGCTCCGCCTGACACGGCGAGCCGTCTGGGAGCACGGCCCCACAAATAAAACGCCCCAACTCGCTTTCGATCCGCGCAATCCGTGCGGCATAAGCATCCGACCAGGAAGGATCAAGACGAGCCATATTCGTTTCCTCCTCCCCGCTCCTCTCTCGACCGGAAAAGGCCTCGCCGAGCCGAGCAGGTCCATTGAATAATCAATGAACGTTCACGAATCGCGGCGCGCAATCGCTTCCCGTTGTTCGCCCCTCTCAGGCCTCCCCCTCCTCCTTGCCTTCCGTCTCCATTTCCCCTCCCGGCGCCTCCTCTTTCTCTTCGGCGCCTTCCTTCCTCTCCTCCGCTCTCCTCTCCTTCGCCGCGTCTCCCGCCTTCGCCTCCTCAGACTTCTTCACCGTCTCTTCTTTTCGTCCTTTCGCCCCTTCCCCGCCTCCTTCCCCCTTCGCC
>RFFU01000001.1 GCA_003697085.1 Candidatus Hydrogenedentota bacterium
TCGCGAATCGCATAATCCCCTCTTCCAAATTCTCCGTGAGCATAAAACTCCCCCCTCCCGTGAACGACACACTCTTTCGCGTTCCATTTTCGTGTTCAACGATCACCGCTCCGCCCTTCACTCCCGCCTCGAACGTGTCCGGCGCCTCCTCAACCTTGATATCGAATCGGATCGCCTTCTCCCGAGTCCATGGCACCGTGCGCAGGTTCGTCACCCCGGAATCGTAGATGGCCGTTGGGAAATCCGTCCCGTCTACCTTCTTCAGATGCAATTCCAACACCCCGCCGCCCAATTCTCCCGGCGCCAAAGCATCGAAATAAACCACGTGCGCGACATCCTCCGTCACGTCCACCGTCCCGGGCGTCGAGGCATCGCCATCGAACGGGCGGCCCACGGCATCGAAAGCGTCCGCAACGCGCATCGGCGCCGCGCCGTGATACGAGGTCTTCTGTTCCGCCGGAGCATACGGCCCCGCGACGCGGAAGGTCGTCGAGTCGATCCATTCCCCTGTGCCGATCGTCTTTCCCTTCACACTCACTTCGGGGCGGCGAGTTTGGTCCATTGGCGCGCTGAACTTCAGTGTCACCGTGAGAACTTCCGGGGGCGAAAGCAACGTTCGGTCAACGGTCAACGTCGCGCTCGATCCTTGCGGCGAGACGTTCCAGATTCCGTGGTAGTGTTGCCCCTTCGCGGAAGTGACCGTGACCTCCCGAAGGAAGGCCGGCGGAAGCGGCTTCACAGCCACCGTCTCCTCGTAGTGTTCCGCTCCGATATCGAAGACGAGCCGGACCTTTTCGGGAAGAGCCGTATCCGGCAGGCCCGCCGTCGTCTTCAACGCGTTCCAATCGATCTTTCTCTCGAACACGCCGTCCGTTACGTCCAGCGGCACCGGTATCGAGTCGGGAATGTCATCGCCCAGGAGGTACGCCATCGAGGTCTTGTTTGCCGCGACGTCGTTCCAGCGGAAGGTCTGGGGTTCGCGGTTGTGCCGGATGGAGCCGGTCAACGCCACGGTCGGACCGGACAAGGTTGCCGTGGCGGTGATCGTCCAGCCTGGGAAGAAGAATTCGAGCACGCCCGCCGACGCCCGCACCGCCAGCGGCCATTGCACCGTGATGTAGTCATCGATCACGTCGTGCGAGATCAGCCACGAGGCGTCGTACGCTTTGATCACGTTTAGTGGAGGAACTCCGGCAGCGACCTGAATCTTCTTCGCGATTTCGAAGCTGTAATATCCCGCTCGGGCCAGTTTCATCGGCGACGGACCCAGGAAGAAGTTCTTATGGGTGAGATACGGTCCCTTCACTGTCTGGACCGGTATCTTGTTCGGAACCGTGAAGGAGAGATAAGTCAATTCTCCGGGCAGAACCGGGTTCTCGTTGATATCGTCCGGATACCGGGGATGCGGGTACTCCTCGTCGCCCAGCGGGCGGATCGTGTCCGGTGAGAAGAAGTTGCAGTTGACGATTTCGGAAACTCCTCCGCTGCAGTCGGTTCCGTTCCCATCGGCGCGTTCCGACGGGCGGTCTTCCCAGAAGTCGGCGAATTCGGGAAAGGTCTTGGGTTGATCGACCGGAATACCCAGGGCCTTCACCTTGGCAAGGACACCGGGCACCGATTGCGCCGCGGCGTATTTTTCGAGAAACCCGCCCTCGACAAACTTGCTGGTGCCAAGGTTGAGCAGCGTCAAATGTTGATCGTCCCGGACATGCTCGGCCTGCGTCAAATCTTGCACCAAATGCATCAGCATTCCGACGCGGTAGTAAAAGGCGCCGAAGTGGGAGTTCCGCGCGGAGGGGGCGGTTGTGGTGAGAGCGGCAACGTATTCTTCACGGGCGGAGGGGAGGTTGAAATCGTTGTCAGCGCCAAACGGGATGGTTGGAAGAAGCGCCCAATTGAGGGAGGAGGAAAAGTCCAACAAACCTGAGTTATCGACGGGGTTGTAGAAATGGCGCGCGGACCTCTGGATCAACGGTTTGAGAACGTCCTCGTCTTGCACTCCTTTCACAATCCATTCTCCCGCATCGAATTCAAGGAAATCTCCATTCACATCTTCAGTAATGAAATTCCGCTTATTGAATATTCCAACCGCGTTGATTTCCCGATGAAGCCTCACTGCGGTTTCGCCCAAAGCGAAATGTGTCGCTTTCTCATCCCAGGCCGCGCCGGCGGCACAAAACAATAAGAGCAGGACCAACGCCTCCCAAACCTTCCTACTTTCCACGAACACTTCGAAATCTCCTGTATCGAAAAATAAGAATGGAAATTGCAAAGACTATAGAATCCACGAACGCCACAAAGACCGCGGCCGCGTTGGGTTGAGACATGCGCGGTAAGAAATCCTTAGCCAATGCGGCGAACGGAATTAACCACACACCGGCCCACCACCAGGGTGCCTCAAGAACAATATAGATACCGGCCATTTCTTCTCCAGAAAGATGGCGAGATAGCCCATCGGCCAAAAAATATCGCAGGACCAAAGCGCGCCCGAATACGAATAAAACCACAAAGATCAAGAGGCAGTACATTCCAATACCTCTTGTTTCCAATTTCCGACTCAAATAACCTACAAGAACAAGAAATCCAAAATATAATAGCGACGGGCCCACGAAAATAAGAAAGGATTCCATTATCGCGTCCCCTCGGGAGATTTCACGAAACCAAAGTTTGCAGCGTACCTCAGATGCGGATCGTGCGTGTGCCGAAACGGGCGGATCGTGTCCGGCGAGAAGAAGTTGCAGTTGACGATTTCGGAGACTCCTCCGCTACAGTCGGTTCCGTTCCCATCGGCGCGTTCCGACGGCCGGTCCTCCCAGAAGTCGGCAAATTCGGGAAAGGTTTTGGGTTGATCGACCGGAATACCCAGAGCTGCGGCCTTGGCCAGAACATCCGGCACCGATTGCGCGGCGGCGTATTTTTCGAGAAACCCGCCCTCGACAAACTTGCTGGTGCCAAGGTTGAGCAGCGTCAAATGTTGATCGTCCCGCACATGCTCTGCCTGCGTCAAATCTTGCACCAAATGCATCAGCATCCCCACGCGGTAGTAGAAGGCGCCGAAGCGCGGGTTCCGCGCGGTCGAATCCGTCGTCGTCAGAGCGGCAACGTATTCTTCACGGGCGGAGGGGAAGTTGAAATCGTTGTCAGCGCCA
>RFFU01000006.1 GCA_003697085.1 Candidatus Hydrogenedentota bacterium
CGACGCCGACACCAACTACAACCACCTCGAAATCCCCTTTTTGCTCGAAATGATGACAACCCCCGATCCGAAAACGGGAAAACTTCCGGATGTCGCGACAGGTTCTCCTTTCCATCCCGACGGGTACCGAGCCGGTTTTCCTTGGTATCGCTTTCTCTTCTCGATCAGCGTCTTCCATCTCTACAAATGGGCGCTGGCGGGCCACTGTTGCGTACACACGATGACCTGCGGGTTCCGCGCTTACCGACAAGAGGTCCTTCCGAAGATCATTTCCGAATCCGACGATTTTCTCGCCACCGCCGAGATGCTCGTCAATGCAATGCGCCACAATCTCACGATCGTCGAATATCCCACGACCGTTACCGACCGCCGGTTCGGACGATCAAAGTTACCTACACTGCGGATGATCCGCCGCCACCTCGGTCTGATCGGAAAAGTTTGGAAGGAGACCCGCACAAACAGATTTCTCCGGAGTGTTTAGCATGAACACAGCTGTACGCTGCATGGAATCCCCTCCACGTGGTATCCCGAGCTGGGAGGTCGTTCGGCGCCCCTGGGGGATTCCTCGCTTACGCTCGGAATGACATGGCGGGAGCAGGCAGGATGCCTGCGCTCCCAGGAGCGTCTGCGGCTCCATTTGCGGGACATCCCGCGCCACCGTGTCATTCCGAGGCGCCTTGGCGCCGAGGAATTCCCCCCACGTGGTATCCCGTGCTGGGGGCCGATACTCCCCCCTCACCCCGACCCTCTCCCCGGCGGGGCGAGGGAGAATAAGGCGGCCGCCGCCGGTCCTGGGGGATTCCTCGTCGGACTACGCCCACCTCGGAATGACAGGGAGAGTGTCGCTCCGCTCCGCCTCGCTCGGAATGATCAAGGGGAGCGCCCTGCCGGCCGGGGAACGACAACCGGGCGTTCGGAGGGCGATCGGCCGGTCGCCTCCAGCACTCAGTTGGGCTTTTCCTCACCCTGTCACTTCCGGAACAGGTCGGAATGTGTTCCCGTGCGTTCAAATAGGATACGATCTTCCTCTGTCTTGTATATCAGAAGCCAATCGGACTCAATATGGCATTCCCGTCGTTCCTGCCAGTTGCCGATCAGCTTGTGGTCTCGGTGAATAGGGTCGAGAGGTTCTTCCGCGACCAAAGAGCGGATGATTATCTTGAGCTTATCCAGGTTCTTCCCACGCCTCTGCATCCGTCTGACGTCTCTCTCAAACTGTCGTGTGTATACTGGAGTGAGCATCAAATACCGAGTTTTCTGAACATGTCGTCGGCATCTTCGCAAACCACCAGGTTACTTCCGGCATCGGTATCGTCAAACGTCCGGCGTGTGGTCTCGTTAGGAATGGCAACTTCAAAGGGAAGCCCGTTTCGCAACTCGACCTGCTTGTAAAAGAGTGTGATCGCTTGAGTCGTGGTCAGTCCGAGTCTGCGGAATACATTCTCTGCCTTGTCCTTCAGATCAGGTTCTATCCGGGCTCGTACGGTCGCTATCTTGCTCATCAACTCACCTCCATTCCTGCCTCAAACAATGTAGCACAAACGGGGTACAATCTCAACGCTCTCATTGATCTCGTGTGGAAATGCACAGGTAGATGGTGGCCGCCTGAAGAGGGAAGGAAAAGGGGAGAATGGAAAGCGAGAACAAAAGGAGAGCGGAGGATGGACAAGCGGTACCGTTTTGTATTCTCTTGCCTTTTTTGCTTTTTCCTTTGCGTCCCCTGCCCTTCTTGTCATTCCGAGGCGCGTCAGCGCTGAGGAATCCCCTCCACGTGGCATCGCGTCTTGTGCGCCGATACTCCCGCCTCACCCCGACCCTCTTCCCGGCGGGGCGAGGGAGAATAAGGCGGACGCCGGCGGTCCTGGGGGATTCCTCGTCGGACTACTCCCACCTCGGAATGACAGGGAGAGTGTCGCTCCACTCCGCCTCGCTCGGAATGACATGGCGGGAGCAGGCAGGATGCCTGTACTCCCAGGTTCGCATTCTTTGGCTTTTTCTCGCTTTCGCAGGTTGGAGAGCCTGCGCTCCACTTTCGGCTCTCAGGGGTTGCCCTCCTCGTTCTGTTCCGCTCCTATCCTTGTTTTCTCCCCTTCCCTTTTGCCTTTTGACTTTTACCTTTTGACTTTTGATTTTTCCTTTCCCTTTTGCTTTTTTTCTTTTTCCTTTTGCCTTTCCATTCCCCTCCGTGAATTCTGTGTCTTCCGTGGTTTTTCTTCCCTCCGTGAATTCCGTGGTCCGCTGTGGAGTTGCAGGAACAATCACACGGCGAGAATCCCTCCTTTATCGATCCCAGGAGGCGCGGGCGTTCCGATACGAAGAATCTCGGGATGCGCACCGGTGAGATCGATAACGGTCGAGGGAGCGGGGGAAACCGGGCCGCGATCGAGCACGCGTTCGGCTTCGGGATAGAGCCAAGCGACTTCTTCCGCCGTCTCGGCATAGCCGCCTTCGGGGCGCGCCGCCGAGGCACTGACGAGCGGGCCTCCGACGGCCTCGCAAAGGGCATTGATGATGGGACACTCGATGATGCGGATCCCGACGGTCCGTTGCCGCGTCAGTGTCAAACGAGGCAAGGCCTTGGTGGCCCTGAGAATGAAGGTGAAATGCCCCGGCGTGAGCCGGCGGATCAGTCTGTAAGCCGGACGGTCGAGAAAGGCCAGTTTTGAAACCCGGGAGAAGTCATTGAGAAGAAGCGCAAGCGGTTTTGCGGGAGGAATCCGGCGTATCTCCCGCAAGGTTGCGACTCCCCGGCGCGAATCGAGCGCGGCGAGAAGAGCATAGACGGAATCCGTCGCCGCGCCGATCACTTCTCCTTTGCGAAGGACGGCGGCCACCTCCCGCAAGGGTCGTTCGAACTCTCCGTGAATCCTGGGCATGGAATCAGTTTAAACCGGATCACGAGGCGGTGCCCATAAAAAACGGTTGATCCCTTGGGCATGCGATTCCAGCGCTTGCGGTTTTTGCGGGCCAACAGTGCAGGCAGGATGCCTGCGCTACCAGGGTTTGCCGTCCTCGTTCAGTTCCGCTCCTATCTTTGCTTTCTCCCCTTCCCTTTTGCCTTTTTCCTTTTTCCTTTTGCCTTTTGCCTTTTTATTTGGCCGTGACGTAAATCTGGCCGTCGGCGCCCCGGTAATAAACGAAGCGCGCCTTCCGTGGTTTCCTGCGCGGGCGGCGCTTTCCGAAAAGAGAAGATACCTCGTCGTCGGGAATCTTTCCTCCGCTATAGGCCTTGTAATACCGCAGGACCTTCGGAACATATCTCCGCGTCTCGGGAAAGGGGGGGATTCCGCCGTATTTCTCGACGGAGGCGGGGCCGGCGTTGTACGCGGCAAGGGCGTAATCCATCCGGCCGAAACGGTCGAACATCATTCGGAGATAACGCGCTCCTCCCAGAATGTTCTCCCGCGGGTCGAACAAATTCCGCACGCCTACTATGCGTGCCGTCGAGGGAATCAGCTGCATCAACCCCTGAGCCCCATGCCGGGAAACGGCGTAGGGATTGAAGTTGGATTCAACCTTCATTACAGCCCATATCAAGGCTTCCGAAAGATTGTATCTCCGCGCCGCCTCCGCAACGTAACGCCGGTATCGGCTCTGGGGGCCATAGGAGCCGATATCATAGGCCGTTTCGGCGATCGGCTCCGTCCCTTCTTCGAAGGCCCCATCCTCATCGATGTCCTTTCCCTTTTCCGGAAGAGGAATATTGAACAACTTCAAATTTCCTTCGGCATCCTGATAAACGACGATCCGCGACCGATTCGATTCCGCGTGAAGCGGCGAGAGGAGACTCACGGAGAGGAGAAGAATCCCCGCGCCCCCGAGCCACCTCGACTTAGACGTGCCCATCCACTCTCCTCCCTTTTCGATTCCTCTGACTGAAACGATTTTTCAATTTCCGAATCTTTTCGTTTCTTTTCCGCTGTCCGGCTATCTCCTCGCGAAACCGAACAAGCCGCTGGTGCAACTGCCCGCGCAAATGCGTCACGTCCCGCACCGCCGCCGTCGCCGCCACAATCTCCTGCCCCAAGCCGAGTTTTTCCGCGACGTCGCGGATCGTTCCCGCTTTCCGGGAGGATTCTACAAAACCTTTCCGGACGGCTTCAAGTTCTTCTCCGACCCGGCGGGCCCGAAGCGGAAAACTCGCCTCCTCCGCTTCAATCATATTCATCACGGTCTCCGGATTCTCCTCGAACTCCTCCAGCCACCCCCTGACCTTCCCGGCATACTCGTCGTACGTTGCCCGCAACCGGTTCAGCCCTTCAGCGAATTTTCTCCGCCACTTCTGCTCTGGTTGATCGTTCCGCGAAATCTCCGTCACGTTGTGATCGAGACACCCCCCGCTTGCGGCGGCGGTGGCGAGACGGTTCCGCTCTCCACGCGCTTGAAGACCTCGATCCACGTCTCGCGGAAATCCTCCAGATCCTTGATCACTTCCTTGGCGAGTTCCTTATCCTTGCGGACATTGGCGCGAACCATTCGATTCCTGATGTTCTCGTAGGCCGCCTCGATCGTCCGGGAGACCTCCCCTCCCTTCTCGTGATCCAGGGCCAAAATCAATTCCGTCATAATCCGTTGAGCCTTCATCGAGTTGTTATGAGCATCCTGAATGTCTTCCTTCTCAACGGCCGAAATAAACTGCCCCATAAAGCGGATGGCTCCCTCAAAGAGCAACGTGATCAGTCGGGCCTGGCTGGCCGTCTGGATCGAAGTGTTGCGATACGCCTGGTTCGCCTGTCCGAAATCCATCCGCTCTCCCTTTTTCCTTTCCCTCTCCAACGGAGGACCACCGGTCCGCCTCTCATCTCTCTTATTTTACCCCCTTTCTTCCTATTTCTCGACGTTTTTTCTCCGTTTCTCAAGCCAGTCTGATAGCGCCATCGATGGTACTCCTTCGATTTCAGCGCCGAAGGGGGCCGTCTGGATAAAGCGAACCTCGGGATTCGCCCGGGCCAGACGCGAAAAAAACCGGCGGTAAGAATCGAGCGCGGGGGTGGTCCAGACGGTCTTTCCGGAAACGGAACGAACCGGACGGAGATTCCGGGTCCGACGAATCCGGAAGGCGCGATCCTCCCTACTGAAAAACCGATAGCGGAGCGGCGCCTGTGTTTCGCGCGAATGGGTCACTCCCTCGGCAAACGCGAGGTCCTGTCCGACGAGGACGATCTCGGAGACTCCCCACCCGAGAAGGATTCCCGCGGCGGTGGTGGAGACGGAACCTCCCGGATCGGCGACCCTTGCCGTCCTGGGAACTCCAAGTGAATCTTCCAGGGGATGGTTCTGGCCGTAGAAGAAGAGACGCGTCGCCCGACCGACGATCTCGGGCGGGGACAAGACCGAGGCCACGAGCGGTGTCTCGCCGAGCGCCGAGAGATACTCCGCCTTGACGGGTTGAGGATCGGTCGTGAAGCAATAATCGACGGGAAGAGCAGCCGTCCGCAGAAAGGGGAAGGCGGAATCGACCGAGACCAAGACCGTCTTCGGAAGCCGCTTGGTTCCCACGAGACCCCTCCAATCCTCGATCTGCCTCTCCAATCCCGGCCCGGCTGCGAAGAGAACGGCGGCGTATCCGCGGAACGCTCCGACCAATTCCGAAATCCATCTCGCTCTCGGAAAACTCTCCGCGTTGGCGCGGATGTTCCTTTCCCAAAGTTCCCCGAACGCCTCGATCGTAAGCCGCTGTTCGACCGCCTTCTCCAACGCCGCCTCGATCGCGCTTCTGACGCGGGAGTAATACCCGCGGTCTTCCTCGAGAACGACTCCCTCGAGGAGAACCAGTCTCTTCTTGCCGGTATCGATGAAGTCCAGCGCCTCCTCGTAGACCTTCTCGAAGGAGGGGGCGACGAGAAAGTCGAGATCGTCACGAAGCGCGGCGATCTCGGGATGGCGCTCGACGAGCCGGACGCGTTCCGGACCGATCACATCGGCGAGGTACCCGAGGCCCGGGCTGAGAACGAAGACGATATCCTCTTCCCCCACCTTCTCCGCCTGTCGACGGGCCTCCTTAACAGGATCATAGCGGCTGTGGAAGAATTTTCCATTGACGAGAAGGGTATCTTGACCCGCGGGGGTTTTTCGACGTTCAAGTTTCAGTCGACCGCTCACGGCTCGCGCCGTCTTCTCACGAGGAGACGGAGATCAGAACGTCCGGTTTCACCTCGGCCACCGACCGGGTTCCCGTCAGGATCAAGGCGCGTTCCAATTCCTCGCAGAGCGTCTCCCAAAAGAGGCGAACGCCCTCCTCGCCGGCCCCGACGGCGGCGATTGCGACCGGGCGACCGATGAGGCAGAATTCCGCGCCGAGCGCCAGCATCTTGAGGACGTCTTCGCCGGTCCGGATTCCTCCATCGACGCCGATCCGTATGGCGCCCTTGACGGCCGAGACAATCTCGGGGAGCACGTCCGCGGTACCCGGCATCTGATCCATTACGCGACCGCCGTGATTCGAGACGACGAGGGCGGCCGCTCCCGCCCGAACGGCCAGTTCGGCGTCATACGGGGTCATCACACCCTTGAGGATGAACGGGCGTTCGGACTGGTAAGCCAGTTCCCGCAGTTCATCGACGCTTTTCGGAGAGACGGCTTGACCGCGGCGGCGCATCGTGAGGAAAGCAGCCCCGTCGATATCGACACCGACGGCGACACACCCTGCAGCCTCCGCCGCCCGGATTCGGGTCCGAATCTCCTCCTGCGACCGAGGTTTGAAGATCGGAACCGCATGACCGCGGACGAGGGATGCAGCCTCGAGGCCGATGCGGTATTTTTCCGGGGTCGCACCGTCGCCCAGCCACGCGATCGTCCCCGCCTTGACCGAACCGTTTACGACCGCCCGCGCGTACTCCTCCTCCGTGATCGCTCCGCCCATATTCGTCACGGTTCCGGTCACCGGAGCGGCCATCACCGGAAACGCAAGTTCGACGCCGAAGAAATCCGCGACCAGCCTGGGAGTGGAAACATCGTGAATGACCCGCTCGCGGATTCGATACTGTTCGAGCGCCTCGAGATTGTTCATAAAGGTCTTCCCGGTCCCAATCCCTCCCATTCCGGGCATCATTCCGGCGCAATAGACGCCGTCGCAAACCCGGCAGGCGCGGCAGATCCTGCCGAACTTCTGCCTCGCCTGAGCCGCGACGATCTGCGGCGTCAGGGTCCGTTCGCTCTTCGTTTCGATCACAATCATCTCGAAGGCACGGCGGAGAATGGCCTCACACTCGTCGTAACTTGCTCCCGCCACAATCACGTGGCCTTGTTTCTCCATATTCGATCTCGGAGGATTCACGACGTCGCCGATACGGCAGTTGAGGATTACCTCCGCCACGCCGGGAAGGGAACGCGCATCCCGGATGCCGTCAATCTTGGTAACAACGCCCGGAGTGGAAATAATCGCGCGTTCCATCGCAACGCGATTCTGAAACCGCGGGATCTCCGGTTTCACGCCCAGCGCGATCTCGATGGCTCCCCGAATCATCGAGTAGCCGGTTGCCAGCGGAAAGGTGTGGGAGCTCATCCATCCGCCCGAAAGTCTCGCGGCGACTTCTCCCACCATCGGCCCGTCGGGAGTGAGTTTGATGTCGCCCTTGGCGGCACCGGTCGTGATTCCCAAGGCTCGGACCGCCTTCAGCATCACCGCCTCGACCTCCCGCAGGACCGAGTCCGGTTCCCGCGTCGGCAACGTGTGGCCGAGTTCCACGAAATAGGGCGGCAAACCGATGATCCGGTCGGCGATTCCGATGCAGATGATATCGCCATCCCAAACGAGGGCATCGATGGAAAGTTCGGGTCCGGTCATCATCTTCTCGACGATCACTTCCCCGGTCGTGGAGCAGGACTTGGCATACCGAAAGGCCGGTTCCAGCGTTCCCGGACCCGTGGCCCGGCTCACCCCGCGCGCGCCCATATTGTCCACCGGTTTCAACACGACCGGATATCCGATTTCGTTTGCGGCCTCCTTCGCCTCCTCGATCGTCCAGACGCCCTTGAAATCCGGAACCGCGACGCCTCCTTCCCGCAGTGCTCGGCGCATCTTCACCTTATGTGTCGCATTCTCCGCGGCTTCGTAGTGGATGCCCGGCAACCCCAGCGCTCCCGAAACCGCGGCAACGGTGAGCGAAGCGTCGGTTCCGACGGTGAGCACTCCTCTCAAACTATGCCGGTACTGTCGCGCGACGCGGACCGTCCCCTCGACATCCTTCGTGGACATCACGATCGGGATGTCCGCCAGCGCCAAACCGACGGCGTCGGGATTGTAATCGGTAACGAGCGTCTTGAGTCCCATCTCCCGCGCGATATTGATCGCAGGGACCTGCATCGGTCCTGCTCCGACAATCAGAATCGTCGCTTCGCGGCCCAGCACAGCGCTACCTTCCCAACCGCCGGCGCAAAGCGCGGATGCGCTCTTGCGCTCCCGGCAGTCCTTCCACGCGGCAAAGGAGAATTTCGACCTCCAAAGCCGCTTTGACCGCGTTCGAAAGGTTCTGCTCTCCCGTCCGCGCCACCTCGAACGCAAAATTCCGCGTATTGACACAACTCGGTCCCACCTGTTCCACAAGCCCGCGGACTCTTCCCGGCGTGATTCCGCCGCCCACCGAGGTCACATACCCGCGATGCCGTGCGGCTTGGATGACCCGACGCGTCCAGCGCGTTACCTTTTCCGCCTCGAGCGGTTCCCCGGCCGACTTCGCCAGATCACTTCGGCCCACGGTCACCTGTCCCACCGGTCTGTCCTGCGCTTCCTCGAGAATGCGATCCAAAACGCGAAGGGCCGTTACCGTCTCGATATTGATCCCCAACCCCCAGGCCGTACGGCGCCAAAAGGTCTTGTCGGTGCCGAGGCGAAATCGGCGAAAAATCCGCGTTCCGAAGACTTCTTTCGCGGCGGCCGCATAATCCCGCAATGCGTAGGGCGATTCCACCATCGGCGCAATCACGCGTCGAATTCCCAACTCGCGGCAGAGCCGAAGATCTCCTCGAGCCGCCGGCCCCCCGATCTTCATTTCGAAGAGAATCACATCGCCGTATGTTTCCCACCTCCTCCGAACGTCGTCGTGGGTCAACCCCTCATCCTCGGTTGCAATCTTAAAGAGACGACAGCCGAACTCCTCAACGAGCCGGCGCATACCGTCACGGACTCTTCTTTTTAAAACTCCGCTTGCCATTCCGCCTCCCCTAAAATCCAATCAGTTCCCGTATCTCCGTCACGATCCGGTCCAACCCCTCCCCGTCCACCAGTTCCCGGATTTTTTCCGCCATTCCTTCTCTTCTTTCCTTATCGGCCAGTTCTTTCAAGATCCCGGGGAGCTTCCGCACGTTTTCTCTCGTTCCCACGCCGAGATCGATCACGGCGCCGGCTTGCCGAAACGGTGTCACGTTCCGGGCTTGGACGTCGCTTTGCGAAAGCACAACGGCTGGGACCCCCAGAAACGCCGCTTCACAAAGTGTAATCCCTCCCGAAACGACAGCAACATCGGCGGAAGCGAACGCTTTACCGAGATGCAGCGGCCGATCAAGAATCCGAAACTCCCGCGACGTCTTGAGCAGAACCCGATTCAGTTCCTCTTCCTTCTTGAACGCGGGACCGACCACCACCATAAGATCGACATCGGAATCGAACGCGTCGAGGGCCTTGATCGCCTCGATCGTTATTCCCGCCGGATCACTTCCCCCGAAGGCGAGAAGGACCGACTGAAGTTCACGCACGCGACGACGCGGAGCCACGGCCGTGATCTCGGGCGAAAGGATCACGTAATCGAGCCCAAGAAGATAGCGGGTGCCGGTTACCATCTTCTCGGGATTGGTCCGCGTGGTGAGATTGGCGTCCACGACGAGATCCGCGAGATAGCGGCCGTCGCCGAGATCATCGAACGTGACAACGGCGCATTCCGCCTCCTTGAACGGAAGCATCCGTTCATGAGTCGTGTTGCCGACATCCATCACGACAACCGCGGGACCGACGTCCAACACGGCGTCGGCTTCCTCCTCCGGGTCTTCGAGGATGATCGTCCTCCTTGCGCCCCGCTCTCTCAAAAACGGCTCCGCCGAAGCCGCGCGGGAGGTCACGAAGACAACCTCGTCGGCTCGCTCCCGAAGCGCTCGGCCCAAAACCGCCATCCGCGCCGCGTTCCCCAGCCCGATCTCGGGCGAGGCATCGACGCGAATCGCGATCACCGCCACAGCGACACCATCCCCGACACCTTTTTCCTTAGAGATCTTCGGCGGCCCGTGGAAGGAAGTCCTCTTCTGTCACCCGGTAAAGGCGGCCGCACCGCGCGCAGCGGTATTCACCGGTCAGGGTGCCGATCCTTCCCGCCAGTTCTCCGCAGGCACAGACATAGCCGTAGGGGCGAGCCGGCGCACCGACCACGACCGTGTAAGGAGGTACGTCCTTCGTCACCACGGCCCCGGCGCCGACGAAGGAGTACTCGCCCAGCGTCACGCCACAGACGATCGTTGCGTTGGCACCGATGGAGGTTCCGCGTTTCACCAGTGTGTCGCGAAACTCGTCCTTCCGCTCCACCTCGGCACGAGGATTGAGCACATTCGTAAAGACACAGGACGGACCGCAAAAGACTCCGTCCTCGAGGGTGACTCCGGTATAGACGGAGACGTTGTTCTGAAGTTTACAGCGCGAGCCGATCCGAACGTTTCGGTCCACGAAAACATTCTGGCCGAGGATGCAGTCTTTCCCAATTACGGCTCCCGGCATAATGTGGCAAAAGTGCCACACGCTTGTTCCGTCCCCAATCACCGCTCCTTCGTCCACCACGGCCGTCGGATGTATCTTCGCTCCCATTGCGCCTTTCCTTTCTCCTCCCTATCGGCTCGTCTCCCGCCGCCGCCTTTCCGCCGCGTGCTTTGTCATCGCGGCGGGCGGGATGCCTTCTCTCGCGCCCCGTTCCCCGTTTGGCCTTCCTGCACGTCGCTTTCTTCACAAAGTCCGTTCAACCACTGCCTCAATCGTTTCCCTTGCCCCGCCACAACGGCTTCGGCAGCGACCGCCGTGACCGCCCCGTCGAGCGCCAGCAGCTCGAGCGCCGGGCGCGGATCTTCTCTCCGAACCATCTCCGCCTTCGAAAGCAGACGGTTCAGCACGTCGTTGAGCCGCTTCCAATCGTCTTCATTCGCGGAACACCCGTCGCATACCTCACCGAAAAGATCGCGATAGACCTCTGTGAACTCCGCCAGCGATTCCGCCCGCGGGTCGAGCAGAGGCTCGGGGAGCGCCACACCCGCACGATCTCGATTCTCCTTCTCCGCCTTCAAGACTTCCTCGCGTCTCCTCGTGGTTGCTCTTTTTCGTTTTCCCTTCCTCTTCCCCATACGCCGCCCCGGGATACTTCTCCAGGATACTTTCCTCACGACCGAGGTCCATTGTTTTTCGATAGGGTTGATAGGGGAACAGGAAAGGGAGACGAAAAGGGGATGGGAAGCGCTTCCTGCGACCGAAGGCCTGCCTCCTTCGTTGTTATGCCGAGGCGCTCCAGCGCCCAGGAATCCCCGCCATAAGTCATCCCGCGCTGGCGGCGCCCCCCCTCACCCCGACCCTCTCCCCGGCGGGGCGAGGGAGAATAAGACGGTTGCCGGCAATCTCGGGGGATTCCTCGTCGGGCTACGCCCTCCTCGGAATGACAGGGAGAGCGTCGCTCCGCGCCGTCTCGCCCGGAATAACATCGGGGAGGTGATGGATACGTTGCTTTGTGTCCGGACCGGAGTTCTGCAGGTTCCCGAAAAAAAGGATACACCACAAAGACACAGAGATCACAGAGGACGAAATGAAAAAAAGGAAGAGACCCCAGAAAACCCGCGGATTCAACGCATTGGGGTTTTTCTTTTCCTCTTTTCCGCGCGGGGTAAACCTTTCCTTCAAGTTTTACGCTTTCAGAAAACAACATTCGCCGGTCTCGTCTTCCTTTCTTTCTCCGTGACTTCTCCGTGTCCTCCGTGTTCTCTGTGGTTTCCTCGTATGCGACTTGCAGGAGTCCGGTCCGGAGGTGGATGTGGCAAGCCAGGGAGACATAATCGACGAGGCAAAAAAGAATTTACGTGAATCGCTTGAACTTTTTTTGAAATGGCTTCGGCAGCGGTAAATAAAAAAAGGCTTCATGAGGAGATTTATGTTACGAATGTGAAGGTAAACGTCGGGTAAATTCCAAACTCTTTCAGGCAGGGAACTTTGTCGCAGTTCGGCCGGCTCTGGCTAAAGGTTTCGTTTCCAAACTCCAGGAATCTTCCTTCCGCAGTCCGGGCAGCGGCCCTCGCGGGTGACACGACAGGAGAAGACCTGAAAGTGTCTTCGTTCCACAAGGACCGCACCGCAGCCGGCGCAGGCGGTATCTTCCGTCCTTCCTACCCTCCCGGGACGGTTCCCGCAATAGACATAACGCATTCCCTCCTCGCGGGCGGTCTCGAAAAGACGAAGCAGATCCTCGGGCTGCGTTGCGCGTTTGTCGCGCATCTTGTAATCCGGATGAAACGCGGTCAGATGCCACGGGATTTCGGGATCGATCCCCGCGAGAAACCGCGCCATCCTTCGAATCTCCTCCTCGTCGTCGTTCCACTCGGGAACGATCAAAGTGACGATCTCCGTGTGAAATCCACGTGTCACCACCTCGGAAATCGAATCGAGAACCCGCGCAAGAGACCCGCCGAGTTGGCGATAGGCGGATTGGTTCATCGCCTTGAGGTCGATCTTGATCATATCGAGTCGGGGCCGGAGGAAATCGAGCACTTCGGGAGTCGCGTTTCCGTTGGAGACGAACGCGGTCAAGAGCCCCGCTTCGCGCGCACGATCGAAAACGGCCGCGGACCACTCGGCCGTGATCAACGGCTCGTTGTAGGTCGAACAAATGATCGCACAGTCGTACCGCCGGGCGGCCTCGACGAGGTCCGCCGCATCGATCGGACGCAGCGATTCCGTTGCCGCCGGATCCTTGAGCGCCTGCGAAGTCAGCCAATTCTGGCAATAGGGACATTTTAAGTCACAACCGAGCATCCCGAAGGAGAGGGCGGAAGCGCCGGGAAGGACGTGGAAGAAGGGCTTCTTCTCGATCGGATCGACCTGCACTCCGGCGACGTACCCGAACGGGACCTTCAGCGTCTCTCCCTCGACGAAACGAACCTTGCATGCCCCACGACGATTCGGTTCCACGACGCACCGGTGGCCGCAGGCAAGGCAACGAATCGCACCGTTCCGTTCCTTCCGTACAAGGGCCTCCGCAGCCTCGGAGGTGTATCGATCCAGAGGTGTCAACAATCCCGCCATCACGACTTCCATTATAACGGAAAACAGACACGTCGGCCAAAAGGGGAAATTCTTGCTACAGAGAACTTTGCCACCGAGACCCAGAGACTCAGAGACACAGAGAAGAAAAGTGGAAGGGAAGAAAAACGGAGGAACTCCTGAACGAGGAATCCCGCATCACCGTGTCATCCCTCGTTCGCCGCAAGGCGAACGAGGGATCTCCCCCACGCGGTATCCCGCGCTGGGGGGCGGTCGGCTCCCCTGGGGGATTCCTCGCTTTCGCTCGGAATGACATGGCGGGTGCTGGCAGGATGCCTGCGTTCCCAGGAGAGACGGCGTTCTGCCCCCCCTCGGTGGGACACCAAAGGGAAAAAACAACGTCGTCAAGATCTGCCGCACTTTCTCTTTTCCTTTCCCGCCCTCTTTCGTATTATTTTTCACGTTGAGACGGCATGGGCGTTGCGTTAAGGTAGACAGAAGGGGAATTGGAGAAAATGGGCGAAGAAGCGACAAACACCCCGGAAATCGAGCAGAAGTTCGTCTTCGAGTTACTGACGGGCGATATACTGGCCCGCCCGGTCTTCGCGCGCGACGGCCACGTTCTGCTCGACGCCGGCGCGTATCTGACGACCGATTTGATCTCGCGCATCGAGACGTGGGGAGTGGACACGGTCTTCGTGAAGAAGACCGCCGACTCCGCCGGCCTGCTCGAGGAAACAGGAAACCAGGAGATCGTTCTTCTTTCCGAGGAAGAAGCCAAGGAGCCGTTTCTGCTCAGCCTGGGGACACTCGAGCCGGAAGAGCCAATCGAATGGGAGGAGATCTCGAAAGCGGAGCCGCCGCCTTCGGAAGAGAAGATGGAGGTTCTGGAGGAGGAGATCGAGAAGCGGCAGCCGCAGCGAAAGCCCGTCGAGCGGACGTTGGCCGCGCCGCCGCCGATCGTTTACAACCGGCGGGAATTCCGCGAAGCGAAACGAGTTCTGCACGAAGTTCACCGGCAAGTCGTAAACGAGTCGCGGATCGCCATTTCGAATCTGGCACGGCGGAAGGAAACAAACGTGATGGCCCTGCGCCGCCTGATCGTCCGGCTCGTGGACGACGGCTTGGCGAATCACAATGTGCTCGGCGCCTTGGCGAATCTCACCCGCTTCGACGATCAACTTCTCTCTCACACCGTTTCCACCACCGTCTATTCCATCCTCGTCGGATATATGCTCGGAATGAAACGCGAAGAACTCTTCGAACTGGCCGAATCCGCGCTGCTGCATGACATCGGGATGAGCCGAATCTCTCCCGACGTGTGGAAGAAGCAGGGGCGTCTGACGGACGACGAACTGCTCGAAATTCAGAAACACACCATCTTCGGCGCCGACCTTCTCCACAACATTCCCGGAATCACGTTCGTTTCGGAGATCGTGGCGTACCAACACCATGAGCGTTACGACGGATCCGGATATCCGAAGGGACGGCGAGGGATCGCAATCAACGAATACGCCCGCATCGTCGGGCTCGTGGACGTTTATGCGGCGATGACGGCGCCGCGGCCATGGCGGGAACGGCTTCTGAGTTACGAGGTGATGAAGCACATCCTGGCTTCATCGTCCTCTCTCTTTGATCCGCTGGTCGTCAAGGCCTTTCTGCGGTGTATGTCGCTCTATCCCGTGGGGAGCCTGGTGGAACTGACGAACGGCTCCAAGGGGGTCGTCGTAGCGGCGAATCCGCTCTATCCGTATCGCCCGCAGGTCAAAATCACTCAGGAAACTTCGGGGAAGGTTGCCGGCAGTGACGGCGACGTCGTGAATCTCTGTGAGGAACCTTCGATCAGCATTTTGCGGGCGATCCGCGACGAGAACGTCTCGAACGACGCGATCTGGAGAGCGATCTGAGTTCGAGGAAGGAGATCGGCCGTCGCGGCGAGGAGATCGCCGCGACGTATCTCCTCGAAAACGGGTTCGAAGTGCTCCGGCGTAACCTCAGGCTGGAGAGCGGCGAGATCGATATCGTGGCCCGCGACGGCGATGGCGTGGCATTGATCGAGGTCAAGACCGTCCGCCGCAGCGGCCTCATCGATCCGACGGACAAGATGGACGAACGGAAATTGCGACGCTACAAGAGGCTCTTCGCGGAATACTTTTCCATCTACCACAAGCAGGCACCGTGGCGAGGCCGCATCGATTTCATCGGTGTCGTTCTGGAACCCCGTCCCAGGATCGCGCACTACCGCGATATCACGGGTCGTTTCGAGTAGCCTTCTTCGCCCTCGCGCCGCGGCGGCGGAGATTGGCGATCGTTCCCCATGTCCAGCGGATATGGCGACGGGCATCCTTTCCGGCCTTCAAAACGAACCGCCGTGTCCGCGCGTCGGAGGGATACCCCGATCCGACCGGACCGTACCGGCCCGCGAGTTTCTCGTTCAGTTCCCGGATCGCGGCATCGCGTTCCGTCTTTGCGATGATGGAGGCTGCCGAGGTGATCGGATACAAGGTGTCGGCCCTGCGGGCGACCGTCAGGCGCGGCCGCGCGCTCATCAGCCGCATCAACTGCCGCTCCATAGCCTCCGGCCGGCTTCCCACCAGATCACAGTATGCCTCCGATGGGGCCAGTTTCTCCAGAATCAGCGCCATCGTGGACAGGGTCAGACCGTTGAGGGTCAGAGAACGGTTTCGAACCGCCGCATCGATCTCGTACGGCGCAAGATGAACCGTGATGATTCGGATGCCGGGCAGACTCCGCACCCCCAGCGCCACCGCCTCCCTCCGCTTCGGCGAAAGTCTCTTCGAATCGTCCACGCCGAGTTCTTCAAGCCGACCGAGCTCCTCCCGTGGTAATGCCACCCCGGCGACAACCATCGGGCCCACCACGGGGCCCCGCCCCGCCTCGTCAACCCCCGCAATCATAAAAGGTGTCATTCTTACAGTTTGACACTTTCACGGCTCGGACCGGTGGAGGCTTTCCGGACGGGGGAGGCTGCGTTCCATCGTGCGGCCTTCCCTCCATACAAGAAAGGTATCCGCATGTCAAAACGACCGCACGACCTGAAAGAGATCCTCGGCCATTCGCGCGTAAAATTCTTCCCGTCCCAAAATCGTCGCGCGAGAAGCCGTCCACTGGCGCGTGACCCGCTTCCAACCACGCCAGACTTCGACCCGCAATACGACGGCATCGGATTCGAGCCAGTATTTCCCGACGATCACGGGAATTCCCGAGTGGCGTTCCCCGGCAAAGGCACCGTAACGCAACCAGGTCTCTTTGAAACGTTCGTTCAAGACCCGCTCCACTTCCGCATCCTCCCGCCTCGACATATTTCGAAAACCCTGAAAGAGGATCGCCGGCCGGTCTTTCTTGGAAACAGATCCGGGGGAGAAAGAAGGTTCTTCCCTTTTTCGCCGGTGATCTTTCTGATCATTTTTTCCGCCTGGCCCGTGAATCTCCTCGTGCGGTCTTTCTTCCGTCTTGCTCGGTCCCTTTCGAGTCTCGCCCGGAGTCCTCGACGACGGCGCTTTCTCTTCCGGAAGGCTCATTCCCTGCCGCCGAGCGCGGGCCTTCGCTCGCTCCAGATCTCTGCGCGCCTTTTGAAGAAGCCATTCCGGATCCTTCTCCCGCCCGGGAGGAGCAGTCTCCTCCTCCTCAAGATCGATCGTCGTTATCTCACCGGAGGCTTCATCGAGCGTTCCGCCGGATTCTTCCTCCTCGATCGCACGAGATGTTCCCGAATCCGTTCTTTCCTCGTCTTTTGCTTCTTCCGTAATTTGTTTCGCCGAAGCCTGAGTTTCCTTCGACGGGAAGGAAAGGTATTGTTCTTGTTCCTCCTCAGCGGCTCTTTCAACCTCGGGTTCCGAAGAAGGACCCGTAGAAGGCACTCCCTCCGCCTTCGGCGCCTTCCCGAGCGCTGCCTCTTCTTCTTTTATCTTCTCTTTTTCCTCCATCCGCCGCGTAATTCCCCCGGTACTCCCCCCAGTCTCCGATAGCAAGGACTTCGTCAAAGGCTCTTCGGGGGGCCGTTCAAACTCCCGGAGGCGTTGAACGGCAACCGAATCACCGGGAACGAACTCCGATCTCTTTACTTCCGATACTCCCCCCTCTTCCGCAACCCGCCGTTCTCTCACCTCCGAAATCCGTTCCGCCTTCCCCCTTACCCGGAGCGCCCCCTTTCCTTCAGCCGCCGAATTCTTCGCATCAACTCCGCCGCTCTTCTCGGAAGGAAGAGGCGGGACCCGCGGAGGGGAAGTCTCTTCCCCCGCGGTTTGCTCCCTTTCGATCCGTGCCGCCTCGGTATCGGCCGGGAGGGGGACTGGAGGAGCCGGGGGTTCGGGCGTTGCGAGCACAGGAACCGGCGCCGACTCCGGCCGTGCATCGGGTGGCAGACGGAGGACCAGACCGACGGGGAGACGGCCGGGCGCGGCCAGGCGATCCTTGTTCAATCTCGCGATCTCCCGCCAACGTTGAGGATCTCCGAGCCGTCGGCGGGCGATCCCGCGTAATGTCTCCCCTTTTTGGACGACGTGCCAAAGGGTGACCGGTTCCGGCGGCTTGCGTTCCTCGACAGCGGGGGCTTCCTTCAGGGATTCCGTAAGATTTTCGACCGGTGCCGGTTTCCTCGGCTCCGGTTTCTCCTCCGCCCGCGGCGTTGCGGAAGCGCCCGGCGGGAGGTAGAGTTTCGTTCCGGATTGGAGGTGCGCGGGATCCTCGATCGGATTGAGTTCCAAGAATTCCTTCCAACGGCCACCGGAACCGAGATACCGGCGTGCGAGACTCATCAAGGTTTCTCCCGGCTTGAGTTGGACGCGGCGAAGCGAGAGCGGCCGCGCGCCTCGGGCCGGCGGGGAAAGCACGCGCGCATCCGAGGGAAGGCGAAGAACTTGCCCGACGCGAATCCTTTGCGGATTCGAAAGTGTTCCCCGATTCAGTTCATATATCTCCTTCCAGCGCCCCCCGTCTCCCAAACGAACCTGCGCAATCGCGTAAAGTGACTCGCCCTGCTGAACGATGTGCCAGTGTCGCACGGTTTCCCGGGAAAGGACCGAGGGCGGGAAAAAGAGAAAAAGAAAAACGAAGAGGAAGACGGCCCCACGGATCGTTGAAGCGATCGGTCTCCGCTGAAAACGGCTGAAAACCGGAAAAAAGAGAATACGATCCGCCGTCTTCATTCCTCTTCCAGTGATTCCGTTCGAAAGACCGCGATGATCTCGACTCGACGGTTCCGCGCCCGGTGTTCGGCAGAATCGTTCGGCACAAGAGGATGTTCTCCCGCGCGTCCGACCACCGTCACTTTCGCCGGTGGAATGCCCATCTTTCGGATCAGGTAATCCACCACGGAAGCGGCGCGCGCGGCCGAGAGCGCCCAGTTCGAGGAATACCGCGGTCCCTTGATCTCGAGATCATCCGTATATCCGACGACACTGATCGCGGAGGCTTCCTCCAAAGGTTGACGCAACGCCGCGATCTTCTCTCGTTCCGCCTTCGCCAGGCGCGCCGAGGCCGAAGGGAAGAGAACCTCATCGGTCAAGAGAACACTGGTTTCCGCGTTCAATTTCCTCCGAACTTCCGCCAACTCGCGTCGTGTCGCGTCCAACTCCTCCTTCGTCCGGCTCACACTCGTCGTCAACTCTTCGATCGTCTCTTTGGCCGCGGTTTGATTCTTCTCATACTCGGCCAAAACAGTATCGAGCCGTTTCTGAACACGATCCTGTTCCTTCCTCGCCCGCTGTAGTTCGTCCATCAGTTGGAGCCGTTTCCCCTCTTCCCGACCGACCTGCGCCTCGAGATGCGCGATGCGCTCCCGAAGAACATCCTTCTCGGCTTCCGCCTTCTTGCGCATCTCCTCCAGCGACCGGTAGTATTCCGAGCGAAGCATGTAATGTTCCTGAACCGGCATCACCGTCGTGCAAGCGGACAGAAGGAACGGTAGGAGAAGGACAAGGATAAAGTCGGATTTCGGGAATCGAAACTCCAAAGGGTTCTTCAAGGTCTCCTTGACGCCTACGAAACGCTCTGTAAAGTTCCCGAACATGGCGAAAAAAAGTGTAACTCTTCCTTCCGACGCAATCAAGCGGCTCGTCCGGGAGGCGCTGAACGAAGATCGCGCCTCCGAGGATGCGACCTCACGCTTGATCCCGGCCCGCCGTAGAATCGCGGCCGTCGTTCTCTGTGAAGAAGACTGTGTCCTGGCCGGAACGGCGTTTCTCCCCGAGATCTTCGGTGGCTCTCTTCGCTGGAAGAGCGGGAGAGGGATACGCGACGGCCGGCGGGTCTTGCGCGGTTCGATCATCGGACGCCTGGAGGGCTCGGCGCGGAAGATTCTCTCGCGCGAGCGAACCGCGCTCAATCTTCTCTCCCATCTCAGCGGGATCGCCACCCTCACCCGGCGTTACGTGGACCAAATTCCGCCGGGTTGCCGAACCCGAATCCTGGATACCCGGAAGACGCTTCCGGGCCTGCGCCTACTCGAAAAGTACGCCGTCCGGTGCGGCGGAGGGGTGAACCATCGCTTTTCTTTAGCCGAAAATATCTTCCTCAAAGACAATCATCTCGCCTCCCTCGACTGGTCCTCGTGGAGGCGCCGCTTGCTCCGTCTCGATCGGAGCGGAACACGGCCGTTCCTGATCGTCGAAGTGGATGCCGTGGAGCGAGTGGAAGACGCGCTTTCTGTCCGCCCCAACCGCATCCTTCTCGACAATCTTTCCAACACCGAGGTCCGAAGGGCCATGCGGATAATCGACGGCCGCGCCGAGATCGAGGTTTCGGGTGGAGTCACTCCGGATCGCGTAAAATCGCTTGCCCGTCTCGGCGTCGATTATATCTCGGTCGGAGCGCTTACGATTTCGGCTCCCGCCATCCCGTTTTCGCTGGAGGTTCTCGGACCGAAATGAAGTGCTGCGAACGTGCAAGGTGGTTAGTGATTTGCCACAGGGACAAAGGGAACACAGAAAAGAAAATGGAATTCAAGGATGAAATGAAGAATCCCCCTAAGAAAATCCGCCTTTCATCTCTTGCGTCGGAGAACCGGCTTTTCTCCTGGATTTCCCGTTCCCCGAAAAGGAAACCCTTTCTTGCTTTTTTCCATTCTTTCTCCGTGACTTCTCCGTGTTTTCCGTGTTCTCCGTGGTTTCCCCGTATGCGACTTGCGGGAGTCCGGTGAAATACTGGATTCGGCATCTTCGCGCCGTCGATTCCACGCAAAATCACCTCCGCCGTCTTCTCGATCGCGGCGCGACACCGCCGCACGGAATGGTCATACTCACCGACAAGCAGACACGCGGCCGCGGGCGGCACAACCGGCGCTGGCTTTCCCCTCCCGGTGGCTTGTATTTTTCTCTTCTTCTTTACGCGAATCGCGCCGGCGCTCCCGGACCCTCGGAGGCACTTTCCCCGGAAATCCTTCCTCTGCTGCCGCTTGCGATCGGAGCCGCGGCGGCCGAAGCGCTGGATCCCCGAGGCGAATCCATCCTTATCAAATGGCCGAACGATCTGGCGGCCCGAAACCGCAAACTCGGCGGCATTCTGGTCGAATCCGACACGCGCGCCGCGATCGCCGGCGTGGGAATCAACATCGAGCCGGTCCCTCTCTCCTCGGCCATCTCCCTCGCGGAACTCTTTCCCGGCCGGACCTTCGAGAAGCGGATTCTTCTCTCCAAAATCTTGGATCGCTTTTCCCATTTTCTCGAAGAGGGGCCCGGCGCGGTGACTCAATCCGTCAACAAGCGACTGTACGGTCGTGGTGTGGAAGCCGTTCATGAAGGAAAGACGGGATTCGTCCGAGAAGTTCTTCCGAATGGAGCGCTTCGACTCGAGGGAAAAAACGGAGATTCTTGTGATATAATTTCAGGGGAGATTTTCCCTCGGGATTGGAAAGGTGGAAATCTTCCGGAAGAAGCGGAATGCGGACCTCGGGAAGCGTTGGACGTGGAGAGGTCCATTGAGACCGTTGAAGAGAAAGGAGCCGAGAGACGATGAGTGACGAGGCGGCGAGACAGGCGATGGACGTCGCGGAAGAAGCGAGAGAGGCGGAGTGGAAGCATCCGAGTTTTGGAGCCGGGATA
>RFFU01000076.1 GCA_003697085.1 Candidatus Hydrogenedentota bacterium
CAGTTACATTTGGTTACAGGCCGGAGAGTGTCTGCCTGAAGAGGACTTTCACCTCTCTGACCATGTACGCTCATGGGCGCACGGGCGCAGGTTCTTCAACCTGCGGGGGCCGATTGGCACTCGTGGGGGATTCCTCGTCGGCCTTCGGCCTTCTCGGAATGACAGCGTCTCTTGTCATTCCGAAAATCGCCGTAAGGCGATTGAGGAATCCCCTCGACGCGGTACCCCGAGGGAAGGGTAAGGGCAAAGGCAAGGGCAAGAAAAAGGGAATGGGGAAGGGAAACGAAAAAGGGAGCGGGAAGCGTGTCCTGGTAGCGCGGGCATCCTGGCGTGCAAAAACGGATTCGTAGGAGGTTACCTTTCGGCCGCGCCGATCTTATGTACTGTTTCGCCCAGGAGTGGACTGATACGATTCGGCAAAAGGTGGCCATTGTTCGCTGTGTACCCGTCTGTCGATGTTCCTTGCCGCCCCGATCCGCCCGGAGTATTCTTGCTATGTGACGACGAGATTACGATACGATCAAACGATACGGCGCCTCGCGGTCTATCCCGGATCCTTCGATCCGATTACGAACGGTCACCTCGATATCGTTCGCCGCGCCCTGGCAATCTTCGATACCGTCATCGTCGCCGTTTTGGTTAATCCGGCCAAGCAGACGCTTTTTTCCGCCGAGGAACGCGTCGCGTTGATCGAGGCTTCTCTCGGAAACGAGGAACGTTCCCGGATCGAGGTGAGGACCTTTTCCGGGCTTCTCGTCGATTTCCTGGAATCCGTTCAGGCGGACGTTTTGATTCGGGGGTTGCGTTTCGTCAGCGATTTCGAGTATGAACTCCAGATGGCTCTGATGAATCGCTCCCTTCGCAGCGGAACCGAAACGCTCTTTATGGTGGCCAATCCTGAGCGGACGTTCGTTTCGTCGTCGCTCGTGAAAGAAGTATCCCGGCTCGGCAGGGATGTCGCACGGTATGTGCCTCCCGCCGTCGCAAGAGCATTGGAGGAGAAACGAAAATGAATGTCATAGAAGAAGCAAAGAAGCAGGCGAAAAATGTCCGTTTGGTTCTTCCGGAGGGATGGGACGAGCGCATCCTTCGCGCCGCAGCGATTTTGGCCGGGGAACCGTATGTTCGCTCGGTGCAGCTGATCGCCGAGCGAGAAGAAGCCGCCCGGCTCTGCCCGGACGTCGATTTCTCCCGGGTCGATTTTCTATCCGTAACCAAGGAAAGCGGCGACGAGGATCTCCGGGAATTTTTGAAGAGGAGGAAGAAGTTCGTGAATGCCTCCGAGGAGGAAATCACGAAGGCCCTCGAACAACCGCTCGTTCTCGGAGCGGCGCTCGTCGGAAGCGGACGGGGCGATGCCGTCGTCTCTGGAGCGGCCAGTACCACGGCCGACGTTCTTCGAGCCGCGCTCCGCGTCATCGGGATGGCGGAGGGCCTCTCGACCCTCTCCTCCGTCTTTTTCATGACCCTCGATGACGGCCGGTGGGGAGAAGACGGAACGCTCGTTTTCGCCGATTGTGCCGTCGTGCCCAACCCCAATCCACGTCAACTCGCCAACATCGCCGTGGCTTCCGCGAGAACGTTCCGCAAGATTCTCGGGCGTGAACCGCGCGTCGCGATGCTCTCCTTTTCGACGAAGGGCTCCGCCGAACACGCAGACGTCGAGAAGGTGCGCAAAGCGGTCGAGTTGGCGAGAAACCTGGATCCCAATCTCTCTCTCGATGGAGAACTTCAGGCCGATGCCGCCCTCATTCCGTCCATAGGATCCCGCAAGGCTCCCGGCTCGGCCGTCGCTGGAAAGGCCAATGTTCTCGTCTTCCCCGATCTCGACTCCGGGAACATCGCGTACAAATTGGTCGAACGCCTGGCCGGAGCCCAGGCCCTGGGCCCGATCATTCAAGGACTGGCGAAACCGATGAGCGATCTTTCTCGTGGATGTTCCGTTGAGGATATCGTCGGCGTGGCCGCAATTACCGCGGCGCTCGCCGAGAGTTGATTCCGGCTCGGCACCGAAATGATCTATTCCTACCGCGCGCGCGATCCCATTGGTCGCATCGTTACCGGTGAACTCGAGGCGCCTGACGAGGAACGATTGCTGGCCGAACTCCGCGGCCGCGCCCTTCGACCAATTTCCTATCGGCCCATTGGAAGGGACGGTGTCGGAGGAGGAAGAGGATTCGGCTGGAAACGCCTCTCCGTGGGAAAGGGGTTTTCTCTTCCCACCAGAAAATACTCTTCCTCTCGGGCTCCCACGCCGCCTCCCTTCGACTTCGATGAGGATGACGAGGATGACGCCGATCTCTCCGTCGATGACCTGCTCCCGGAGGACCAGGCTTCCGGCGACGATGCTTCCGATTGGGATGCCGGTGCTTCCTCGACACAAGCGCGGAAGGCGTCTCGGATCCCCTGGTGGGCCGTCTTCCTTTTGATCTATTTCATTCTCAAGATATTGGCGTCTTGAAATAACTCCGCCCCCGTCAAAAGAAAGCACAACCTGGGAGAGCAAAAATTCGTGAGGAAACGGTATCCCGGCAGCCCGTTTCATCCTGTCTGCAATAGAGCGTGGACTCTGCGGTCCGCGGATGCGCCACCGGCTCTCCAACCCGCGGCAACCTGCCGGGAACGCCGGTATCTTGCCTGCGGAAACGGATTCGGGGAGCCTCTTCTCCTGACCGGCCGGTTTTTCCTCTCCAAGCGGGTTCCGCCGTGGTACGACGAAAATTGTCCCGTTTTCGTCTCGTCCGGACGAACGACGAAATTGACAAACTGTAAGAATGACACCTTTTTCCTTTCTTGACGGGGAGGAGAGGAGGAAGTAAATTCGGAGGCGAGTGGAAATGTCTGAAATTATCCGAATGAAACCGAAAGAGGGGGCGCTTCCTGAATTCTTCAAACCGATAATAGCGGAGTTTTCCATCGGCGGCGTGGAAGGCGCGAGCCGAGGAGGGGACCTCGCTGATTTTTTGACGGAGATCGAGTTTCATCCCGGCGACAGCCGGCTCGTCCTTTACCTCGGTCCGACCGGGGCGCGAACGCCGCGTTTGGCGGAGCGGATTCGGGAGGTCGTATCCGAGCGCTTACCGGCGGTGACGGTGGCCGTAAAGCCGCCGGTTTCGACGGAATCTCTTCCCTCTCCGTCACCCGAACGTCTTTTGAAAGAGTTGAAGGTTCAACTCAATGCCGCGGCGCCATGGCTGGCGTCCTGCTGGATGCGCGTCGAGTCCTCCCGGATCGTTCTGGCCTGTCCGAATGAGATTGCGCGGGAGGAGGTTGAGCGGGCCGGGGCGCGCCGATGGTTGGAGGAAACAGCGCGGGAATTAGGAAGCGGATGGGGCGCGGAAATCACCGTGGAACCGCCTCGGGAAACGGCTCCTCCCCGCAAAGCGGTCTTCCGGCCCGTCCAAAAGAAGAAATCCAATGTCTTGTTGGGACGCGAGTCGGGCGTGACGAGTCCGCCTCTTCCTATCAACCAGATCGCGGGGCCGATGCGGAACGTGGTGGTGGAGGGGAGGGTCTTCGGAGTCGAGTGCCGAGAGTTGAAACGGCGACGGATACTCTCGCTGGGAATCACGGACTTTACGGATTCGATCCGCGTCAAACTTTTTGATCCTCCGGCAACGGCGGCTTCGGTTCGTGAGGGGGAATACCTGCGGATCGCCGGTGCGGTTCAGCCGGATAAGTTCGAACAGAACGAAATCGTACTCTCTCCAAGGCACATTCTCCGCGTCACTCGTCCGGAGAGAGAAGACTGCTCGGAACGCAAGCGCGTCGAACTCAATCTTCACACGAAGTGCTCGCGACTCAACGGCCTGATCGATTTCTCGAGACTGTTGGAGCGCCTGCGGAGGTGGCGCTGGGATCGCATTGCGATCACGGATGATGCGGTGGTTCAGGCCTTTCCTCGGGCCTACGTCGCCGCGAAGAAAGCCGGCGTTCGGCTCGCTCTGGGATGCGAACTCAATGTCGTCGATGACCGGAGGGCCGTGGTGGTCAATGTTCCCCCCCAGAGAAGAGGAGAGTCTCTGCTCGAGGATGCTGTTGTGTTTGATCTCGAAACGACCGGCCTGAGCCCGTTGAGTCATGAAATCATCGAGATTGCGGCGTACAAGGTTCGCCGAAGTCGAATCGTCGATGAATTTCATTCCTTCGTTCGCCCGCGGGTTTCGCTCGATTCGAACATTCAGAAGATTACAGGCATTACGGAATCGATGCTCCGAGAGGCTCCGGGGTGGCGGGAGGTCTTCCCGCGGTTCCAGAACTTCGTCGGCGACGCGCCGCTTGTGGCGCACAACATTTCCTTCGACGCCGGATTTCTCCGAGACGATTGGGTGCGTTCGGGCCGGAAGATGCCTCCCTTAATCGACACGCTCGAGATTTCGCGAGCGCTCTTTCCGAAATTGAAGAAGTTTCAGCTCGGGAGCGTCGCAAAGGCGCTCGGGGTCTCTCTCGTCAACGCGCATCGTGCTTCCGACGACGCGCGCGCCCTGGCGAAAATCTTTGTCGAAATCGTTTTGAAACTCAGGCGCCGCGGCGTCAAAACCCTGGGGGAATTGGAGGCGTGGCGCGGCGAGCGGGAAGCGAGAAAGATTCCGGCGAAGTCGGTCGTTGCCCTCGTTGCCGACCGGACCGGCCTGAAGAACCTCTACGAGTTGGTGACGGCCGCGCATCTGAACCATCTCTATATCTATCCACGTACGCCTTGGTCCTTAATCGAACACCATAAGGACGGGTTGATTCTGGGATCGGGTGCGCTGGAGGGACCGGTCATCGATGCGATATTGGCGAACGAATCCGAGGAGGAGATTCTTTCGATCGCCCGGCGGTTCGATTATATCGAGATCGCACCGCCGGATCTGTATCGACCTCTCTTAGCGGAGGGAACACTTCGTTGCGACGAAGATGTGGACGCACTTATCCGGCGGGTCATCGCTATCGCCACGAAAGCGAAAGTCCCCGTCGTCGCCGTCGGCTGTGCTCATCACCTCGATCCGGAGGAGAGAGAGTATCGAAAGATTCTGCGGGAGCCGTTGGATCGCGACCGCGTCGAGCATCTTCCCTCGATGCATCTCCGCACCACCGACGAGATGCTTGAAGCATTCTCTTTTCTTGGGGAGGAAGTCGCGCGGCGGCTCGTTCTCGAAAATCCGGATCGCGTCTTCGAGCGGTTGGAGGATGTCGATCCTCTTCCACGAGGCTTTTTTCCGCCGATTATCGAGGGGGCGGAGAAGGACTTACGCAAGCGAACGATGGAAGCCGCGTTTCGGCTTTACGGACGAGAAAGAGAAGGAAAGGTCATTCTTCCCGGGAAAATCGAAGCCATCTTGAAGAAGGAACTCGATGCCATCATCGGAAACGGGTTCGCTGTGCTTTATCTCATCGCGATTCAACTTGTCCAAAACAGCAAGGAGGCCGGTTACGTCGTCGGTTCCCGCGGATCCGTCGGTTCCTCGCTCGTGGCCTTTTTGACCGGCATCACCGAAGTGAATCCCCTTCCCCCGCATTATCGCTGTTCCGTCTGTCGAACGACGATCTTCGCGGACGAGGAAGGAGAGGAGAAAGGGAAGATATCCGGCCCCCGCAGGAAGAAGACGGGAAAGGGAAGAGACCGTCCGGAATGCGGCCCCGATCTTCCTCGGCGGGATTGTTGCGGCCGGGAGATGATCCGAGACGGCTATCGGATTCCTTTCGAGGCTTTTATGGGATTCGATGGGACAAAGGTTCCCGACATCGACTTGAATTTCGCGGGGGAGTATCAGGCGCGGGCGATGGCGGACATCGAGAAGACATTCGGGAAGGATCACGTCTTTCGAGCCGGAACGATCTCAACATTGAAGGAACGGAACGCGCGCGGTTTTGTCCTCAACTACCTCGAAAAACGCGGGCTCAAACCCCGCCGTGCCGAGATCGATCGCCTCTCGCTCGGCCTCGTCGAGGTCTCCCGGACCACGGGGCAGCATCCCGGAGGAATGGTCATCATCCCTCGGGATCGTTCCATCACGGATTTTATGCCGGTCCAACGCCCCGCCGATTCCGAGACCGCGGAATCCGTCACGACCCATTTCGATTTTCACGCCTACGAGGGAACGATCGTTAAGGTGGATGTCCTCGGGCACGATTGTCCCACCGCGATCCGAATGCTGCGGGACATTACGGGGATCGATCCGATGGAGGTCCCGCTCGATGATCCCGCCGTCCTTTCACTCTTTTCTTCGCCGGAGGCTTTGGGCTTGACGGAATCCCGGCTCGGCGCGCCCGTCGGAACCTTCGGGATTCCGGAATTCGGAACTCCGTTGTTGCTGCAGATCCTTCGAGAGACGCGTCCGAGAACGGTCGAGGAATTGATTCGTATCTCCGGGCTCTCCCACGGAGAAGGAGTCTGGAAAGGAAACGCGCAGGATTTGATCCGCAACGGAGTGGCGAGACTCTCGGAGGTGATTGCGACGCGCGAGGACATCATGAACAAATTGATCGGATACGGAATGGATCCCCGCGAGGCCTTCGGAATTATGGAGCGGGTCCGCAAAGGGAAGGGGCTGCGGCCGGAGGACGAGATCTCGATGAAGCGATGCAAGGTTCCTTCCTGGGTGATCGAAGCCTGTCGCAAGATTCAATATATGTTCCCGCGGGCTCATGCCGTCGCCTACGTCCTGATGGCGCTGAGAATCGCCTATTTCAAAGTCCATCATCCGCCGGCCTTCTACGCCACGGCGCTGACCTTACGGGCCGCCGATCTTCCCCTGGAACCTGTGCTCGACGGCTTGAAATCCGTCCGAGCCGCTCTGGCGGAGATTCGAAAGAAGGAACGGGATCGTCTTGCCACGGCTCGCGAACAGGCCCAAGGCGTCGCACTGGATCTGGCGCGGGAGATGCTTCTGCGCGGAATCGAGATGAAGAGTGTCGATCTGGAAAAGTCCGATGCCCTGCGTTTCCGGGTCGAGGGAACAACATTGCGCCCTCCGCTCGTTGCGGTGGACGGGCTCGGCGGGAAGATGGCGCGGCGCATTGCGAAGGAAGTGAAAGAGGGAAATCTGCTGTCGTTGGAGGATCTCGTCTCGCGAACCGGCCTCTCCCGCCCTCTTCTCCAGCGGCTAAAGGCTCTGGGCGCATGCGGCGCGCTTCCCGAATCGAACCAATTACGCCTCTTCTGAAGAGAGATACGAGGCCACGTTCCGCGCGGGCCGCGCCAATGTTCCTTGTTCTCGTGTTGCTCCTGGTCGCTTCCGCCCCCGCGCGCGCCGGATTCGTCACCGTGGCGCAGTACGCCGGACCTCCGAGCGGGTTTGCTGTCGCCGGAGGTTTTGTCTATGCCGCTCGCTCGAACGTCCCCAGTGTCCTCGTCTATTCCGCAACCAAAGGAACACTTCTGAGAGAGATCGGCCTTGCCGTCGTCTCCGCGATCGAGACCGCTCCCACCGGCGTGACTGCATTGGCGGCCGACGAGGACGGAACAGTCTTTGTTGGAACCGCTCCCGCCGGGGAAGTCTTCGCCATCTCTCAACTTAAACCGTTCTCTCTCGGACGCGCCGATGATCTTCCCGGCGGCGCTCACCCCGATTCCATCACCGCGCTTTTTCCCTCCTCAGACGGAAGACTTTATTTCGGCCCCCAAGCGGATATCGATACCACCACTATTCTCTTTCGGTCGGCGAAGACCTCGTTGAGTTCTGCGGAACCGATCGCGCTGCTCGATGATTCCCTGCCGGTGCGCGTCACAACTTTGGCGGGAACCACAGGGCTGGTCTTCGTCGGAACCGGCGACTCCCCGGCGGGAATCTCCGGAGGGCGCGCGCATCTTCTGCACACGGCTTCCAAAAAAATCGTGAGGGTTTTTCTGGGCGATTCCTTCGTTACAAGCGCCGTCGCTCGCCCCGATTCCCTCTTCTTCGCAACTTCTCCCCGCGGGCGCGTGTATGATCTCTCCGGGAATCTTCGCTTCACGGTCGCCGAAACCGCCGTGCACGCTATGCTCTACGCCAACGACGGAAACGAGTCCGTCACCTTCCTGGGAAGCGAAACCGGACTTCTCCGCCGATGGCACAACGACGGATCAGTGGACACGGTGGGGATGGTCGATCCCAACGCGGCTTCCATCGTCGGGCTCGGTTTCGTTCGGGAACCCGAGCGGATCTTCGGAGTGGCGGTCTCGGCTGTCAACGGTGGAGGAATCGTCTTCTATTACGATGCCGTCGCTCCTTGGGTGACGAACGTGGATATCTCGATCGATCCCTCGCTCAAACAACCTTCGACCCCCGAACCCTTTCCCCCTCGCATCACCTGGGGACAATACACATTCACGATTACGACGAACGAACCTCTCAACGGCCTTCCCACGGTGAACCTGCGTTACCCCGACAACTCGCTTCAACAGATTCCGATGGCCGGCGCCGATACGACCTTCTCCGGAACGATTACGATCGATAAATCCCGGCCCGCCGGAACGGTGACGCTGGTCTTCGTCGGCGTTGACGACGCCGGCAATACGGGAACGACGATTGTCAAGGAATCGACGTTCACACTTGAATCCTTCGGACAGGTTAGGATCGCGAACAATCTCATCCGTCCCGCCTACGGCGAGTTTGCGACGATACGCTATGTCCTGAACTCCCCTCAAAATGTCGCGATACGAGTCTTCAATATGCGCGGGTTGCTCGTGGCCGATCTCTCTCCCGGCTTCCGCGGGCCGGGTCAGCATCAAGATGTCACCTGGGACGGGCGAAATATGCGGGGAGAAAAGGTCGCCAGCGGCGTTTACCTCGTTCGTATCGAAGCGGGGACGGAGATCCAAGCGACCTTTCGCGTGATGGTGATCCAATGAAAGCCTTGATCACGGGAATCGGTGGGCAGGACGGATATTACCTGACCCGTCTTCTTCTGAAGGAAGGCGTCACAGTGTTCGGAGTCGCCCGGGATCAGGAACGGGCACGCCGTTCCCTCGGGGAGGTCTCTTCCCAGGTGACGATTCTTTCCGGGGATCTCGCGCAATCGGGAGTCTGGCCGTCCCTTCTTTCCGAGGTGAAGCCGGATGAAATCTATAATCTCGCGGCGCAAACCTCGGTTCCCCGGTCCTGGCAGGATCCTGTCCTCTCCGCGCGCTCCACCGCCCTCTCCGTTCTCGAGGCTCTTGCCGCTATCCGAGATTCGGCCCCGAAGACCCGTTTCTTTCAGGCCTCGTCGAGCGCGATGTACGGCGAGGCGCGGGAAAGCCCGCAGACGGAAGAAACTCCCTTTTTTCCGAACACCCCGTATGGAACGGCGAAACTCTTCGCCCACTACGCCGTTATTAATTTCCGCGAGGGGGCCGGCTTATTCGCGGTCAATGGCATCCTTTTCAATCACGAATCCCCGTTTCGTTCCCCCAACTTCGTCACGCGGAAGATCACACTTGCTGCCGCGCGTATCGCCGCGGGAAAAGAGCGGAAATTGAAATTGGGACGGCTCGATACGATCCGCGATTGGGGTTTTGCGGGGGATTACGTCCGGGCGATGCGCGCGGCGCTCCGAGCCGACGCCCCCACGGATTATGTCATCGCCTCCGGCGAAACCCACTCGGTTCGAGAAGTCGTCGAGATCGCCTTCGGCCGGCTCGGGTTGAATTGGAAGGAATATGTCGAAACAGATTCCGCCTTCTACCGGGTCGCGGAAGCGGATCGTCTCGTCGGAGATTCCTCCCGCGCAAGAAGACTTCTCGGATGGAAACCGACCGTGTCGTTTCGAGCATTGATCGAGATGATGGTCGATCGGGACGTGGAGCGGGTCGCGCGCGGGGAGGACGAGGCGGAATAGTGTCGCGATATCTTTCGACGATCGGCATTCTTCTCTGTATCTTTCCCTCCGGAATTGCCGGGGCGTCCGGGCCGGGAACGGCGTCGGGCGAATTCATCTCGATCTATTCCGATGCGCGACCGGCGGCCTTGGGAGGCGCTTACACGGCGCTTTCCGACAACGCCGCCGGTCTGGCCTTCAATCCCGCCGGCCTCGTCCGCCCCGATCGCAAGGAATTGACCGCCTCCCAGGTCTATTGGATCGAGAAATCGAAATTCCAACACATCTCTCTTACGTATCCCCTCGGGGGAGGCCGTGACGCCTGGGGCCTCTCGGTTCTCACATTCGACCCCGGGACCTTCGATCGCACAAATGAACTGGGACTCTTCACCGGCGAACGACTCTCCGCGCGGGACTGGCTCGTGACCTTCGGTTACGGTCGCGAACTGGGAAGGTTCTGGGCGCTGGGGATCAGCGGGAAGTACGTCATGCGAAAATTGTCCAACTACAACGCGTCCACCTTCGCCATCGACCTCGGTCTCCAGTACCGGCCGACATCGTCCCCTTTTCTTGTTGGGGTGGCCGTCCAGAATCTCGGAGGAACCCTCAAATTCATTCAGGAGAAGGAGCGTCTGCCGCTCACCCTCCGAGCCGGTGTCAGTTATCCCTTCTTCTGGAGGAGGATTGTCCTGACCGCCGACGCCGTCAAGGTCGTCGATGAGGACCTCAAGGTCTCGCTCGGAGCCGAATGGAGTGTTCTGAAGCCGCTGGCCTTGCGGCTGGGCTGGAGCAGTCAGGAAGGGTTGATCAAGGGAATTACCGGAGGAATCGGCGTTACCACCGGCCCTCTTGTTCTCGACTACGCTTACGTGCCGTTCAACACCTTCGGCGGCACGCATCGTTTCACGGGAACCTTTCGGTTCGGCCGCCCGCGCCATCCGGAAGTGAAACATCTGCCGAAGAGACCATTTCCGGACATCTCGAAGGAACCGGAGCCGCTTCCCGCGCCCCGTCCCCGGCCGAAGCGCCGCATCCGAGGAATCGAGGTGGAAGGCGAGGAGTCGGAGTGACGCCGGGACCGCGCGCTCTGCCGGCAGCCCTGACTCTTTCGGATCCCCGATGGCGCGGACGGCTCAAGGAACTGAACCGCGCCCGCGCCGCCTTTCTGGATACTTGTGAGAAAGGCTCGGAATTCGGTATCACACTCGAGGATAGGGAAGCCTGTTTTCTCAGGTTCGCGCCGGCGGCGCGCCGCCGCCGATGACGGCCTACTTCTTGGCCGCTTTGACGCCGTTTCTTCTTCTCTTTTCCGTAATCCCCTCACAGGCGATTGGGTGGCGGTCCGGTTATCAGACTTTTCCGTTCAGGGCAGAGACGCCAGCCGGGTCGATGCGGTCGCAACCAAGACCTTTCGTCCGTTCACCGTTCTGCGCCGAAAGCCGTCTTTCTTGTTTACGAGTTGAACGGCCGGAACCTTCAGTTTCTTTTGGAAATATAGAAGATTCTCGTCGATATTCTCGTCGCCCTCCCTGGCCTCGATAATCAGAAACGGTCTGTTCTTCCGAGCGATCAGGAAATCCACCTCGCGCTTCTCCTTGTCGCGAAGATAATGGAGCGAAAAGTCGCCGACGTCCGAATTGTTCCAGAATGTGACGGAGCGAAGCAGTTCCACGGCGACCATATTCTCGAGGCGTGCGGCGCTATCGTCGATCAGAGGATAATTGTAAAGATAGATCTTCTTCTCTTTCAGAATGGAGCGCGCAACTCTTTTCGACCACGGGGATAACCGAAAGGTCAGGTAGAAGTGATCGAGAAGAGAAAGCCACTCCTTTACGGTGTCGAAACTTACCTGGAGAACTCCCGCCCCGCCAGGGATTCTCCTCCTCTCCGGGATATGTCCAAGCGACCGCTTCCCAGCACAAGAAAGTGATATTCTCTTCCAAATTCGTCATAGATGCCCTTGAGATACTCCTTCCAGGGCCGACGCCTATCGGATACCGCCCGATCCGTTCGTCCGGATCCGCCGCCTGAAAAGGGTGGAACGGAGAGGGTAGGAGAAAGGCAAAAGGCAAAGGGCAAAAGGGAAAAGGAAAAAGGGGAAGAAGCAATCCCTGGTAGCGCGGGCATCTTGCCTGCAGGAACCGCGCGCAGGTTCTCCAACCTGCGGGGGCCGATTGGCACCCCCTATGTCATTCCGAGCGCCAGCGAGGAATCCCCTCGACGGGGTATCAGGCGCTGGGGGCCGATCGGCACTCGTGGGGGATTCCTCGTCGGGCTGCGCCCTCCTCGGAATGACACCACGGTTAGGTGACCGGCCGATCGCTCCTCACCCCTACCTGTCCTGCACCTCACGTCTTTCTTTTCCTCCTCCTTCCAGGTGGCTCACCATGTACCTGTGCATTTCCAGGACTTCCTTCTTTTCTTTTCCCTGTTTGGGTACGGAGGCGGTATAATAGAATGCTCCGAATCAGGGAGTGAGAAAGGAATGCGACGTTGACGGCTCTGAAGAAGGGAATCCTTGTTGCGGAGATCACGGCGCTTTTGGGGGGAGGAGCCGTGATTGCGCTCGTTCCGACGTCGTCCGGCCTACCGAAACCGGTCAAGATTTCCGCTGGAGAGAGGAAGGTTTATAAGGCAACCGATCTGAAGGCGGAACCGATCGATCTTTTGACGCCTGAGGAGCGAAAGGAACTCGAAAACGAGCTGAAGGTCGATCTGAATACCGCCTCGGTCGAGGAGCTCCTCTTGATTCCGCGGGTGGGGCCCTCGATGGCGAGTGCGATTGTGAAGTACCGTGAGGAACACGGCCCGTTCAACTCGTATGATGAGGTGGACGAGATTCCGCGGGTCGGGAAAAGTATGCTCGAGGTCTTCAAGAAATACACGAAATTGGGAGGCGCCGACCCGAGCAAGGTCAAGAAGAAGAGTGATGTCGTGGACATCAACACGGCGACGGAAGAGGATCTCCAGCGTCTTCCGCGGGTGGGGCCGGCGATGGCGAAGGCGATCGTGGAGTACCGCGAGAAACACGGTCCGTTCACAAGCGTGGAGGATCTGACGAAGGTTCCGAGGATTGGCTCGAAACTTCTGGAGACGATTCGGGAGAAGATCGTCGTGTCAGGAGGAAAGACTGGTACAACCGTCGCCTCATTGCAATCGGAGGCGGGGCTGGACTTGAACAAGTCGACCGCCGAGGAGCTGACGAAGATACCCGGAATCGGACCTTCGACGGCGGAGGCGATCGTGAAGTACCGAGAGGAACACGGGGATTTCAAATCGATCGAGGAATTGGACAACGTACCGCGGATCGGCCCTTCGAAGATCGAAAAAATCCGGCCGTATCTCCGCGTATCGGCCACGACGGTTCTGACGGGTCGCGGGGAGGCTGTCGCGCGCCGTGAGGAAGGGCGGGGAGCAACGAAAACACAACCCGGCTCCTCGGCTCCCGGCGCGCCGGTCAATATCAACACCGCTTCGGCCGCGGATCTCGAAAAGATAAAAGGAATCGGCCCCTCCACGGCGAAAGCGATCGTGAAGTACCGCGAAGAGAACGGCCCCTTCAGCAGCCTCGAGGAACTCGACAACGTTCCACGCATCGGTCCATCGAAGATCGAAAAAATCCGTCCTTACGTGACCGTCGAATGACGTCCTCCTCCCGCCCGACAGATCCTTTCGAAGAGTATCGGTTGTCGCGTACGCCTCCGACCCGTCGCACCGGAATTCTCGAATGGATTCTAATTCTGCTTCTTGGGCTTGCCAACGCGGGTGTGTGGATCGTTGCCGGTCCGCGTTTGGCGGCGAGGGAAGGCTCCGTTTCGGGGGTAAAAGCCCGCGGAGTGATGCCGGACGGCGTCCTGACCGTGGTCCAACTCGATGTCGGGCAGGGAGATGGAACCTTCATTCATACCCCCGGCGGCAAGAACATTCTCATCGACGCCGGAGAAGGGGAGCATCCGGAAAATCAGTATTCCCGGCAGTATCCTGCGACGAAGGAGGTCGTGATTCCGTTCCTGGCTCTGCACGGAATCGTCGATCTCGATCTCGTCATCCTGACGCATCCCGATTCGGATCACGGCGGAGGTATGCCGGACCTCTTCGAATGGGTCCTTTCGAATGGAGGTCATGTGCGGCGGTTCGTCGATCCGGGAATCACGAAGGCGGCGCGCTTTTATCAAGACATCCTCGAGGCGATCGAGAAACTCGATATTCCCTATTACGCGGTCCTGGATCCTTCGACGGAAAAACCCGTCGAGTACCCGAAAGGGGTTTTCGAGGGATTTCCCGGAGGGACCTTGATCGGAAACGAGATCGTCCACGATCCGACAATTGCCTTCCAGATTCTGGGGCCGCTCGGGCTCATCAACGAAGGGGATGCTGCGAACGATCATTCGATCGTGACGCGCATCCAATGCGGCGATATCTCCTTTCTCTCGGCGGGCGATGCCGAAGCCGCGGAAGAAGAGATGTTGGTCCGCTTCTGGGGGAAACGGCTCCATTCCACGGTCCACTTCCCTCCGCATCACGGCTCGAAGACCTCCCATCATCCGTTTTGGATCCGCATGGTGAATCCGGAGATCATAAGCACGTCGAGCCATCCCCCCGTTTTCGGGCATCCGGCTCCGGAAACTCTGGCGGCTTACAAGAAGTTCTGTAAACCGCCGCCGCGGCTCTACCTCCGCACCGACCTCAACGGGGATATCTGGTACAGAACGGATGGAAAGAAACTGGCAATCCGCACGCAGTTCAAATATCAAGGCGAAGAGAAGCAGTGGGAGCCGGGGAAGAGGGGAGAGTGGAAACTTTACAGGAGGTTTGAGGCCAATGCTCCGACGATCTGGGAAGACTGTCATCCGGTGCCGGGAACGGATGAACTCTAAAAAGACGGACATTCCGGTGTTGTCGAGGTTCGGGGATCATGTGCGGCCGATATGTCTTTTCGTTTTGGTCGCAGCGATTCTCATGGCGCCTCTGGGATGCGGTGGCGACAGTGGTTCCTTGCCGGGACTGAGCAACCGAGCTTCGAAGGCGGATGCGTCCGGATTCTCAAAAAAGAAGTCCCGGCGACGGCGCGGGGAGAAGCCAAAGGAGGCTCCGCCGCTCGAGGGACCGGTTCCGATCAACGAGGTGACAGCGAAGGAACTGGATCGGTACAAGATTCCTCGTCTGGGAATCGCCACGGCGCGGAAGATCGTGGAGTATCGCGAGGAACACGGTCCGTTCCGGTCCTACGAGGATCTCGACAGGGCCCCGCGCGTCGGGCCTTCAATGCTGGAAGCCTTCAAGAAGGTAGGAGTCGATTTCGGTGAGGCGGCGGATTCACGGCCGGAAGAGGGAGCGGCGCCGGAGATTGAAACGAATCGGGAGGAATCAAGCGCGAGCCAAGCGACGGCGGATGCCAAGGCGAAAGCCGAGGTGAAGACCGAGAACCCCGGCGCAGCGAAAACCGGCTCGGAAGAGGAAAGGGTGAACATCAATACCGCGTCGAAAGAGGAATTGATGACGATAAAAGGGATCGGCCCGTCACTGGCTCAAAAGATACTGGATGCTCGGGCGGAGAAGGGAGTGTTCCAGTCGTGGGATGACGTCGACGAGATTCCCGGCGTGGGGGAAAAGAAACTCGAGTCGCTCAAGAAGCAAATGACCCTGGAATAAAAGATTTTCGGGCCAGGGGGTTGAAAAATCGGCGGAGGAGCGTATAATTTTGAGTAAGGACGTTTGGTGCGAAAGAAGATTCAAAAAAATTCGCCCAAAAAAAGCAGGGAGGGTTGGTTATGCCAGGTATGTTGGAAGGGATTCCGGGAGCCCGTGCGTTCGATGAGGTGCTGGAACAGGGCGGATTGGTCAAGCAGCGAAACTTGAATGGGGGAAAGCCCCCACAACCGCGGATCGTGCTGACGCCTCCGTCTACGCCGGAGTTTCGTTCGCGGGTGCTTCAGGCGCTGGGAGTGGGCAAGAACGTCGTGCTGGAGGCGTAGAGCCTCCGCGGACGCCGATTTCAGGGGGAACAGAAGACCGTGTCCTGAACCGGGAGGGGAAGGTCTCCCTCCGGAGCCGTCCAGCGCAAGACTTTCGTCATAACAAGAAGGGCGGAATTCGTCGCGGTGGGAAAAAACTGCGTTCCGGCACCGCCCCCCGCCGTCTCGTGGAAAACTCACATCCGCTCCGATCTCTAATTTCTTGAGTCTGAAGGATTTTTCGCCGATAATCGAAGGGGATTCCGGTATGTCTGGGCGCGTGCCGGAAATCCTTGTCGGAACGATTCCGGGCGCCGGGGGGCGCGCGGGGATCGAGCGGGAAGGAAGCAGGAGAGGGGAGGAGAGAGAGCCTTCGGAAAGGCGAGAATCTTTCCGGAGAGGAGAGAAACAGGAGGCGCAGTATTACTCGACCCCAGAAAACCTACGAGCTGGATCTCGTCGATTACTGGCGGATTCTAAAACGGCGCTGGTGGATCGTGGCGTTGTCCTTCGTTGTCATAATGGTCTTCACCTATATTCATTTTCGCACATTGGTTCCGCTCTATCGAGCCCAAGCGAACCTCGAGGTGACGAAGGCGATCGCTACAGAAGGAATGGAACGGTGGTTTTACTACAAGGGGCATCCGATCGAGACGGCGATGAAACAGATCACGTCCCGCGCATGCGTGGAGGCGGCCCTGCGGGATTTGGGAGAGATCACTGATTCTTCCTCGGAATACGAGATCAATGGAAAGGTTAACGCCGTGATAGGGGCGCTGAACGTGACCGAGATTCCGAATACGAACATCATCACGGTCTCGATGGCCGGTCCCGACAAGGACCGGCTCCCGAAGGTCGTCAACGCTATTTGTCGAGTGTATCAGCGCCTGGAGAAGGAGTGGGACCGCCGCTCGGATGACGAAGTCATCGAGTTTTTGGAGTCACGAATCGAGCAGTACCGAAAACGGCTCGAGGCCGCCGAGGCCAATATGGTCGCTTTCCAAGAGAAGAACCTGGATGTGGCCTTTTCGGATAATGTTCTGGCGCAGTTGAAACTGCGATCCGACCTCTCGATAGAGGCGGCGCGTCTGGAAGAAGAACTGCACGAAATGGAGATCGACCATCGGTGGTTGGAGAATTATCCAGATCCGGTTTTGGATTCCCTGAAGAATGAACGGAAGCGGCTGATGGGAAATCTCGAACGTCTGCGGAGAAATTTCACTGACTATCATCCTTCCGTCGCGGAATTATTGGAGAGGAAGAAGGAACTGGATCGACGGATCGAGGAACAGCGAAGGCGTTCTCTGGAAGAGAGGCGGCAGCGTTGGGAACGGGTTATTCGTCAGAAGAGGTCGCGTTTGGAGGAGGTGCGGCGGCAGCTGAGCGGAATCGAGGAGATGATGCAGAGTTTGCCGAAAAACCAGGTCATCCGAGCCAACCTCCAGATGGAACTGGACCTCTCGAAGAAACTCTACTCGATGTTCTGGCAACGGCTCGAACAACAGAAGATCATTCGGCAGTCGAAGAGCGGCGGCGTCGTCCTCCAGGGACCGGCGGGAGAAGCGGTCAAGATCTTTCCGAACGAAAAGACACATTTTTCGATGGGTGTGGCCTTGGCCTTGCTTGTCGGTCTTGCCGCGGCTTTCGTCTGGGAGGTCCTCGATACGTCGATTCGAACGATCGAAGAGGTGGAGGATTTCGTGGGACTCCCCGTGCTCGGGGTCATACCTCGGGTTCTTCTACGATACGTCGAGGTCGCGGAGGAGGACGAGGAACGGTTTCCGGGGAAGCCGCGGGCTCACGATGCTGGAACAGTAATCTACTACGAACCGCGTTTCCCGATCAGCGAGGCGTTTCGAGGTTTGGCTTCAAGTCTGGAGTTCACCTTTTTCAACGAAGGACACAGAACCCTGTTGGTCGCCTCGGCGACACCGCAGGAAGGGAAGACCACCACCGTCTCGAATCTTGGGATTGCGCTGGCTTTTGCCGGTAAAAGAACGATCTTGCTCGATGCCAATCTGCGCCACCCGGGGATTACGAAATCGTTTCAGCTCTCCGGCCATACGGGATTGAGCGAAGTGTTGGAAGGCCTGGTGCCGTGGAAGGCGGCGGTCTATCCGACGATGATCGACAAACTCGATATTGTTCCCACCGGCTCCCTTCCCGGTCGCCCGGCGGAATTGCTCAAGACGGCACTGGAACATCTCCTGAAGGATCTGACGCTCGTCTATGACGCCGTCCTCGTCGATTGTCCTCCGATCCTCCCCGTCGCGGACGCTTCAATCATTGCCGCAATGGCCGGCGGAACTCTGCTCGTTTATAGCCAGGGACACGCCCCGCGGGAGGTTCTGATCCGCGCCAGGGCAAAACTCGAAACCGCCCGCGGCCGCGTGATCGGAATCGTCTTGAACAAGGTCCCTCCCGAAGGCGAACTCGGAAAGAATTACTACTCTCACTATTACTATTATCCGACCGAAGGAGAACAAAAACGCGCCTCCTGAAAAGGTGTCATTCTTCCATTTTGTCAATTTCAGAGCACTGAAAATAGTGGGGTTACGTCATTGTCCACCGCTTTGCCACCCGTAGCCACCCGTAGTGGCAACGCAAACACGGGCAGGCATGGGGGAACGACACAACCTTGTTTTCTGTGAAAAGCAGCGTCAGCGTAGCGGCTGCCCACGCTGTTGTGCCTTCCGACTCTGGGAACGTCGCCTACTTGGGTCTTGCCTTGTCTGCCTCCTAGCCGGCCGAGCGGAGGAGGAAGCGTTTCGGGGCGGAGCCGCCGGAACAAGAAAACTCCAGATGGGGGTGTTCTCGCGCGAGTCCCCGCCTGGTTATGTCTCTCCGATAGGTCCGAGATCGTTCCAAGGAAGAACTTCCGTGCCGCAGTGCGTGAAACTCATGTCTCCGGCATGTACGAGGAAAGTCCGAACCTCTTCGGCCATGGCGAGATTTTTCATGGCGAGATTTTTCCAAGAGATGAGGTTTCGAAACATATCAAACGAAACGGTTCGTCCAGCCTTGATCTCCAATGCGTCGAGAGACGTGCCGCGGTCCAGGATGCAGTCAACCTCCCGTCCGGTCTTGTCCCGCCAGTAGTAGAGGTTGGGGCGCTTTCCGAGATTGAACCTTCGCTTGATAATCTCGGAAACGACCATGTTCTCGAAGAGAGCGCCGCGAAGGGGATGGGTCTCGACTTGGCGGGCGTTCTCGATTCCCAGAAGCGAGGACGCAAGGCCGGTATCGTAGAAGTAGAGTTTCGGGCTCTTCGTCAATCTCTTCCTGAAGTTCTTGAAGTACGGCTGGACGAGAAAGACGAGGAAGGCGGTCCTCAGGATACCGAGCCAGGATTTCGCGGTGTTGTGCGTGATCCCGCAGTCGTTCCCGATGGAGGAGAGATTGACCGTTTGCGCGATCCGCCCCGCGCAGATGCGGGTAAAGAGGCGGAAGGAATCGAGATTCTCGATGTTCTTGATCATGCGAACGTCTCTTTCGACATAGGTCTCAACATACCCGGGGTACCATTCCGACGGTTCGATCCGTTGGTCGTAAAGCGGCGGATAGAAGCCTTGGAAGATCACGGATTCGGGTGTGGAGGGAAAAAGAGATGAATGCCTCAGTTCGTCCACGGCAAACGGAAGAAGGTTCAGGATCCGGATTCGTCCGGCCAAGGTCTGAGAGATCGACTCGAGAAGCAGCAGATTATGGGATCCGGTCAGAATAAAAAGTCCATTTTTTCGCGACTCGTCCACGATCGTTTGGATGAAAGAGAGGAGATTCGGAGCGCGTTGAACCTCATCAAGGATCATTCCGTCCGGATGGCGTGCCAACAGGCCCCGAGGATCCGACAATGCGAAATTCCGAACGTCTGGATCCTCGAGCGAAACATAGGGTTTGTCCGAAAAGGTATGCTTCACCAAAGTGGTTTTTCCGGCCTGGCGCGGTCCGGTTACAGCCACGACCGGAAACTTTCTGCTCGCCTCTACCAGTTTCTCCGACAATATGCGTTTCAGCATAACCAAAGGATACCACAAATAGGACAAATTGTCAATGGCATTACCAATATGTCCACAAATTGTGATCCTCTAGTGGATGGGTGGACTTCCCGGCTCGGCCATACCCGCGCCGATTGGCCGACGTACTCGTTTTCCGGCTTTAACGCCGGAACTCCCACCGACCAACGCGTTCTTGTCCCGGCTCCGACGTGGCGATCTCCGTCAGTCGATTCGCGATGAAGGGGTGGACCTCGGCGCCGGCCCTTCTTCCCATTCGTCGAGAAGGCGGTCGAGTTTTTCGTAGAGTTCCTCAAAGGTTCCGTTGTTCTCGATAACCCTCCACGGCTCGATCAGGTCCACTTCGCGTTCCGTCACGTGGTTGCGGGTATCCTCCGGGGCATCGAGGATCAAGGAAGAATCGCGGAGAATCAAGACGGTCCGAAAGCCGGCTTCCTCCGTCAAAATCCTGTGTTCCAAAAGCATCCGCATATCGTCCACGGCCACGGATCGATCGGCAGGAAGACTCTTGAGGAGACTATCGATCCAGAAGCGTTCGTTGTAATCGCGCACGACCGTTCCGATATCCTGAAGCAATTTACGACCACGCGCATCCTTTTCACCATTCCAGCCGACGACGCGGGCGATCGATTTGATCTGGTCCGCGAAGGCACAGACATAGAAACCGTATCGGCGTTCGAGATATCGTGCCGCCGTTGTCTTTCCGACCCGCATACGGCCCGCGATCCCAAGGCGAATTGTTGAGGAAGGGGATTTCATTTCTTCTCCGGCAACTCTAACAGAAACTTTTTCTCATTGCTTCTCTATTTTGTTGGTCCGTTCAAGGCTCCGGTCCTTCGTCTGGACTCAAAATTTTTCGAGCCGAAGAAAGGACGCAACGAGGGGAGAAGAGAGCGTCTCGACGGCGAGAGCGGGAGCGGCTTTGCGAAGTTCTTCGGTGGTTTCGTTGCCAGTTGCGACGGCAATGATTCGTCCTCCTACGGCGTGAACGGCTTCGATGTCCCTCGTTGTGTCTCCGAAGAAGATTGCTCTTTCCGGCGGAACCGGTTCCCCGACCAGAGCGCTTCCCCGTTTGATAGCCGTGCGAAGGACATCAGATCGATTCTTTCCATCGGCTCCAAACCCTCCGAAGCGGAAACGATGCCAAAGTTTTCCTTTTTTCAGTTTCATTTCGGCGCCTTCCCGAAGGTTTCCCGTTCCCAGCCCCACGAGAACCCCGGCCTTTTCCAAGTGATCCAGAAGCGGAAGAACGCCCGGCAGAATCTCGTAACGGCCGGTTCTTCGCGAGAGTTCCTCGGGAAGAAGGGCGAGGTATTCCCCGATCAGTTCGGCGGTTTCCGAATCCTTCGGGTTTCGACCAGTGATGTCGCGGAAGATTTCGCGAAAGATCAATGGATCGGTTTTTCCATGCGGTGAATATTCAGACAAATCGGGATCATTGTGAAGGCCCCGGTGATTCGGAAAAAGTTTTCGAAAGGCCCGAGCCAGGCTTCGCAAACCGGCCCCACCTGTTCGGATGAGCGTTCCGTCGATATCAAAGATGGCCAGACGAAATTCCATAGGGGGAAGTATAACGGAAGGGGAGAGGGAAGACAGGGGGAGAAGAGAGAGTACCGGGGCGTTTGGGAGGAGGTGCGTTTGTTCGCGGTTGAAAAAAAGAGAAGGAATCGTATGATGAGGCGGCCGAGAGGCGCAGGGGGAAGGAGAAGGGGAGAAGGCGGCAAGCGGGAACGGAGAGAGGGGGCGAAGGAAAGGACGAGATCATGGTGGAAAGAAAACGCGATCTTTCTATCCTGCCGCGGCAGAAACTCCTCAAGGCCGGCCTCGAAGCGATGGCAAAGCATGCGATTCAAGACGCGATGTACTATTTCGGAGCTGCTATTCGGAAGGCGAGACGAATACACCTTTGGGATATCGAGGCCGAATTCTACAAATTCGTAACGCTCTATCTCGAGGGTGATTACCGGGAAGCCGTTCAACGATGCATCGAATGCCTCGATGGAACAAAATTGATGGCTGATGCCGCCGCCGAGGACGGAGTCATCCTGCCCAAGGAGATTGTCGTGAATATCTTGGAATCATGCCTCGTTCAGGCGATGGTGATGCGAGGAGACTCCTTTTTCCAGATGATCCAGCATTTTTGGCGTGTCGATGCGGGCGAATATTACATCAACAAACGGAGTTGCGGCCTCTTCTCCGCCATCGGTAAGGCGTGGTCCGCCCTTTCTCTCCGTCAAACGATCACCTTCGACCTTCTCCGAGAAGAGCTCAAACCCTTTTCCTCGTACCTCCACTCCCAACTCGAATCCGCCAAGGACATTCTGACCGAGATTGACCATGAAATCGAATCCGAACTAGATCGAGATACCCAACAGAGTGTGGAAAAGAAGAAGGAACTTTCAGCGGAACAGAAAGAGAAGAAGATCACCGCGTTTCTCACCGAGTGCCGAAAGAAGGGGTACCTCAAACTGAACAACACCGATCTGGATCGACTTCTGAAGGTCTGTCGCGAAGCAAAAACCCAGAGCCATTTCATCGATATCTTCAACCTGATCGATATACTCGGTCCCAATTCGAAGCGTCCTTACCTCGAAGCGCTTGCATCCAACGCGGCCTTGACAGCGAAGGACCAGGCGTTCACTGATCGCGATGCGGTGATGCTGCAGCGCGAGGTTCGGGAATTCCTGGAAAAACGCGTCGAGGAATCGGAGTAAACGTTTCGCCCGTCGTCCGTTTCGCTGGCAATCGGCCAAAGAGCGCCAGATCAGAGGCACGGAATCCGAAACCCGCTACTTTACATAATATATCTTATCGGAACTATTGAAAATTCGTGATCCCTTATTCGTTTTCGCTCCAGCGTGTTGCCCGTCTTGTTTTCCGCCTCGCTCTTCATCCGTCAGTGTGAATGCATGGCCAAAAATGGGCCCCTTTTGCCGGATCGAGTCAGTTCCCTCCTGGGCGAAACCCTCCATTTCCTCCCGGTCGCTGGAAGTCGACCCTCTATCTACAAACCCGTTTTCAAGATGCCTGTGGTCGCAGGGATGGCGCTCCTTGGCCGCACCGCCCTCCGCAGTTTGGAGAACCTGCGCTCCACGCCATCACCCTCTCAGGAGGTGAACCTCACCGAAATTAGAATCCGCGGGGACGTCGGCGTCGCATAAGGTATCGTTCCCGCAGAGTCCGTTTCGGCATTGGAAAACGCGGCAATGCGACGTCATCTCCGAGGCGGTTCCGGACGGCCGGGGCGTTGAAGAAAATCACCATCGGAATCTTCTCTTTATAGCGGCGGCGATCCCGGATGGACAGGCGGACGGTCGGCGGTTTCCGCGGTCTGTATTTCCATGGATCGATCACGACCCAAAGGTTTCCGTCGGCATCGAGGGCAAGGCCCTCGGGCGTATGGACGGAGAATCGTTCTCCCGAGGGGCCCGAATATTCGATTCGAACTCGTCGAAAGCGCCGGATCGAGGCATCGGTATCGGAGAGGTCCACGCGACAGATTTCATCGCGATCACGGTCGAGGAGGAGAAGACCGGAGCGGACGGCGGCCATTCCCGTCAGGGAGGCCATGCCGTAATGCTTCATATTATGTAAAGTAATAAGTTTCCCCGTTTTCCGATTGACGACGGCGAGATAGGGATTTCTTCCCCGGGAACCTTCAAAGCCGAGGAAAAACCATTTTCGACCGACGGCGATGGCTTCCAGCCCGCGATTGGGGCGGGAGTACTTTTTGAGAAGATGCCGAAGATGCGGAGAATCGAATACCGATTGAGGCAATAGGAGCGACCGGCCGGAAGGACGGAGCCGCCAAATTCGGGAAGGTCTTCCCTTTTCCCGCGGCTCGGAAACAGCATATGCAAGCGAGTCGAACGAGTCCCAGGCGATGCCTTCGAGATCGAGGCGACGTTCGGCCTCTTCCGGTCTTCTGGAAAGTCTCAGCGGTACGACCCGAGGGTAAGGTTCGCCATACTCAAAGCGGAGAAAGAGTGACCAGACGGTTCCGTCGTCGTCCGCGAGGAGAAATTCACGTTCGGCACCCGCGTTTCGGACGAAACTTATCCCCGACGTTCCTTGCGGATGAAAACCGTCGGATTCGAGCCACAAGGTCTTCGACGCCCCGAGAGCGCCCAGGACAGGATAACGGGTAAGCGGATCGGGGTAGGCATTGGGAACTCTCCCCTTCCCCGTGGTGGCGATACCGAGAAGAAAAAGAAGAAAAAACGTCGTGAAGGAACAAAGACGAAACAAACGCCGTTTCACGGCAGGAGGAATTCGGAAACGAAGCGGCCTCCGGGAGCCCCGTCCCCGGAAGGAAGGGACAACGCGCTTCCCTCCGCATCCAACAGACTTCCCTTTCGGGAAAGGATTCGGAAACCATCGAGTCGGAGGCGGCAGCGGGTATTCCGAGGCAGGGAAAGGTTTTTCGGAAATCGTATTCGCAACCGGGTGGAAGAAACCCAAGTAAGCGTCAAAGGAATTTGTTCGAATCGGGTATAGCCGGGACGTGTTCCACGCGTGCGAACGAGGATCTGGAGAGCGTCCTGAAGCATCTTTCGATTAATCGGGGAGGAGAAATCGAGAAGGAGGCCTTTGCGACGCAGGAAATCGCGGGAAAGGGAGGCTCCTTCGATCCAATTGACCTTCACGATGCGGCAGAGAGAGAAGGTTTCTCCCGCCGACTCCTCGCGGAATCCCGTGGCAGGAGGAGCGGAAGGAGTGGGAAGCGCGGAGGAATAGTTTCGCGGTTTCCGCGCGGACCGAGGGAGCCTCCAGGTAACCTGAATCTCCAAAAGACTCGAATCGCTCGAGGGAGGAAGGGCGAGGAGAAGGCGGGCCGGACCTTCCGAACTGTCGGAAGCGCTTCCAAGGACGAGCGGAGGCGGGCCGTTTGCCTCGGAGAGTTTTCTTCTATCCGTCGTTCCTTTTTCGAGGCGCGCCGAGATCTTTTCCTCGGGCCGATTACTCCAGATGAGAGCCGAAACGATTGCGGAGGGAGGAAGCGTGAAATGAACGATCACTTCCCGGTCCTCTTGATCGGCCGGCACCGAAATCGAGATTCGCGTGGGATCTGAGAGTGATTTTTCCAGACGCAGGGCCGCGCCGACAGTCAACGGAGAAAAGAAAAGCAGGAAACAAAGGCAACAGAAACGAAAAAGCGAAGGAAACCTCATTTCATCCCCCACAATTCCTCCCGCCGGATCAATTCTCACCCGACGAAGAACGGATCACCATTTCTCTCCCCTTCTCCGTCCCAGCTCCGCCTTCGTTCTCTTTCAACCGGATGCGCGGCGTTACTGCTCCTTCTCCGTTCCAGCCCAGCGCGATTTTGCAACGTTGATCTTGGCCTGTAGGGCCGTGATTCCCTCAAGAATCGCCTGGCGTTTTTCTCCGACTAGCGCGGTACCACTTTCAATTTGGCGGGATAGCAGTTCTCGCGCCTCCTCGACCTTATCGAGAAGATCCTCGCCGAGATCTCTGGCTTGATCCCGAAGATCATCGTATTTTTCCGCGAGTTCCCGTCGGGTTTCTTCGCCCGACTTTGGGGCGTAGAGAAGGGCCACCATCGCCCCGGCGGCGAATCCGCAGATGAAAACCACGATGTCCCTGATGGCATCAGCCCCTTCGCAACGACAGTTTTGCTCACTCATCGTTCCTTCCTCCTTGTCGATCCACTTCCGTTTCACGAGTTGTTCCTCTCCCCTGAGTTCACGGCACCAAACTCCCGCGCCTCACTTTGAGGACTCGGCGAGATTCTACAGCATTTCCCTTCCCTGTCTAAAGGAAAATCCCGGGCCTACCGATAAGAGAGGATGCGATGTCAAGTTTGACGAAAATTCTACTTCTTCAGAAAAAAGCCTCCTTCCACAGGGATGAGATTCTCGGCTTGGTTCTCTTTCTTTCCGTCGCCTCTGTCATCTTTCTTTTTTACTGATCGAAAAAGCAGTTTTTTGTGGCGCCCCGGTGCGATAGCATAAAGGGAGTATTGGGGCGTCGTCTAACGGTAGGACACGGGACTTTGAATCCCGCGGTGGTGGTTCGATTCCACCCGCCCCAGAGCAAAGAGGCGACGCAGGTCATAGAATGGGCGTCCCCCGCCAATCAAGGTTCCGTTGGAGGTTCGAAAACCTTTATTCGATCCACGGGTGCGGACGGGAAAGACCACATTCCACCGCGGACTGGAGAGTCCGCGCTCCATCTTCTCCCTTTTTTTCGTCCCCATGGAGTACAGATTTTACGGCAAGCCGCGCAATCCGCTGGAGAAGAATGACCGGAGCCGGAAATCCTGTTATCTTGACAGGATAATGCTGATTCCTTTCTTCTTTGCAGGTTTGATGTTGGGAAGCCAAGGAGCGGTTGTCGTTACCATTCTTCCCCAGACGCTTTCCATCCTCAAAGGCCCCTCCGTCGACCTCGTTTCGGTGGCGACCCTTCTCATCGTGGCCAGCGTCCAGCCGGAGTTTGGAAGACGCTCAAATCTCGTTTCGCGGGAACGTGCGCTTCGGGATTACTCGATATTAACCTCCACGGCTTATCTGATTTTTCTCCTGGCTCCGGTCGCCTTCTGGTTGATTACGGCACTCATTCTCTGGGGGATCGGTGTGTCATTAACGTTGATCGCCGTCGGACGAGCGACCCTTTCCGCCCCGGATCGAACTGTCCGCTCCCAACGAAACAATCGATTTCTCGCGGGGGCAACCGTGGGAACGGCTCTGGTCAGGACGGTCTTTTATTTCGGCCTCTCCCCTTCCGTTGCGGCCTGGCTTGGGATTTTGGCGGCGTTACCGGAACTTCTCCTGGCAACGCGAGCCGCACATTTCAGCACTCCCTCCTTCCCTTCCCTTTCCTTCTGGGAATGGCGCGCCTTGTTTCGGGACAAGAAGTTCCTATTGGGAAGCGCGGCGGCATTTCTGGCGGGAGACGCCGCCGCGCTCCTCGTTCTCCACTCCGTTCATGTCGGCCCGGTGCTCGTTTCCGGAATGGTCGCGGTCTTTTTGCTTCACTTTTTCCGAACCAGTTTCCCTCCAACGTCCTTTACGGCCACCGTGCTCTTCCTCGCCAGTCTCTCGCTTGTGGCTGATCTGATGCTTTGGGACGAACTACGGCTGGCGCTCTTCGGGCTGCCCGCCATGATCGGTTCCGTCTATTCCCTCGTCCGCCTGGGAGGATTGGTTCCGGAAACGAATATAACGTTCGGTGAAAGAATCGCGCTCCAAAACGCGGCGTTCCTGACGGGAGCCGTCGTTCCGCCGGTCCTCTCCTTTCTCCCCTACCCCGGCTCCCTCGGATTGATCCTTCTTGCTCTGGCGCTAACGGCGTGTGCACTTCTGATGCTGACTGTTCGTTCAGAGAGGAGAAAAGCGTAGTTTTCTCGTCTGCCGTTTCCTTGAACGCCGTTGTTCGGAGTATCGTGGATCGATCGGCGGAATCTTATCGAACATTTTTCACAGTGACGCGGTGTCCCGGGGCAATTCCAAATTTTTCCGCCGCGGAACCGCCGCGAACAGCGATTTCGAGAAACCCCTCGGAAGACGGGAGAGCGATTCCCGTTCCGTTTCGATCCTCGGCGTAGGCTCTGCCGTAAGGAACGGATTTCCCTCCGGCTTCCAATTCCACAACGGCACCGGCTGAAATCCACTCCGCCGGGATGTTTGTCTGAAGATTCCCGAAGGAATCCACCGATGTGACCTCGCCGAAAACCCTCTCCCCTTCCCTGGCGGCACGAGGAACCTCCAGAAGAACCGGATCTGAGGCCGGAGGGCCGATTTTTTCCGGCGGGGTACCGGTCGCCAGGGCCGCCAGGGCCGGCACGAAGAGATCACGTCCATCGAAGACAATTCCCGCTCCGGCGGGAGCCTTTCTCCAGAAAGAATCGATAACGAAGGCACGCCTTTGGGGAAACCTCGATAAAACCTCGGTCAGAACTCCGTTGTCCGGAGCCACGAAAAGGTCGCGGCCCGTATCGACGACAAGTCCCCGTCTGTCCGTGCCGACACCGGGATCAACGACGACAAGATGAAAGGATGCTCCCGGACAAGAACTCGGGAGATTGCGCACAACCGGCCAGGCTGCTCGAACATTTTGCCGGGGTATGTAGTGAGTAACGTCGAGGAGAACGAACCTGTCGAGATCCCCCCCCCGTTCGGCAAGTTCGCGATAGAAGCGGGATTTCATCTCAAATACGTAGCGGTCTTTTTCTCCAAAATCGGTCGTCATCGTGATGAAGATCGGAGTACTTTTTTTCGTCAACATTTTCGCCCTTCTATTTCCGTCGTCCTTCGCCAAAGGTCATACGAAAGGAAGCCGAGAGAAGAGAATTTCTTTGAGAGCCTCGGGAAGGAACGTAAGACAAATCGAAGAGGGCGCCGCGGAAACGAGCACTGATTCCAAGGGTGTAACGGCCGCGGTACGGGTTTCCGCCAAACCGACCCGCCAAGCCGTCGAAGCCGGCTCGAACGCCAACGACATTGGCCCACCAATACTCAATTCCCGCGCGCGCCGTCCAATCCTTCCCTTCCAATTTCACTCCTTCGACCGATCCCGCAATATAGTGCGCCGTGTGGATGAGGCGGCCCTTGGAGATTCCAATCGTGGAAAGAAGCGGGAGATCGACGTTGCGGTCACCGCTGATCCGTGTTCCGAAATTTTCGATTTTTCCGCCGAGAACGAGTCCGAGTTTGGCGCTGTTATAGGAAAAACCGAACGATCCGTGAAGGCCGCGGTAACGTTCGTTGCCATAGAACGGCCCTTCCACGGAGAAATCAAGAAACCGCGCGGCGGCTCCGATGGAAAGGCCGCGAAAGAGTCTTCGAGCCACTCCCGCCTCGAAAATCCGGTCATCTTCGGGAAGTACCGCCGGAAAGAACCTGTAGTCTCCCGTGTTTCCGATCCGAAATCTGCCCACGTCTCCGTTCGGTTGGAAGGAGCGAACACCCAGAGCCAGTGTCGTTTTTCTTTGAAAAGGAATACCGATGGAGGCGGCGAGAGAAAGGTCTCGCGGGTGCGTCCTGGTGGCGTCGAGGAAAACTTGATAATGGTCGAGGGCAGTCATCAAAGCGGGATTGCCGTAGAAGGCAGTGACATCATCGGAGAAGGCGGTGACGGCGTTCCCGAGTCCCTGAGAGCGAGCGCCGACATTTCCGAGAAGAAACGCGCCGGCTCGCCCGGACTCCGCCACGGCTCCCGAAGGAAGAACCGTTCCCAGCAAAAGGATGAGAAGGGAAGAACGCAACCAACCTCGCGCCCGGCAGGATTTGAACCTGCGGCCTTTGGTTCCGGAGACCAACGCTCTATCCACTGAGCTACGGGCGCAAAAGGAGGAACTCATCATAACGCTCCTGTTCGATGAAAAAAGAGGAAAAAATAGTGAAGCACCATTTTTCACCACACCGAGGGTGCCGTTCAGCCGGGAGGGAACGGGGACCGACGACAGTGCCGACAACAAAGGAGGAGAAAACAATTTCATTTTATGCCGTACCTATTCAACTTTTCCACGAATGTCGTTCGTTTAACTCCCAATAAACGAGCCGCTTCCGCCTTATTTCCTTTTGAAATATCGAGGGCTTTTTTCAAAGCCCCCCGTTCGATCTCTTCGAGGAAATCCGGAAGCGGAGATCCGGGAAACCATTCCGGCAGCGAGGCGTTGACGTTAGGGCTTTCTCCATCGAGGAAGGGTTCCTCGAGGAGCGGCCCCCGGGAAAGAATCGCGGCGCGGGAGATGACATTTTCCAATTCCCGCACGTTTCCCGGCCAAGGATAGCGAAGATATGTCTCCAAAACGCGGGGCGAAACATCGGTAACGGGCCGCGAGGAGATGGAATATTTCCTCAAGAAATAGGCAACGAGTTCGGGAATGTCCTCGGTACGTTCGCGCAAGGGAGGGATATGGATCGGGACGACGTTGAGGCGGTAATAGAGATCCCGGCGGAAACGCCGTTCTTCGACATCGCGTGCCAGATCCCGATGGGTCGCGGCAAGGATTCGCACGTCGACATGAATTTCGCGGTTTCCGCCGACACGCCGAAAGGAACGTTCCTGGAGGAAGCGGAGGAGTTTGACCTGGATTTCCGGTGCAAGATCACCGATTTCGTCGAGGAAGATGGTTCCTCCGTCGGCCAGTTCCAACAGTCCTTCCCGGGACTTCATCGCGCCGGTAAAAGCACCCTTTTCGTGCCCAAAGAGTTCGGCTTCGACGAGGTGTGAGGGAATCGCCGATATATGGAGGGAGACGAGTCGAGCGGCGGCGCGGGGCGAGCGCCTGTGGATTTCGCGCGCAATGAGTTCCTTCCCGACCCCGCTTTCTCCAAGGAGCAGAACACTGGAGTCAGACGGCGCGACGCGTTCGATCAAGTCGTTGACTTCACGGAGACCTTTTTCCAGGCCGACAATCTCGGTCTGCTCCGCTCTGGCGGCGGCTAAGGCTGTCTTTTCGGATTTGAGACGGCGCGCGATCCGCTCCAACAAGGACTCCACCGTCTCGTTCGTAAACGGCTTTTGGAGAAAATCACATGCTCCTTCCTTCATCGCTTCGACGGCCATCTCCACGGTAGCAAAGGCGGACATCACAATGACCTCGCAGTGCGGATCCCGCCGCCGGGCCTCCTTCAAGACCTCCAAGCCGTTCTTTCCCGGAAGACGCACATCGGTCAGGACAACATCGAATTTTCTCCGCGCAATGCAACCCACCGCCTCGTCTCCCGACCCGACCGCCACGGTGTCATACCCTTCGTCCCGCGCCGCGGTTTCCAGAAAAGCGCGCAAGGTGGGATCGTCTTCCGCAATCAAAATCTCCATCGTTCTTCCGAGGAGATGCTATTCCCGGATGCCGAAAGAGGGAAGGCAAAAGGCAAAAGGAAAAAGGCAAAAGGGAAAGGGAAAAGGGAGAAGGAAAAAATGTTAAAACTGAAACGGGAGACCTCGAGACTGTGGCGTTTTTCGTCTTTTCATTTTCCTTTCTTCCAGGGGTTTTCGTCGGATTTCGTTGGTGTTTTGTTCGGACGGGCAGCGCCGGCGCGGCCTTCCGTGGCCACCGGCCAGCCGAGGCGAAAACGTGTCTTTCCTCGTTCCGGGGTTCTCCCGATCCGCTCGTACCTCACGGTTCCTCCGATCTCCGCCAGAATTTTCCGGACGATCGCCAACCCCAACCCACTGCCGCTTTCCTTTCCGCTCACAAAGGGCTCAAAGATTCTCTCCCGAATCTCTTCCGGAACCCCGGGACCGGTATCCTCGATCTCGAACCAAAAGAGCGGATCTCCGCCGAGGATTCGGATCACAACCTGGCCCTCGGGCTGCGCCGCCTCGACGGCGTTGCGGATCATATTCCCGAAGACCTGTTCGACGAGTCCAATATCGCCGCGGAGAAACATTCCTGCAGGCGGCGTCCCTTGCAGAACGGTCGTAACATTCACGCGCGGCGCCGTCGTGTTCCAGGGTTGGTTTTCGAGATACTCGATCACGGCTTCGAGGGAGAGAGAGCCCTGTTGAGCCGCGATAGGGCGGGAAAAAAGGAGCAGATCCTGCACGGTTTTTTCGAGGCGGGTGACGGCTTGAATCGCTTCCTCCAGATACCCCTGTAGTTCCGGCGAGGCCTTCTTTTTCGCCAGCCCGAGAAAGCCGAGGATTCCGCCGAGAGGGTTGCGGACCTCGTGCGCGACACGCGCCGCCAGTTCGCCGACGGCGGCCAAGGATTCGGCGCGACGCAGAGTCGCTTCCAATCTCCGGATGTCTCGAAGATCTTCGATGACCAGGATCCATCCGGCCGGCTCCCCGGCCTCCGATTCCTTTCGGAACATACGCAAACGAACGGGGATCGTCTCGCCGGAGAACGTTTCCAATTCCATTTCCCGCGGCAGATTTTCCTCGAGGACGGAAAGCAGGATCCGCAAGGGAGGGTCCGAAGCCTGGGAACCGATGAGGCGACCGGTCCCTCCATCCAGCAATTCCATCGCCCGCCGATTGGCGGACGTGACGCGCCCTTCTTCATCCAAGGCCACGACCGCCGAGCGGATGGAATCGAGAATGCGTTCCTTTTCGGCCCGCATCGCCTCGAGCGAGGCGCGATCCGTTAGGCTCGACCACACAAGACGAACCTTTTCGAAGAGAATCCGCACGATTCGAGCCTCGTCGGAACTCAAAGGCTCAGAACGGTAAATCCGAACCTCGTGCGGGGTGTCGCCCAGAAGAACCGGGACGGCGGCAATGCAGGGCGAAGGAATCGAAGAAGGCGGTTCGGATTGTCGAAACCGCTCCATCAAACAGTCTTCGTTCCGGAAGAATCGCGCGCAATCAGCCTCGAGAAGATCCACGACGGCCGCCAATCCGATTTCCACGGCGTCCTCGGACACGGTAAGGTTCCGCAGGAATCGGGCGACTTGCTCGAGACCGGCCAGACGAAGGCTCTGCTGCAAGGCCTTGGCCTCGACGCGTCTCTTCGTTTCGGCAAGAAACCCGACCATAAGGGCGATGATCCAAAGTACGATGATGCTGATGAGATAACGCGGAAAGTCTTCCGGATGATTAATGAAGGTCCCGTAGGCGACGGCGATCAGAATGGTGACAGCCACGGCTCCGCTGAGGCCGTACGACATCGCCGCCGTGAAAACAACGAAATAATAGACGAGGAAGAAGGGACTTTGAACCCCACCGCTATTGAGGAGAAGCACCTGGGCCGCGATGAGATACACGGCAATAAGAACGACGTTGGCGGCGAATTGAGGTAATTTTTCTTTTAAGAGAGGATCGACGAGCCAGAAGATGGCGGAGAGGAAGATGAAGACGCCGGCGATCGGAAGGATATCGGCTCCCAACGACTGATAGATGGTGATGAGAAAGACGAGAAGAGTGAAGGTGACAGCGAAGAGAGCCAGGAAGAGCGGAAGCCCCCACAACTCACCGCTGAGCCGCAGCGGACCTCTCTTCTCGGACAGTTTGAACCGCGGAATTTTCAGAGCCATGAGGGACTTCTCACCACCGGGACCACGGAAGACGCGGAAAGATTAGAAACCACGGAAGGCACGGAAAAACACGGAAAAAGAGAAAGGCAAAAATCAAAAGGCAAAAGGCAAATGAAAAAAGGCAAAAGGAAAAAGTGAAAAGGAAAGGTGGAGCGTAGACACTCTTGTCTGCGAAAGAACGGTCCGGGATTTCAAAGGAATCAGGCAAAGAAACGAAAAACGGGGCACGAAAAGGCCACGGAAGAGGTGGAAAAGAGGAGAAGGCGGGGCCAAGAGAAACGCGGTGGAAGAGGGCGAAGGAGGTTCGAAGCGTCGTCGTGGGACCGTCAGATTCCGCTCTCGGCGATAACAGATGCCGGAAGAGTCGCGGCGTACTTGCGAACGGAATCGTAGTCGGAGTCGGAAGCGCGGACAAAACGTGCGACGTTCTTATCGTAGGTTCGAAGAGCCTCGACACCATCCGGACTCCGGTGCAATTGCGTGAAATAGTCGATCACCTTCTTGGCAAGATCAGCCCGTTTGGAAGCGAAATCGGGACTGATCGCCACCGGTTCGTTGTAAATCGGCTCGGTCCTCGCCAGAATCCGAATCGCAGATGCCCGCTCCTTTCCATAGAGTTTCTGCGCTCCTTCGAAGACGGCACCGGCGGCGTAACTGCGCGAGAGTACATTCAGAACGACGTTGTCGTGGCCATTGAGAAAGTCGTAGCGGATATCCTTGAGTGTCAAACCGTTGGAGAGCAGAACCCCCAGAGGAAAAAGGAAGCCCGATGTGGAGCCCGGGTCCACGAAGGCGATATTCTTTCCTTTGAGGTCGTGAAGGGAATGAATTGACGGATCGGCCGTGATGATGATCCCGACGTAAGTATCGGACCCGTGACGAACCGGCCGCAAGACAGCCTCGTATCCCGCCTTTTCGTGAGCCGTGATGTACTGGAACGGCGCGCAAAAGGCAAGGTCGTACGCGTTCCGCGTCATTTGCGAGGTGAAGTCGGAATAGTCGCGAGCGAAACGTACCTCGACATCAAGATTGAGATTGTCTTCCAGGAGTGCGATGAGTGGTTCCATGCGTTCGAGGATATCGAGCGGATTTCCGCTGGGGACCCGTCCGAGAACCAGACGTTCCTTCCGCGCCTTGGAAACCGCACTGCTCGACGTCGTATTTCCGGTGGCTTGAGTTGTGGAGGACTTTTCCGATTTTCCCTGACCGCAAGCCGTTGCAAAGGCTCCGAAGATCAGCAAGGCTCCCGTGATACCCCAGACGACCCCTTCCGAGAAACGATTTTTGAGAAGACTCCTCATCGCCCTTCCTTTCCTCCCTCTTCCCTCCCCTCTCCTTCTCTTCCCCTTAATTATACCCCATATTCACCATAGAGGATTTTCCATTTTCGTCAATCTTCTTTCTTCCCTTTGTTCGTCCCGCACCGAGGGGCCTTCTGGAATCAAGCCTTGACGGCGCTTCCGAGTTCGAAGAGGGGGAGGAAGAGGGCCATTACGATGAATCCAACTGTGATTCCCATAAAGACGATCAGGGCCGGCTCCATCAGCGATGTCAATCCCTTGACGGCCTCTTCCACGATCATATCGTAATTGTCGGCGATGCGGACAAGCATCCTGTCGAGTGCGCCGGTCTCCTCCCCGACGGCGATCATATTCGTCACCATGGGCGCGAAGACTCCCATCCTATGGAGAGGTGCGGCCAGCGGTTCTCCTTCCGTGACCGCCGCGGCGACCTCATCCATCGCGTCCCCGATGACGACGTTTCCCGTCGTGTCTTTCACGATTGCCAGGGCTTGCAGAATCGGGACGCCGGATTGAAGCAGCGTTCCCAGTGTCCGCGTAAACCGCGCCGTAACCATCTTTCGGGTCAATTCGCCGAAGATGGGGAGTTTCAGAACCATCGTATCCCGCCATCGCTCCCCCTGCTCCGTTCTAAAGAAGGCCTGTGAACCGAAGTAAAGCCCGGCGATTCCCCCGAAGATCAGCCACCAAAAATCCTTCACGAAATTGGAAATTTCGATGAAAATGATCGTGGGCAGAGGTAGTGTCGCCCCCATCGACCCGAAGAGTTCCGTAAACTGGGGGATGACGAACGCCATCAGGATCGTAATGACGACAACGGCTACGACGACCATTATGATGGGATAAATCATGGCGGACTTGACCTTGGCCATCAGGGCGGCGTCCTTTTCGGCGAACCCCGCCAATCGATCGAGCACGACTTCGAGGACACCGCCGACTTCTCCGGCCCGTACCATCGAGACGTAAAGTTTGCTGAAGACCTTCGGGTAGTTTCCCAGGGCGTCGGAGAAAGAGGCGCCGCCTTGTACGGCGTTCTTGATCTCCTCGATGATCCTCCGCAACGCCGGATTCTCGGATTGTTCCGTCAGCACAGCAAGCGCTCGTAACAGCGGCAGGCCGGCTTCGATCAGCGTCGCCAACTGGCGGGTGAAGGTCATCAAATCGCTGGCCTTGATCTTGCCTTTTCTTCTCCCTCTTCCAAGGAGTTTGGTCAAGGCATTGACGGTGACCTCGGAGAGTTCGAACGGACGCAGCCCTCGCTCACGCAAAAGCGTTGCAGCGAGTTTCTCGTTCGCCGCCTCGATCTCCCCCGCCACCTCGGCGTTACTGCCGTCGACCGCTTTGTACTTGAAAAGGGCCATCTAAAGCACCTTACCTTCGGAAAGCACGGAGCAATCGGGAGGCACCGGCATCAAGTCCCGCTTACCAGTTTCTCGAATTCGTCCTTGCGCGCCGCCTTCTGTAATCCGGCTTCGTAGGTGATCAGGCCGCGCTGGTAGAGTTGGAAGAGTCCTTGCTCCAGCGTCTGCATACCGAGCTTCCCACTGGTCTGGATGGCCGAAACGAGACTCATAATCTTGTTCTCTTTGATCATGGCGCGGACGGCGTCCGTGGCGATCATAATCTCGAACGCCGCCACCCGCCCCGTGCCGCGAGCACGCGGGAGAAGCGTCTGGCAGATGACGGCCTGGAGAGAGACGGAAAGTTGGGAGCGGATCATCTCCTGTTGATCCGTCGGGAAGGCGTCGATGATGCGGTTGATCGTTCCGGGAGCGGTGTTCGTGTGGAGCGTGGCGAAGACGAGATGACCTGTTTCGGCCGCCGTGATCGCTGCGCTTATCGTTTCGAGGTCCCGCATTTCTCCGACAAGGATCACGTCGGGATCTTGACGCAAGCCGTGGCGGATGGCCATCGCGAAGGAGGGAGTGTCCGTTCCCAACTCCCGCTGCGTCACGATGCCCGTCTTGTGCGGATGATAGAACTCAATCGGATCCTCGATCGTAATGATGTGAGCATCCCGCTCGGTGTTGATGTAGTCGATCATCGAGGCCAAGGTCGTCGATTTACCGCTTCCGGTGGGACCGGTCACGAGGATCAATCCACGAGGAAGATACATCAGTTCCGTTATCTTGGCATGGGTCAGCCCGAGTTGTTCGAACGTAAGAATCTTGGAAGGAATGAGACGGAGACAAAGTTGAAAGAAACCGCGTTGCTTGAAGGCGGAAACTCTCCACCGGCAGAGGTCTCCAAACGGATAGGCGAAATCAGCCGCCCCCACCTCGGCGATCCGCTGCATATAGATGTCGGCGGTAATGGCGCGGACGTAGGCCTCCGTGTCCTTGGGTTCGAGCACGGGGGCATCGACGTCATGAAGCGAGCCGTCGATACGAAAAACCGGAGCGCGATTGACGGAGAGATGAACATCCGAGGCGCCGCGCTCGTACGCCATCATCAGAAGTTCATTGATGTCATACCGCTGGGAAGACGGGGCCGCTTCGTACTGCTGATATTCCTGGGAATAATCGACTCCAGCCACCGTTTACTCCTTTTCCATCTTTGTCGAAAGTTCGCTCGGCGTGACCCGCATCACCTCGGAGAACGTGGTCATACCCAACTTGATCTTCAACAAACCGTACTCGCGCAAAGTGTGCATCCCCTTCCGGCGGGCCAGACGGCGTATTTCGCCGGAGGACGCATTGGCCAGTATAAGATCTTTCATCTCCTCGTCAACGGTCATCAGTTCGAAAATCGTCGTCCGTCCCGCGTAACCGGTCATATTACAATCGGCGCATCCCTGACCGCGATAGAAGGTGTTTTCTTCCACGTCCTTCTCCGTCATATTGAACTCCTCCATCACGGCAGGATCCGGTTTTTCCTCGACCTTGCATTTTTCGCAGATGCGCCGGACGAGACGTTGGGCCATAATCGCGTTGACGGACGAGGCGACGAGAAAAGGATTGATCCCCATATCAATCAAACGGGTGACGGCGCCGGGGGCGTCGTTCGTGTGAAGCGTGGAGAAGACAAGATGCCCCGTCAAAGCAGCGCGAATCGCGATCTCGGCCGTCTCGAGATCGCGGATTTCCCCCACGAGAATGACATCGGGGGCCTGCCGGAGCAGGGACCGCAGTCCGTGCGCGAAATCGAGCCCGATGTCGGCGCGGATTTGCACCTGATTGATGCCGTCCAACTGATACTCCACCGGATCTTCGACCGTGATCAATTTCCTGTCGGGAGTGTTCAGTTTGTTCAACGCCGCGTAGAGCGTCGTCGTCTTTCCGCTTCCGGTCGGACCCGTGACGAGAATGATGCCGTTCGGCTTCGCGATCAATTCCTCGAACTTCGCGATCGTCTCCGGCAGGAACCCGACCTGCTCCAGGCCCAACATAACCCCCGATTTGTCCAAAATACGCATCACGATCGATTCACCGTAAAGGGAAGGAAGCGTGCTGAAGCGCAGGTCGATGTTCTTTGTCTGTTTTCCGACGCCCGTGGGGACCTTCATCTTGATTCGACCGTCCTGAGGAATCCTTCGTTCCGAAATGTCGCAATTGGCCATCAATTTCAAGCGGGAGATGATGGCGCCCTGAAGTCGTTTTGGCGGTGTCAAACGGTCGTGCAACACGCCGTCGATACGGTAGCGGATCACCATCCTTCGTTCCCGACACTCGACGTGAATGTCCGAGGCACGTTCCTTGATCGCCGTGTAGATCACCTGATTGACGAGTTTGATGATAGGGGCGTCCTCGGCTCCTAGTTCCTGCCCCTCCTCCGCCTCGAGTTCTTCTCCCAAACCCTCCAGTGTCTCTCCGAGGTCGATCGATTCGAGATCCTCCGTCAGTCCAGCGCCGTAATATCGCTCTAACGCGCCCGTGATGTCGTCTGGTGTCGCCAGCATCGCCTCGACATCCAAACCTGTCATCGCTCGAAGCTCGTCTACAGCGCGAAGATTGAGGGGGTTGTCGAGAGCCACTCGAAGCACTCTCCCTTCTTTCCAGACAGGAACGACACGTTTCTCCGTTGCGAACTCATGATCCACCAACGTGATGACATCCGGTGGAATCTCCGCCTCTCCCAACGCGACCGTCTCCATCCCAAAGTAGTAGGCTAGGGCGTTGAGAATATCGTAATCGTGGCATCCCGTGATCCGCTGAAAGATCTGGCGGAGAGATTCTCCCGTAATGGCGTTCTCGCGCTTCGCCTGGATGATCTGCTCTTCATCGACCAGTTGGTAGGTGCGCAAGGCTTCGATGAAGGTTTCCGGCTGTTCGACGTCGATCATCTTTCCGTGACCAAGATTATACGATTTTCCGCAAAAAGAAGAAACGTCCGGATGTCGTTCACCGGTATTGTATTCTCAACTCCTTCAGCCGGTTTCATTCCGATCCTTTTTCTTCTCCCCTCGCATCATCGGTCGTTTCATCACGAATTTCTTTCCTCTCGCCGGATGGGATTCCCCTCACGATTTCTTTGTCTGTAGCGGAACGTCGATCGGCGCGACGCGCAAAACCTCGTCCACGGTCGTGATTCCGGCCAAGGCCTTCTTCCAGCCGTCCTCGGCCATTGTCTGCATTCCCAAGCGGCGCGCCTCCTGATGAATGATATTTGCCGGACTCCGCTTCAAAACCAACTCCTGGATCTCCTCCGACATAAGCAGAAGTTCAAAGATCCCGGTACGCCCTTTGAAACCGGTTCCCGCACACTCCTCGCATCCTCTCCCCTGATAGAAGGTCGCCTTTACGGGATCGAAATCGGGGCCGCCCAGGATGCGAAGTTTCTCCGGCTCGGGGGTTACGATCTCCTTGCACATCGGACAGATTGTTCTCACCAGACGTTGCCCGCAGATCCCCAGAATCGTCGAGGTCAAAAGGAAGGGCTCGACTCCCATATCGATCAACCGCGTCAGTGTTCCGGCGGCATCGTTGGTATGAAGCGTGGTGAGCACAAGGTGGCCGGTCAAAGAGGCCTGGATCGCGATCTGCGCCGTCTCGACATCGCGGATCTCACCGATCAGCACGATGTCCGGATCCTGCCGTAGGATCGAACGCAGGGCGGATGCGAATGTCAGACCCACCTTTTCGCGGACCTGGACCTGCGTGATGGAGTCGACCTGATACTCCACCGGATCCTCGACCGTGATCAACTTCAACTCCGGATTGTTGATCTTGTCCACGAAGGCATAGAGCGTCGAGGTCTTCCCGCTTCCCGTCGGACCAGTCACCACAACGATGCCGTTGGGATTGTCGATGACTTTTTCCGTCTTGATGCGGACGTCCTCCTGAAGCCCGAGTTGATCGAGCGTAATCAAGGCGGCGGAACGGTCGAGCAGCCGCAGAACGACGGATTCGCCGAAGACGGTCGGAAGCGTCGAGACGCGGAGATCAATCTCCTTCCCCGCGAGGCGAAGTTTGATGCGTCCGTCTTGAGGCAAACGCGTTTCCGCGATGTTGAGGTCCGCCATAACCTTGATACGGGACGTCACGGCCGATTGAAGTTGCTTCGGCGGAGCGGGCATTTTTTGGAGAACACCGTCGATCCTCTGGCGTATCACAAACTCGTTCTCGAAGGGCTCCAGATGAACGTCCGAAGCGCGATTCTTGATCGCTTCGAGAATGATCAGGTTCACGTACTTGACGATCTTGTTGTCCTCCAGATCCTCGGCCGTCGTCTCCGTCAAGTCCGCCTCGTCCTTCACCAACTCCATGTCGTCTTCGGAGATGTCCTCGAGAAGCGATTGCATCGCCTCGGCTCCACCGAAATACTCGTCCAACGCGCGCTCGATGTCCGCTCTCCGGCTCAGGACGAGTTCGATCTCCTTTCCCAGAACCATTCTGGCATCGTCAAGAGCCCGGATGTTGTTCGGCTCGCAGGTCGCTATGACAATGCGATCCCCCAAGTCCTTGATCGGAAGAAGAAGATTGTTTTGCGCCAGACGCGCCGGTAAAAGATGCGGGATGTTCGGATCGATGATCTCGTCCTCGAGATTGATCACCTCGATGTTGAGTTGTTGGGAGAGGGCGTTGAGAAGATCGTCCTCGGTGATGTACCCCTTCTCGATCGCGATCTCGCCGATGCGCGCCCCCCCGGCCTCCTCAGTCTTCTGGTATTCGAGTATCTCCTCCAATTGTTCCGGTGTGAGATAGCCCGCCTCGACCAGAAGCTCCCCCAGGCGAAGTCGCTCTATACCGTACATGAAATTATGCGCCTCTCGTCAATTCAATTCCTGTCCCGTCCGCCGGGGGCGAGAATACCGGAGTTCCCGAAATATGAGAACCCCATCCCACTGCCGTCCATGTTCGGTTGGCTCCACGTTTCCCTCTCCTCACCCGCTTCCGCGCAAGGTCTCTTCCTGAAATTCCTCCCGCGTTCGGGACGAGGTCCTCTCTCCAACCCGCAGAGACCGAAAGGAAACAGACTCGTTCCGATTAGAATCGGCTCTTCCGGCCCGGCTTTCTCTCTTTCTCCCACGTTTTTTCTCTTTAATAACGGAAAAAAGTACGTCCGCGCGCGTTTCGGCACGTTCCGCCATTCTCTCCACGCATTCTAGCAACGGACGGAAGAAAAGCAAGATTGAGAAGAAAAACTGTCAGAGGAAGGCGGAAAAGTAAAGAGGCTCTTCAGTGGAATTTGGGGGTTATAGAGTGGCAAAATTCGAAATCCGAAAATCGAAATCCGAAAGAAATTCGAAGCACGAAACCGATGATGTTATCCTTCATAATTTTTCCGAATTCGGATTTCGCGCTTCGATTTCTCCCTGGAGGTCATTCCGGCGAAAGGGAATTGGAGATATCGGATACGATATGCGCTCCGGCCTGGAAAGGTGAGAAGAGTAAGTGGGACATTCGGCTCAACGGTGAGAGAAGCGTTCCGCGGCCGGCCTCGGACAACACCCGCTGCTTGTCCAGTATCAGTTTCGGTCTCTCCAAGGTTCCGGATACGAACCAGTAGAGGTGAGCGCGGTGGTTCTTGTCCTCGACCAGACGCAAGGCTTGCGCGACGCTCCGGCGTCCGGTCCGAGCGCGGAGAAGTCCGGGGGCGGAGCGTCGGAGTTCCGGGAGGAAGAGATCCAATTCGAGGGTTCCGGCCAGAGGATGAATCCGTTCTTGGCGGAGGAAGGAACCGGTGAAGAGAAGAGCGGTCGAGTTATGACGGGCGGCCACCTTATCGATCACGATGCTGTCCCCGGCGGAGTGGATTCGCACCTGGGCCGCGAAAGGTTCGCCGGTTCGCTTTATCCAGGTATCTCCGAAGCGGAATCGGGCGCGCGCGGCATCCAGCTCGAGAGAAAAACGCCATCGAGTATCCGCGGCCTCGAAGAGGCCGGACAGGTTTCCCGTCCCTTGGGCTTCGATCTTCGCCAACGCCGGGCAGAGGCGTGAAGCGAGAAAGCCACGGAAACCGTTGAGCCCCGTCTGTCGCGATTGGAATGATACGGTTTTCTGGCCGCGGCCGAACCGCGCGGTCAGTGAAAGAGAAGAGTCGTCGAGACGAAGCGCGCCGTCCTGAAGATCCCAGTTCTTATCTTCCCCCATCAGGAGCCCCGAGAACTCGAAGCGTATTCCCGGTCGTTTTCGCCCGATGCCGTGCAACCGGATATCGCTCCGGAGGAGATCGAGGTCCACCAGGACCGAAAGCGGTGTCGTTTCGGGTACGAAGGAACGGGAGACCAGGAATCGCCCCATCGCTTCGCCGGAGAGGAAGAGGCGTCTTCCGAAGAAGGAACGGACGATCGGGGAAAGGGTTCTCAGGTCGGAAAGCGCCAGATAGTCGCAATAGATATCGAACCAGTGCCGCCGGGGAGTGATGTTACCGGCGATAGTCAAGATGCTTCGGGAAATCGTGATGGCGGTGTTATGAAAGGAGATGGAATCGGGGCGGAGCGCGGCGTGGAGGGAAACCACAAGGGTCGTTTTCGGCGGTTTGATCAGAAACGGGGGAAGGGCGATCCGTGCCGTTGTCAAGTCGATCCGGCCGGCGAGGTCTCCCGAGGAATCGATGGTGAAATCCATCGTTACAGGGCCGGCGAAAGCGGTATCCGGAAGTAGATCTTGAAAGGCCAGGTGTTTCAAGATTTCGGAACCCTCCTCCTTCCGAAGAACGACCTTCCAAGCCTTCTTCTCGGCACTCAATGCAACGGCCTCGGCATTTCCCAGTGTCACATCGATTCGATCGGGACGCCGCCCGGCGATCCCATCGATCGAGATACGCCCCGTATCCCCGGGGTTTTTTCGAACCACGTCGCCATAACAAGCCGAAGCGGCATCCAGAACGACGGCGGCTCGAAGGAGCACGGGCGCCGGACGTTTCCGCGCGGAAGAGGCCTGTTCCAGCAAACAGCGGGCCTCAACGGGACCGGTCCCCGAAAATGCGGGTGTCGAAAGAAGAAAACCGATGTCCTCGACCCGCGCATTCTCGGTTCGAAAATCGAGAGAGAGGAAAGAAGTGTCGGAGTACCTTCGAGAAGTCCGTCCGGAAAACCGGATCCGGGATCTCTTCCAGAGGACGGTTCCCGTATCGATGACCACCTCGGTATCCCCGTACCGGAAGGTGTAGGTAACGGCGGGGCGAACTTCCGTAAAGACCTGGTTCGTGAAGCGGTGGCGTATTGTTGCGGAGCGAAATTGGACGGATCCGCTCGTCCGGATTCGCCGGCGGTCGAAGGTCATTCTATGGACCGCCTCGACCCGTCCGGATTCGATACGGAGCAGTTTGAGGAAGGAATAGTAGGGAGCCATTTGCGTTATCTCCGCGTTATGGAAGAGAAGCGTCAGTTCGGCGCGGCGTCTCGCGGGCCGGACGGCGAGGAGGAAGTCGAACGTCCCTCCCCGGGAAAGGGGCACGCCGCGGGCGTTCATCAGAGTGCGGATTTCCGCGCCGTTGGAGAAGACCGTGTAGGAGATATCCACCGGAGCAAAAACCGTTCGGAACCCCGAATCACCGACGCGGGCATCGCTGAAATGAATCGTGGCCTTCCTGACGAGGAAAGGGAGCTGAAAGGTTGGAAGCGGTGCGCGTTCCTTCTTCTCGACCCAAAGATGCGTCGTGTTCCAGGGAAGAGTATCCCCACGCTCGAACCAGAATTCGGGTTCGGTGAGGGTCACGGTTTTCGGACGGAACGCGCTGGTATCGCCTCCCGTCATTCCGAAACGCATTCGAATTCGGGGAGCGTAAAGGAGAAGCGGGGCGCGGTAGCCGGACGGATTATGAACCTTGACGTCCTCCAGTGTCACCCAACCCAGGACATTGAACGAAGCCTTGCCGATCTCGATCTCGCGGTCATACATCCGCCGAAGAAAATGGCGTGCCAAGAGACGGTACCGGTCGGACTGGAATTCGTGGAAAGGGAGAAGAAGGGCGATGAAGAGGAGAAGGGCGCCGCCATAGAGGAAGTACCGGCGGAAGCGGGTCTTCCGCGCCCCCGGTTTCCTTCTTGCAATCCTCTTTCCCTCGAGAGAAAGAGCGCTTTCCCGGTCGTTTTGAAAAGGCACGGACGAGGGCGGAGTTTAGGGGCGACAGCCGTGAACGGCTTCCGCGTGGAGTTGGAGGCCTTCTCCGAAAAGCATCTTTCTTCCGACGATGGCGCCGGGAGGAAGGGCCTGGATAGAAACGAAACCCTGGTTCTTGAGCCGGTCGTGGATACGTATCCGTGCGCCCCCGCTTGGGTTTCCAATGGTTACGAGGAAGCCGATCCGGCGATCCCGGTATTGGAGTGCGCACTCCGAAAATTCCTTTTCCCCGAAAAGCAACCGAAGATCGGGAAACGGCGGCGAAAGGTCCTCGTTTTCATCCGAACAGGGGATTGGTCCGCGAAGATATTTCATCAACTCCAGGTTCCTCCGATCCGGTTTTCCGCCGCTCGGCGGAACGGAATCCATTCCCAGACGCGTTCCGTTCCGGAAGACGCGGGGTTCCGGAAACCGATTCTAGCACGAAGACGGAAGGCGACGAAAAAGAAAAGGACGATCGGAGCAAACTTCGGGTGTTGCACTCAAGCCGCGGTCCGAAGAGTCCGCGCTCCGTTCGCGAGGTATCCCGCGTTGGGGATCGATCGGTCCCCCGTTGTCATTTCCAATCCCTCGCATTCGCTCGGCACTGGCTCCGTGGGGAACCCCTTTATCGCGGCAGGACCCGTTTCAACTCCTCGGCGACCTTCTCCGCAAGGTCTTTGATCTTCGAGACGGACCCGTTCACCTCGATCCGCGCGAGCGGTATTCCCGTCTCGGTATCGATGATCTTCCCGAGAAGAAAGAGATCACCGCCTTCGAGCACCGTCATCGTGGCACGGAGGTGGAAACGCGGCGCCTCCGCGTCAGTCGTCATCAGCGCGGGATCGCCGGCGACGGCCGATCGGATTTCGTCCGCCAGCGCCTTCGAGAGATTCGTGGTCGTCATCGATGGATATTCGCGGACGGCATCGACAACAATCACGGGTTTTCGGGCCTCTTCAGGCGGAGTTTGCGGAGTGGTAACTGCCACCGGTGCCTCACGCTTTTCTTCTTCGGGGTTCGGAGCCTCCCGTCGGGAGACGGCCGTTAGGGATACGGAGGGAGCGGGAGTGGCCGGAGGCGGAACCGAAATCGCGGACGAACGGGGCGGGCCTTCCGCCGCCGGGAGATTCATTCCGAGCCCCCGTAAGCCGGCATTCACCTGCTTCTCCAACCGCTTCCAGGCGTCGAACGGATTGGAAGCGGGCCCCGTGACAGTGTACGTGTTGACGATGGTTCCGTTACGCTTGATGGAGGCCGAGATCAGGATCTGGTTGTCGAAGACCCAATAGTTGCCGTCAAGACGATAAAGCGGTGCGCTGACAACGCCGGGCAACGACTCGTAAAGAATTCCATAGCGTTTCCAGTCGTGCCGAAAGACCTCGGCCGTGGCCGGTCCGATCCAGGAATAATCGGCCGGGCCGGACTGATACACGAAGGAAGCCAGGGCGATTCCCCAGGGAGAAATTGTGAAGGTCGGTGTGGTGGCGGTTGCGGGAGGTCGCTGTTGCTCGGGTGCGGTTGTCGTCCGTTCGCGCCTTGACGCCTGCGTCTTCCGCGGAACGATCTCGGGACGGCGCCGCGGACCGAAGTCGTAAGCGAGTGAGATGAGGTTCTGGTCGCCCAGCGACCCGAAGGGAACATAGGCGTAATCGAGATTGAGATCGTTCCACTTGAACGCGGCCCCGACGGTGAAGCCGCGCCCGGCATCGTTGGCCGAATTTGCGCCCGCGCGAAACGCCAGATGCTCCGGCCAAACCCACACCTCGCCTCCGATCTTGCCCTCGAAATCTTGATTCTTGACCCAAACGACATCTCCCACCAGCCCCCAACGACCTCCGGAGGATCGATACCCCGCGCCCAGACGAAGCGTGATCGGAAGGTCGTCCGACTCCCGCACGAACTTCAAACTCGTGCCGAGATTCGAAAGAGAGAGGCCCAGCGTCAGGCCGGGAACCGGTGGCCGCCACTTCGCTCCAAGGTCCACGGCGAAAGCAGAGGCGGAGTGGTCGGCAAGACGTTCGTTGAGAATCTTGACGGTGGCTCCGAGATCAAGAAAGTCGCGTAAGGTGCGGGCATACGTCGCGGAAAAGGCAAGATCCGAACCCTCGGCTCGTCCCAATGAGGCTGTTGGATCTCCCGCCGCATCGACCTCCCGGCGATCCACTCCTCCAAGATCAACATAAAGCCCCGAAATCCCCAGGACTCCTCCGTGTGAGAGCGGAAGAAGATAACCGAGGTAGTTGTAGTCAAGGTCGAGAAAGAGCGTGTTGTGAGTGAAACCGATCTGCTGGCGGGTGCGTGTCGCGATACCTGCCGGATTGAAATAGGGCCCGTAAATGTCGTCGGCCCAGGCAACCTGCGCTTCCCCTAGGGCCGCGGCTCGAGCACCGATTCCCAGTTCGAGAAAAGCCGCGCCGGTCGAACCGGCATCCCCGGAAGTGTCCGAACGAACGGCGGCGGGAAGAAGGAGGAGCGGAGAGAAGGCGAGAAGAACGGCGGCGGTCGTCGCCGTGAAGATCAGAGTGGAAAAACGTGAGGAACAAGACATCGTTACGCCTCGCAGCCGCCGTTGAAGGAAAAAAAGCGGATAGAAAGGAAGAAGGAAAACATGCAAGCGGTTGCATTCATTGATAATATTCTAATTCGAGAGGGTGGAAAAAGGCAAGAAAAAAAATCCGAACCAAGCCGGCACGGAAATTTGCTTCGGTTGGTTCCAGACTTATGGGGGGTTTTAGGAGAACGACAAGGGAAGCGTTTGAAAAATCGGCCGTGTCCCGAATAAATCACCGGAAGGAAGGAACCCGGTTCAATAAATCGGATCCCATGCGAATCGCGGATAGCGCCGGCTGAATTCGCTGATGGGAAAGCGCACGACATCATCCTCAGACACCTCACGCCAGTAAACAATATTTCCCTTCGAATATCCTGGCTTACGACGAACGACAGCAATAACACTCGAACGAGCCAATGGTGTATCGGCATTCGGATCGATATTTTGTCCTTGATAAACGTACCCCATTGCCCAGATGGTGAAATACCCAGTGGAGGTGGTGCGGAAGGTGTTGTCGAGATCGGTGAGGTTGGCGTTGAGCGCGGCTTTTTCCGAAGCGGTGAGCCCACTGGTCTTCGTGGCGATGTCCGACACGGATTCATAGTACCCGTCGTTGTAGGGGTTTGTGTCGTAGGTTGTGGGGGAGGTGGTGTTTGTGAGATACTGATAGACTTTTTCGGCGATGGCGCTGGCCTGAGAGGAAGTAATATCGGATTCGAGCGCGTATCGGAAACCGGCCGCCAAAACGGGCGTTTCGGCCATATTGATGTTGATCTTCTCGGCGTCGGTTTCGGAATAGCCGTAAACGGTGAAATAAGGATACCAGTATTTTCGGAAGGATGCGCCGGCCGGATGGATCAAATACTGGGACGAAGGACTCAGGAGTTTCGCGTTGGAAGCACCGGCGGATTTCCAGTTGGCGATCAGTTCGTTGCTGAGGTTGTTGATAGCCACGGAGGAATAGGCCGTGACACCCGTGAAGGGCGGCATCGGTTTGATGGCGAGGAGTTCGCGGAAGAGGGAGTCGGAAACGGTATTGGTGGCCTGGATGGTGTTCAGATTGACCTTGGCGGCCTCATCGAAGACGCGGACCCGGTAATAGATTCCCTCTCCGATCTGCGTCCACGGCGTGTCGTTCCATGGATACCATCCCAGGTCCGGAGCACCGTCGACTCCCGTCGTCTGGACGGAGAAGGCGATTCCGGGATCGGCCGTTCCCGTCTCCCAATTCGTCGCATCGAAGCCGTCGTACGGGGAGACGTTGTCATCGCTGACCTTCTCCGAGTGTCTCTTCCAGGAGGTATCGGTCCCTCCGGAGGGGATACCGTCCGGAAAGGCGACGCCGTACCATTGAGGCTTTGCTGCACCGCCATACCCGATCACAATAATATCGCCCGTATCCTGAAGAGCATTCGTTGGATAGGTCGTTCCGTTGATCCGGCCGATCATCGTATCGGTGGGACCCGATCCGGAGGGACCGGTTCCGAACCAGCGGATGTCGGCCGTCGTCTTCCCGCTCATCTGCGCGATCTTGGCGGAATCGGCGTCGAGCGCGACGATCAGGCCGACTTCGTAGGGGCCAAGCGTATCGGCGCCGCCGTCGATGGGATAGAGATAGCGACGTTTCGCCAGCGGTGCGTTCGCATCGCCGACGACAATCCAGTACTGGTCGGCGACGAGATCGATCGATTTCGAATCCGTATTCTGGATCTCGATGAATTCATTCCGGCGATCGGCGTTGGGGCCGGGAACGGGAGGGAGTTTGGGAGGGGTGGCGGAGTTACGCGGTGCGGTGTCGGTCGTGCTCCACGGAAAGAAGTCGCTTGCGTTGTCGTTGGAATCGACGATCGCGCCGTAGGCGTCGTCATTCTTGCGCTTGACAGTGGCTTTGTTCACCGGGGCCGGTAAAGGCGTTCCTTCGCCAACCGTTCCGTTCCAACCGACGGCATCCACGATGGCTCCGCTATTTCCATAACGCAACACCACACCAGTGGTAGATGTGAGGCTCGTCGTTCCCTTGTATTTCGAATCGGCGACAACGTTGCCAGCGTAGAGAGCGGGATTATACTGAAGCCGCGCCATAAGGTAGTAGGAATATGGGGCGATGACAGATGTATTCGGAAAATCGGATTTTGTGACTTTAGCCCCGTCTGAAGCCCGACGAAGGTTGAGGCCTTTGAGGGAAACCGTTTCCGACGTGGGATTATAAATCTCCACCCACTCATCCGTGGATCCGCCCGGGCCATAGGGGGTCACCTGACTGATCACCAGGGTATCCGGCAATCCTTCCGTCTTGGCTGCTTGAAAGAGCACTTCCGTGACGACGATGCGGCTGTCGGCGTAATCGGGGGTGACGACGTTGGTATCGGCGAGAAGTTCTCCGGCGACACGATAGATCGCCGCCGTCGCGGCACTGGCCGACTCGACTTCGCCCTTCTGGCGTGTTCCGCTTCCCGCGTTCGCTTGAAGAACGGAAGCGTAGGTCGTGACCATAAAGACCGCCATCACCATCAGCATCAGCGCGATCACCAGAGCGAACCCGGAATCACCGCGCTTCATCGTTCGGGGGCGAAAGAGACTCATTGCGTAATGTTCACCTCCCGTGCGCGGGGCCGAAGGACCACCACGATCGTCTCCGTGTCCTCGTCGATATTCGTTCCCAGGGTCAGCCTGACCAAGTCCGGGAGTTTGTTCTTGGCCTGCGCATCCCAGGTGGTGGCCCAGGTGCCCATCGCCGCATCGTAATACTCCCCGTCCAGCCGGCGCATATGGAAGGCAAACGGCGTTCCCCCGCTCGATGCCACTGAAAAATCCATGATCGCATCCGTCGTCTTGGACGTGCGCTTCTCGCGTTGGATCTGCAGGGAAGTCCCGTCCTGTTTCAGCCAATAATACATTCTTTGAATCTCCGAACCGTAGTTTCCTGAAGCGGTTCCCTCATCTACGGAACGCGTGGCCGCGTGGAATTTGATCTCGTCTTCCTTCGAGTTCGTCAGCGTGGGGGTGTTGTTCAATCCGACAAAGTTGATCTCGTTGGCCGCATCTTCGTCGTAGGGAGGTACGGCCGAGCGAATGTCCGGGCCGATCGTCGCCAGGATGACACCGAGGTTCTCCTTCAGGCGCGTCTTGTTGAATCCCCTTCTCCACGAATCGGTCAGTCCCGTAAACATTTGGGTGAACGCAACCAGAATGATCGAGATGCAAACCATCGCGACCAATAATTCAATAAGGCTCAAGCCGCGTTCTTCGTTCCAACGCCGCCGCACCCCATCACGCGCGAAAGAAAACTTAGACGACATTGTCGAAATCCACGACGTAGAAGGTGAGGTCCGGAGAGTTTACCGTAACGGCACCGCTGTTGTACGTGACACTGAGGACCACCTCCTTCATGATCCCCGGGATCACCTCCTTTGAGGTGTAACTCCAGGTATATCCGGCTGCGACGGCCGGCGCGTTGGATCCGAGAAGCGAGGTGAAATCGCCGCTGTCCGACGGCAAAATCTGATCGTAACTGGTCGCCAGCAATTCCTCCTGCTTGGATTGGGCATAAAAGTCGATGTCCAACTGGACTCTCTGTTTCGTCGCCAAAACGGTCAACTGCGGCATCGTGTTGACCAGCGTTCCCAACCCGGCGAAGATCACCGCCGCCGCGATCAAAGCGTCCGCCAGAAGGAATCCCTCCCGCTTGGACCGACGGCGGCGTGCCGCTTTGCCTTTTCCTCTCGCTGCCGCCGCCGGCGCTCCCAGGCCTGTCACCTCCCGCAAAAGCCTCTTCCTCTCCGTTATCTTTCCCTTAATCAAAAATTCACGTCGGAGCATTTCTGCCATGTTCCCCACGGATTGGTTCCGAAACATCCCACCGGATAATTTTCGACACGTGCCGTCGCCGTTACCATAGTGATCGTTCGAAAGTTATAGTCGGGATCCGCTGAGGTATACGATCCGCCCTGGTTTCCGAAGTGGATCGTGTACGAGTTTACCGACGCGTTCTCTTCCGTCACCGTGCCCCAATAATCGAAACGAAACTTCGCCAGCCCCGTCGTCATCGGCGCCGTCGCATCTGCAATCGCTTCGATCTCCGCCCGCCCCGGATCCGAGGGGACCTTCGATCCAAACTGCGCTCCGTCCACCTCCAACCACACCTGCTCGTTGTCCAGATCCACCACCGCCCGCACCGGCTTCCGTAACGCCCGCGCTAATACCGGCGCCTCCCGCAACTTCGAGGCCACCGCCGTCTGAATCGCAACCAACGACGACGAACGGTAAAACTCGACGTAACTCGGAAACCCGACCGCAAGGACGATCGAAATCATAATCACCACCGTCAGCATCTCCAGCAGGGTAAATCCCGACTCGCCGTGACTTCCTGGCCGGGCGCGTCTGCCCGTCCCCATCTCCGGGTTCCTCCTCCGCTCCCTTATAATACTCTCCGCACTCTCCGCCACCATCATCCTCTCGCTTCTCCCCTCATCGCCTCTCGCTCCCTTCCTTCTCCTGCTTTGACTCCTCTTTTCCCTTCCTTCTCTGCACGCCCCCTTCCGTACCTTCTCCCTATCTCCTCCGCTTCCGCGCCCTTCAGCACTTCGCCGCCCTCCGCGGCGGAACTCACACAACTGAGGCCTATCCGCTCTGCTTCAAGTTTGCAAGCATCGTGCCAAGAAGAAAAAGTGATAATTCCTCTAAAATGAGGCATTTATATAGGAACAGAGCTTTATGCAAACGTTTGTGTAAAAAATTTTTCCTCCGCAGGTACCGACCCGATCCGCTGTCCTTGCCCCGCAATGCTCCTCGTCATCCTCTTGCGGTTCCCCCAACTCCCGCCCCTCCCATCCCCCGTGTCACACCCTCTCTAACATCTCCAATACTTCCCCAACCTTCGCATACTTCTCTTTCAACTCCTCATACATCCGCCGCGATTGCTCCACGACCGCCGGAGGCGCCTTCTCTAGAAAACCCTCGTTCTCCAAGCGCTTCCGGGACGAGTTGATCAACCCTTCCAAACGGTCCTTTTCCCGAGTCAGTCGCTTCCTCTGCTCCTCGATGTCCACGACCCCCTCCAAAGGCAAAATGACTTGAATTGCCCCCACGACGGAAACGGCCGAACCTTTCGCCGGGGCGGCCTCGGATACAACCTTCGGTACGGCTCGCGCCAGCGTTCTGAGAAGTTCCACCTCGGCGCCAAGAAGACCTCGCGGATCGACGAGAAGAACGGAAACTTCCGTTCCCGGCTGCACGCCGAACTCGGCACGCAACCGCCGAACAAGGGTGATCACTTCCCGCATCCGCTCGAACCTCGCTTCCGCCTCCTCGTCGGAAGAAAATTCTTCCTCGGACGGAAACGGAGCGAAATCAAGAAACCCTGTTCCCGAAGCGATCTCGTGGAGTTCCTCCGTAACGAACGGCATAAAGGGATGAGCCGCGCGGAGGAAGACCTCGAGCACTTCCCGCGCACATCGCGGCGCCGCCGAGTCGCCCGACCGACACCTCGGTTTGATCACCTCGAGATACCAGTCGCAAAATTCGCGCCAGAAGAATGCGTACAAGGCGTCGGCGGCACGATCGATGTTATAGGAATCGATTCCCGTTCGAACCGCGCGGATCATCTTCCGCAACCGCGAACGGATCCAGCGATCCTCCAAGGCTTCCTCCCCCTTCGCCGCCGTTCCCTCTCCCCTTCCGCCACGGTTCGCCTCCGTCTCGTTCCTCACGCCGGCTCCCGTTGCCTCCGCTTCGTCTCCGCTCTCCGCGTGAAGGGCGAACGTGAACCGAGCAGCATTCCAAATCTTTGTGACGAAATTTCGATATCCCTCAATCCTGCGCTCGTCTAATTTGATGTCGCGCCCCTGAGCACAAAACGCGGCCAATGTGAACCGAAACGCGTCCGCCCCCATCTCCTCGATCACCTCCAGCGGATCGATCACGTTTCCCTTCGTCTTGGACATCTTCCGCCCCTCGGCATCGCGAACCAAGGCGTGAATATAGACGTCGTAAAAGGGAACGTCGCCGCGGAATTTCAGGCCCATCATCATCATCCGCGCGACCCAGAAGAAGAGAATGTCGAAACCGGTCACCAGAAGCGAAGTCGGATAATACCGCCGCAACTCGGCCGTCTCCTCGGGCCATCCCATCGTCGAGAAGGGCCACAGGGCGGAAGAGAACCAGGTATCGAGGACGTCGGGGTCGCGCACGAGTTCCGTTCCGCCGCATTTCGGACAAGCGGACGGCTCGGTTTCGGAAACGATCGGCTCGGCACCGGTATCGATCAGAAGTGTGGAGCCGGCATCCAGGATCGCGTCTCCGCTGCAGCTTCGGCAATACCATGCCGGGATGCGGTGGCCCCACCAGATCTGCCGAGAGATACACCAGTCCCGGATGTTTCGCATCCATTCGAAGTACGTCTTTGTCCAGTGCCGGGGAACGATCCGCGTCCGTTCTTCTTCAACGGCCGCGATCGCGTCACGGGCCAGCGGTTCGGTCTTGACGAACCACTGCGGCGTCAGAAAGGGCTCGACCGGCGTCTTGCAACGGTAACAATGACCGATTGCATGTTCGTGATCCTCCGTCTTGACGAGCAGACCGGCCTTCTCGAGATCCTCGAGGCAGGCCCGGCGGCATTCCATGAGTTCCATACCGATATAACGCGAGGGATCCCACGGTTCCCGCGCCCCGTCACGGATTTCCTCCGAGATAAAGCCGCGATCAGTAAAGGCTTTAATCATCTGCAAATTGTGCCGGAGACCGATTTCATAGTCGTTCGGATCGTGCCCCGGCGTGATCTTGACCGCCCCGCTTCCGAATTCGCGATCGACGTATTCATCCGCAATCAGTTGTATCCGCCTTCCGACCAACGGAAGGATCAGTTCTCTTCCCACCAGGTTCGCGTATCGTTCGTCGTCCGGGTGGACCGCGACGGCCGTGTCTCCCAACATCGTCTCCGGCCGCGTCGTGGCGATCACGATCTCCCCGCTTCCGTCGGCGAAGGGATACCGGATGTGCCAGAGATGGCCGCGTCTCTCTTCATGCTCCACCTCGATGTCCGACAACGCCGTCCGGCACCGCGTGCACCAATTCACCAGCCGGTAGGCGCGGTAGATCAAGCCTTCCTCGAAGAGCGAGACGAAGACTTGCCGGACCGCGCGGGAAAGGCCTTCGTCCATCGTAAAGCGCTCGCGCGACCAATCGCAGGAAGCACCGAGTCGCCTGAGTTGCTTGACGATCGTTCCCCCCGACTTCTTCTTCCATTCCCAGACCCGTTCCACGAAGGCCTCGCGACCGAGATCGTCCCGGGTTCGTCCCTCCTCCGCCAACTGCTTCTCCACGACATTCTGGGTTGCGATGCCGGCGTGGTCCGTTCCGGGAAGCCAGAGCACGTCGAAGCCGTTCATCCTCTTGTACCGGGCATAGATGTCCTGGATGGTGTTGTTGAGCGCGTGGCCCATATGGAGGGCTCCGGTGACGTTGGGCGGAGGGATTACGATGGAGTACGCCGGTTTCGACGACGTGGGATCGGCGCGGAAAGCGCCTTCCTTTTCCCAGCGTTCGTACCATTTCTTTTCCGCCTCGGCGTGAGCGAATCGTTTCGGCAGTTCGACCACGTTCGACTCCTTCTCGAAAAATTCGGCGAAGCGTAACAAGCAAACGCCGCGCTTTCAAGGAGTTCGCAACGTAACGCAGGCATCCTGCCTTCTGGTAGCGGACGCGGGGTCTCCAACCTGAGGCCGAGGCTTGGCCGTTTTCGAGCTGGAGGTCGCGAAAAAGAGGGGCCAATTTGGGCGGAAGGGAGAGTTCCTCGGTGTGCTGGGTTTCCGAATTCTCCGACGAAAGATCGGAGAAATTGCTTGCCGCCACACCTTCAAACCATAGTTCTTACCTCCTCAAATTCATCGTTATTGCTCGGCGGGGTGTCTCGCATTTTCGCGGTGCACGCGACGAAAAAAAGACGGGGGTGTAGGCCCTAAAGTCCATTACGCGTTACGAAAATTCAAACACTCCTCACCTTCTTCACCCCTTCGGACGAAAGAGTCCGAAAGCACTCGTGTACCCGTGAATGTAGGTGGTTCCTTGAATCGGCCCGATCTCACCGTTCGCAAAGAATCCTCCCACCGGAATGTTTCCGAGTTTCTCCCGAAAAAGATCGGTATCGTGATTCGGCCGCCCGTAAAGATACATCCCCCGCCCGAGGCAGGAAAAGAGAAGCGCGCCGCGAACAGACTCCGAAAGGGGCAACGTCGTGTAATGGTCCAACAAGAGTTCGAGATCCTGCGCGGAGGTCTCGGCGTCGCGAAGGTGAAATTGCACGATCTGTCCCACCTTCACGACCGCTCCGATCATCAACGCACCACTCGAGGGATCCACTCCGACGAGATTGCGGACAAGAAAATCCCCCGGCCCGTACTCCTCTTCATAGGGCCTGGAGAGCAGGCCCAAGAAGAGCGAATTGCGGAAGAGCTCCCGATCCCTTGGATCCAGAGTTTCAAATATCTCTTGCAGGACCAAAAGCGCCGGACGTCCGTCCAACGTCCGAATGACGTTGTTTCCTCCCGCCGTTACCGTCATCGGTACCCCTATCGGTCGGCACCCCTGAGCCACAATGGCATCACACTCGATCTTTCCCTTCAAAACGGCCAAGACCGCTCCCTCCTGAAACACCTCCTCATCCCGAAAGAGAACATTGTACCCCGTCACCTGTCCCCCCGAAGCGATCCCGCCGATCTTGATGGAACTGGGAAAGGCGTAATCCAAGCCTTGAATCAAGCGTTCCGCATCGCAACTGTACGGATCGGCGAAAAGAATGAAATGCTCGACGTCCTCTTCTCCTTCATCCGCTTCCTCCCTCTCACTCCGCCCCTCGAATCTCGACTCGTCCTCTCCCTTCACAAGCGCCCGCCATTCCCGCGGGCTGCAATCCAGCCCGGGAAGTTCCTCGTTGCGGATCCGGATCACATCGACGGAAACGCCGGGCAGAGCGGCCGCCGTCAGCGAAACCCCCGGTCTGTGTTCGACTTCCTCTCCTCCCCCGATCACTCCCCCCGCGGAACACCCCACGATCCGCGTCCCCGGGAACTCCGCTGCGAGAAGGCGCGCGACATTCGTGTATCCCGCGCGGTGGTGTTCCGAAGCGAAGGCGATGACGAGATCAGGGGGGCGGCCCCGCAACCCCTCCCGTATGCTCACCGCCGCCGCCGAAAGAGCCTCCGTCAATTCCGGATCGTCCGAGACCGACGAGGCCCACGTCATCTCGTTCCCGCCGTCATACGCAATCTCCACCGGCCCGCCTCTCTCCTCCTCAGTACTCCAATAGGATCGCGCCCCACGTGAATCCGCTTCCGAAGCCGCACAGAAGCACCGTATCCCCTCGCTTCAATCGCCCGGATTCCCGCGCCTGACAGAGGGCGATGGGAATCGAGGCCGCCGAGGTGTTACCGACCCGCTCGATATTGTTAAAGACCTTCTCCTCGGACAGTCCCAATTCCCGGCTCACCATCTGGTTGATCCGGAGGTTCGCTTGGTGAAAAACATAGAGGTCGATATCCTCGGTCGAGAGTCCGTTTTTTTCAAGAATTCTCCGCGTCGTCTCCACCATTCGCGTCACGGCATGCTTGAAAACAAACCGCCCGTTCATCGTCGGATAAATCCGCTTCTCCTCAAACATCCGCGGGCTGATCAGTCCCGAGCGTGTTCCCGGACACTCCACCATCAACTCGCGCGCGTATTCCCCCTGCGCGAAAAGCATTGCGTCCTTGATACCCGCACCGTCATCACTTCCTTCGATCACCACGGCACCGGCCCCGTCTCCGAAAAGCACGGCGACGTGGCGTCCGTCGTCGGAATAATCGAGACTCCGCGAGTGAACCTCCGCACCGACCAACAACACACACCGCGCCTTCCCCGATCGGATGAAAGCGTCGGCCACGTCGAGCCCGTAGAGGAATCCGGAACATTGATTGCGCACATCCAACGCCGCCATCGGTTCGATCCCGAGCCTCTCCTGGACCAATCCTCCGGAGCCAGGAAAGTAGTAATCCGGAGACAGCGTCGCGAAGATGATCCTGTCGATCTCTTCCGGTTTCCTTTCCGCATCCTCGAGGGCCCGCATCGCCGCGTAAAATCCGAGATCCGCCGTCGCTTCGTTTTCCGCCGCGTAGCGGCGCTCCCGAATTCCACTTCGCTGAACAATCCACTCGTCGGAAGTGTTCATCATCTTCTCGAGGTCCGCGTTCGTTACGATGCGCTCCGGAAGATAATACCCCATTCCGGTAATCACACTCCGCTTCATCCCTTCCTTCTCCTTTCTCCGAACCGACGCCGCATCGCAAGCGAGAATTCAGCTTCCTCCGTCTTCCCTCACGGATACAATCGCGTTGCGCTCCAGCCTCGCCCCTCTTGATCGCGCCGAAAAATGATGCGATCGTTGAGCCGAAACACTCCCTCGCTCCAAAACTCGATCGTCTCCGGAACCACGCGATACCCGCTCCAGAACGGCGGACGAGGTACCTCACCAGTGCCGAACCGCCTCGCTGCTACCGCCACCCGCCTCAAAAGCGTAAAGCGACTCTTCAAGGGTTGGCTCTGTTCCGAGGCCCAGGCGCCGAGACGACTGACACGAGGCCGCGTCGCGAAATATTCATCGGCTTCCTTTTCGCTCACCGGCTCCGCCCGCCCACGAATCCTGACCTGCCTCCGGAAACGCTCCCAATAAATCGTCAAAGCCACCGCCGGGTTTCCCTCCATCTGCCTCGCCTTCGGCGAGTTTGTGTTCGTATAGAAGACGAATCCGCGCTCGTCAAATCCCTTCAACAAAACAAACCGTGCGTCCGGTCTCCCCTTTTCATCCACCGTGGAGAGACACATCGCCTCCGGAACCTCCCCCCGAGGATCCCGACACGCCTCCTCGTACCATTCCCGAAATCGGTCGAACGGATCTTCCGCCACCCTCACGCCGTCCCCCCTCTCCCCGCGCTCCCGAATAGCCGCGCCGGATCTCTTCCACTTTCTTTTTCCGATCCCTCCTTTGCCCCTTCCGGGATCGGAGCGCGAACGTTATGCAACAATGAAGTCCAACCGCGGAAGCCGTCCTTGACATTCTCTCGCCCCCACCGTCGCCGCCCGTTCATTGACGAAGCCACTTTCCGGTCAAAAAGACGAAATACAGCGCTCCCGTCGCCAGGACACACCAGAAGCCAACACCGGCGAGATCGAGGAGGAGGGGAAGGTCTCCCCTCCCCAGCATCGAATGCCGAAAGGCGTCGATCATATGGAAGATGGGATTGAAAAGCGCCACGTTCGCCCATCGTCCGGGAAGATGTTTCGCGGAAAAGAAAACACCTCCCAGAAAAACGAGGGGCAGGAGCAGAAAATGCTGAATTCGAGCGATCTCGTCGAAATCCTTCGCCTTGATCGCGACCACGGCTCCGAGCGAGGCGAAAGTCACTCCGATGACCATCGCCGTTCCGAGCGCTCCGAAGGGATGAACAAGACGAACGGGAATGAAGACCAGGGAAGAGAGATACGTTGCAACGCCCACGATCAAACCGCGAAGCATTCCCGAGAGTGCGAACGCCGCCGCCAATTCTCCCGGACGCATCGGCACGACCAGAAGGTCCGAGATGGTCCCCTGGTACTTGGCGATGATGATCGTCGAACTCGAATTCTGAAACGAATTCTGGATCAAGCCCATCATCACCAACCCCGGAACCAGAAACTCCATATAACTGATTCCGGGCCAACTCGAAGCGCGGCGACTGATCGCAACGCCGAAAACCGCCAGATAGAGACAGTTCGTGACTACCGGAGCCAGAACCGTTTGGTTGATGACTTTAAGGAAACGCCAGATCTCTTTCCACAAAAGAGTCAAGAAACCGCGCGGGATAAAACCGGCCACCGGAACAGGCCGAAGATGCTCCGGGAGAGGAAGCGCCTGCCTCGCCGCTCCGTTCACGCCGCTTCCCTCGTCAGTCTCAGAAAGATGTCCTCGAGATCGTCCGTGTGGACGCGGAGATCACGAACCCTCAAATCCGATCCGGCGATAATCTTGAGCACACGGCCCGCTTCTCCGGGCGCGTAGGAGAGATAAAGACGGCCGTTCGCGACGCGGGGGCGGTACGGAACCAGAATCTCGGGAATCGAATGCGGAAGATCCTCCAGGAACAACTCGATCACCCGATCTCGGCCCATCTTTTCGACAAGCAAGTCGGTCTCATCCAACGCCAGAATATGCCCTTCCGAAAGAATGCAGGTTCGGTCCGATAATTCCTCCGCCTCTTCGAGGTAATGCGTGGTGAGAAGGATCGTCGTTCCGGACTCTTTCAAACGCCGAACCGTCTCCCATAACGACCTCCTCAACTCGACATCCACCCCCGCCGTCGGTTCGTCCAGAAGCAATACCGTCGGTCGATGAACCAGGGCGCGGGCAATCAAAAGCCGGCGGCGCATTCCTCCGGAAAGTTGCCGCGCCTTCTCGTCTCCCTTCTCCGCTAAGGCGAACGTCCGCAATAACTCCTCACAATAGGCTTGATCCGGCGGTAGGCCGAAATACCCGCGCGTCAAACGGAGAATCTCGCGAGGCGTAAAGAACGGATCGAAGGCGATCTCCTGCGGGACATACCCGAGACGCCGCCTTATGTCGTAGGGATCACGATCCAGGTCGACTCCCTCCACAAAGACCTTTCCCGCGGTCTTCTCGACGATTCCCGAAAGAATTTGGATCAGGGTCGTCTTCCCGGCACCATTTGGTCCGAGCAAGGAGAAGATTTCACCGCGGTGGATTGAAAACGTGACGTTGTCCACCGCACGAGTTCCTTGCGCGTAAACCTTCGTGACTTCCCTGAATTCAACGGCCTCCGGTATCATCGCCCTTCCATAATATCATCCTGGTTCTCCGAAGAAAGTTCTGAAGAGGGAAAAGCGCGCAGTTTGGATTTGTAGGTAGGTTTGGACAGTCGCAAACGCCTTGGAACGGGTTCACGAGCCGTTGGAGATTCCCAGGGATAGACCTTGAGGCGTATGCCTCGGCGCGGTAGGGCGGACGAGGGCATCCGCCCCTCCATTGCTTGTCCACCGATGGAGGCCCCGGCGTCCTCGCCGGGACGAGCACGGACGAGAACAAGCGCGGTAGCGTCTTTTTCCGCCCCTACTCCTGCCTTCGCCCC
>RFFU01000077.1 GCA_003697085.1 Candidatus Hydrogenedentota bacterium
AGGTGGCCCCCAAAGTCTTGCCCACAAGAATCCCCCACATTCCAAGCCCCATCAGTGCAAAACCGACAAGAAGACCCAATAACAATTTCGCTACGAGCGTCATAAAGACAAAAGTATAGGAAGCAAAATCGGAAGGGGAAGAAGGAAAATTTCTATCAGCCGATATCGGATCGGTGATGAATCAACGAAGACGTTCCGGGGCTTCCTCTGGAGTCACCAGCACCGCCGTCTCCTCGGACCCCAGACACAACACCTCACCGCCGCAATCCCAGGAGCCCAGGGTGAACCACTTCTTCCCGTCCGGAAACTCGACGAGGCCGGGTTTGTGCGTGTGGCCGCAGACAAGAACATCGGCGCTTCCAAGGGAATCCTTTGCTGTTTCGGCCGCGATCGTCATCGTATCCTCCTTCTTGTGTTCCACCTCGATCCGTCCCGCGTTTCGCAGCCCTCCGGCCAGGGAACGCGCTGCGGACTCTCCTAGTGAGGATGCCAGAAGTCGAAACGGAAGGCTCCGGGCGATCCTTCTCCAGATTTTGTATCTTCGATCTCGTTCCACAAGCGTGTCCCCGTGGAGAAGGCGGAAGGTTCGATTTCCGAACCGCATCTCCGTCTCGTCTCCCAGAACGTTTCCCTTCGTCAAATGTTCCCAGCGTGGGCCGAGGAGAAAATCACGGTTGCCGCGGAGATAATAGGTGGGGAAGGTGCGGAGCCGTTCGATCTCCGGATAATCGCTTCCGAAGTCGTAGCGGGAACCTTCCGCCCAGACATCGAGAAGATCACCGAGTGAAATGACGGTGGTCGTTGGAGGGATTCGTTCGAGCAAAGAGCAGAAGCGTTTGCTGACGGCGGGATCGCTTCCGAGATGGACATCAGCGAGAAGCAGCGCCGGGGGTTCCACGGTGAGGACGGTCATAAGGAAATTCTCGGTGTCCCGAAGTTCCGTGGCAAGAGGAAAGATATACCTCAAAAGCGGGACCACGGATGATGCGGAAAGGAACCACGGAAGGCACGGAATAACGCGGAAAGGAATGAACCACGGAAGACACGGAATACGCGGAAAGGAATGAACCACCGAAGACACGGAACACACGGAAGGAAAGGAATCACGGAAGGCACGGAAAAAGAAAAAGTCAAGAGGCAGAAGTCAAAAGGCGAAAGGCAAAAGGAAAAAAGAAAAAGGCAAAAGGAAGAGGGCGAGGGCAGGGGCAAGCGTGAGGGCGAGGACGAAGGCAAGAGCGCACCGCGACGCCGGCTTCTCCATCGCTACGTTCGCCTGCGCGGGTTGGAAAATTGGGCTTCCTTCCGGCCGGCAGGAAGCCTGCGACTCCAGGACGGCCTGTTGACCGAAATTTACCCCTGCCCTCAATATGGCAGGCACCCGCCCTCCCGAGAGGAAAAGCGATTGAAATGGGGGAGAAGAGCCGCTATAACGCGGGCAGAAAATTCGATGGGGATGGGATCTTTTCGAGGAAGAATTTCTTCGGCGTGTCGAATTCCGCGGCGCGTTCAACCGTTTCGGAGGCGCCGAAAAGTCAAAGTTAAGGAGGAAGAACGATGTTCTTCAGGGATCTGAGTGATTTGGAGAAAGCCATCGAGGGGATTCTCGAGGTTGAGGGAGACGACGTAAAGGTTACGAACGCGGCGGAACTTCGCGGAAGTCTCGTGGACCGTCTCGCGCTTAATGCCGCCGCGAACGATGAGCCGCTCGTGAAGGCCCGATGCCAGTGGTTGATTCGCCGCGCGGCGCGCGCCGTCGGGATCGAACCGGCCTCGATCCATGACCTCTATATCGCGGTCGGAAGGGGCGAAGCGAAGGGAGGATACACCGTTCCCGCCATCAACCTTCGGACCTTGACCTATGAAACGGCGCGGGTGATTTTCCGGGAGGCGTTACGGATCAACGCCGGCTCCTTCATTTTCGAGATCGCCAAATCGGAGATGGGGTACACGATGCAACGTCCGGCGGAATACGCCTCACAGATTTTGGCGGCGGCGATCCGCGAACTGTGGAAGGGACCGGTCTTCATTCAGGCCGATCATGCGCAGATCAACGCGTCCAACTACAAGGCGGATCCGGCGAAAGAAAAGGCCGGCTTGAAGACTCTGATTCGCGAGGCCATGGCGGCGGGCTTCTACAACATCGACATCGACAGTTCCACTCTCGTGGATCTGTCGCTGCCGACTTTGGAGGAACAGCAGCGGGAGAACGCGCGGGTTTGCGCTGACATGACAGCCTTCATTCGCGAGTTGGAGCCGCGCGGCGTGACCGTTTCGGTCGGCGGCGAGATCGGCGAGGTGGGACAAAAGAATTCGACGCCGGAGGAGTTTCACGCTTTTATGAAGGAATACAAGGAGGCGCTGTCCGCTTACGGCTCGGATCTGATCGGCATATCAAAGATCTCGATCCAGACGGGAACCTCCCACGGTGGAACCGTTCTCCCGGACGGAAGCATCGCCGAGGTTGCGATCGATTTCGATGCGATGAAGGCGATCTCGGAGATTGCGCGGAAAGAGTACGGATTAGGCGGAGCGGTTCAGCATGGCGCCTCGACGCTTCCCGAGGAGGCCTTTTCGAAATTCGTCGAGGCTACCGCAATCGAGGTTCATCTTGCGACCGCCTTCCAAAACCTCGTGTACGATTGCGGAGCAATGCCTGAGGACCTCAAGAAGAGAATCTACGCGTGGCTGGATGAGAACTGCGCAGGGGAACGGAAAGAAGGGCAGACGGATGAGCAATTCTATTACAAGACGCGAAAGAAAGGGCTGGGGCCGTTCAAGAGGGAGATTCTGACGATGCCGCGCGAGAATCTCGAGAGAATCATCGCGGACTTCGAGAAAAAGTTCGCGCTGATCTTCGAGAAACTCAACATCGCCGGGAACCTTCCGGAAACCAAAAACGCCGTAAAAATCGTCCGGGTGCCGTGGGACGCGGTTCGAGAGGAAGGGAAACTCGAGATCGGCATGAACGAGCAGGGGGAATAGATCGTCCAGCGGTTCCGGAGCCGGATCGAAGAGGAAAGTGCGCCACGCCGGGATTCCTCTCGGGGTCATTCGAGGTCTGGGGATCGACCACTGTGAGGTGGAACGTGTGGCGAGGACGTTGGAGCGGTTCGGTGAACGCTTTCTCCGACGTGTCTTCACCGAGGAAGAGGTTCGATACTGTCTGAGGTTTTCGTCGCCGGCCGAGCGACTGGCGGCGCGCTTCGCAGCGAAGGAAGCGACCGCCAAGGCGCTCGGAACAGGCCTCTCCCACGGCGTCGGTTGGAAGATGATCGAGGTACGGCGGGAGAAAGGAAAGGAACCGCGACTCTATCTTTCGGGCCGGGCCGCAGTGATTGCCTGTGAACGAGGAATAATGAGATGGCATCTTGCGATTACGCACGCCGGCGGTTTGGCCACGGCGATTGTGATCGGCGAGGGCGGATGGAACTCCGGCTCGGAACGAGAACCAGCGGCGAAGTCGGAAGAGGAACCAACGGCCGGCTCGTGACGAGGAGAGGAGCAGAGAGCGGTTCCGGGGACGGGGGCACGGGAGGGAGCGGCGATTTCGAGAAGAACGTTCGCGTCATTTTGCAAAGCCGCGTGGGATCCACACGGACTCCGGGGAAGGCCCTTGCGGACCTCGGCGGACGGACGTTGACCGAGCAGGTGATGTTTCGGGCCGAAGCGGCTTTTGGGCGGCCGGGAATCCTGGCGATTCCCGATTCTCCCGAAAACGACCCGCTCGAGGCTCTTGCGCGGCGAAGGAAATGGGACGTTTTTCGAGGAAGCGAAGAAGACGTTCTGGGACGCTTTGCCGGTGCGGTGGAACGGTTCGGGCCGAAGGTGGTGGTGCGTGTCACAGGAGACAACCCGTTTTTGGCTCCGGAGGCGATGCGCGGCGTGGCGGCCGGAGTGGTGGAAGGAGCGGATGCGGCCCAGGCCCGCGGCTGGCCGTACGGGACGGGAAGCGAAGCGGTTCGGGCTGAACTTCTTATCCAAGCCGCCAGGGAGGCCCGGGATCCGTACGAACGCGAACACGTGATGCCGTTCTTCTATCGAAGACCCGACCGTTTTCGATTGTCGTATTTCGACTGTCCGTATCCAGGCGCCGGGAAGATTCGATTGACGGTTGACACCCCAAGTGACCTTGATCGGGCACGCCGGCTCTTCGCACGTTTCGGAGCGAGTGTTTCGATACAGATCCTCATCAGGGAATTGAGCATCCTTTGACTCAAGACGTTCGAGCGTCTTCAGTGCCCGGTGAACAGCGATCTTTCCCCCACAAATTTTTCCGATGAACCAACTTCGACATCCCGCGGTGGAAGGGAAGAGAAGTCCCGGCAGGAGTCTCGATCTATTCTCCAGCGTGTTTCTCTGATAACGTTCCTCGGTGATGTACAGAAAAGATTCGACAGTTCCACGCGGGTACGGAATTCTCTATTCCCTCTTTCTTCTCGGGTCCGCCCCTCGCTATCTTCTTCGCACCGTCCGGAACCGGAGGGGGCCGGGAATTGTGCAACGTTTCGGTCTCGGGGTTGGTTTCCCTTCGACGCGCGCGGGGGATTGTCGTCTTCCGGGTGAGGGTTCGGAACGGGTTTCGAAGAGAGAAAGAGACATTTCAAGGCGTGATTCTTCGACCTCCGATGTGCGCTCCGACCGCTCCGTTCGTCCGGCGCGGTCGCTGTGGTTCCACGCGTGTTCGGTCGGGGAGGTCGAAACCGCGATGCCGCTCGTGCGCCTCTTCGCACGGGCCTATCCGGACGATGCGTTGATCCTCTCGACGGTCACGGAAACGGGGCAGGCTCGGGCGCGAAAACTTCTCGGCAATGAATTCGTGCGCTATCTTCCGTTCGATTTCGGTTTTGCGATCCGAAGGCATCTCTCCTCCGTCCCCCTTCCGCGCTTCTTCATCGTGATGGAGACGGAGATTTGGCCGAAACTCTACTCGGAATTGTCCCAACACAACATTCCGCTTTTCATCGCCAACGGCCGAATCAGTGACCGGGCCTGGCGGCGGTACCGCCGCGCCGTGGAATTCCTTCGCGGGACGATGGCGTGTGTTCGAGCGGTCGGAGCGCGGACGGTGCAGGATGCCGAGCGATTCCGAATTCTCGGGGCACGGAACGTCTCGGTTCTCGGGAATATCAAGTTTGATCGGGGCGCCGCGCCGGCCCCGGAAGGAATGCCGTCGGGGAAATTCCTTCTCTTCGCCAGCACGCATCCGGGAGAGGATGAGTTATTTGTGAGAACGTGGCGGTCCTTGAGAAACCGCTTTCCTCGGCTGCGTGCCGTTCTCGCACCGCGGCATATCGAACGGGCCCCCGCGCTTGCAAAGAAATACGGCGGAGCGTTGCGAAGCGCCGGGTGGAAGGACGAATCCCTTCTGGTCCTGGATACGCATGGAGAGTTGGCCGGGCTTTTTTCGGGCGCGACCGTGGCGATCATCGGAGGTTCCTTCGTGCCGCACGGCGGGCATAACCCCTTCGAGGCTGCGGTCCAGGGAGTGCCGATTCTTTGGGGACCGCATATGCAGAATTTCCGCGACGCGGTGGAAGTTTTGGAGGGCCGGGGCGGTGAGACCGTTCGAGAAAACGAGGAATTGGCGGAGGCTTTGGAGGCTCTTCTCTCGGATGAAGATTTAAGGAGGCAACGCGGTGCGGCCGCGAGGGCGGCGGCTTCGGAGAATACCGGCGCGGCGGAACGCCACTTCAATTTCTTCAGAGACCGATTGTTCGAGGGAGAGGGGGAAAGGCGATGAAAATTATCGTCCGAATGCCGAACTGGCTCGGCGATCTCGTGATGGCCCTGCCCGCGGTTCGGGGACTCCAACAGAATTTCGCCACGGGGGGGCCCAGAGGGTGGGGCGGGGAACCTCCCGAAATCGTTCTCGCGCTTCGAAAGCCGTTTGCGGATCTTTTTCCAAAGGAACGCCTTTGTGTCTTGGATGGATCGGAAACGGCCGCTTTGCGAAGGGAAGGCGCAGACCGAATCGTTCTGATGACGAATTCCTTTTCCACGGCTCTTGCGGCGTATCGCGCGGGGATTTCGGAGCGGATCGGATATTCGCTCCACGGCCGCCGCTTGTTGCTGACGTGGCCATTGGATTGGAAAGCGCGACCGCATCATCAAAGGGATCAATACCGCCAATTGGCTCGCGCCGGTGGCGCCGCCGGCACACCCGAAACGGCGCGATTGAATCCGAAGGATTTTCCGAGAATGGCGGGTCTGGAAAAAACGGAGAAGAGGCGGCGCCGGATCGTTCTGGCTCCGGGAGCGCGTTACGGGGCGGCGAAACGTTGGGGGGGATTCGGGGAATTGGCGAGGGAGTTGGTGCAATCGGGGTGGGAGGTGCACGTTGTCGGAGGAAAAAACGAGGCTCCTCGAACTGCAGAGGGAGACTTCCAAGATTGGACGGGACGGACGAGCCTTACGGAACTGGCGGGGATTCTTGCGTCCGCGGACCTCGTCGTCGGAAACGATTCGGGAATCGTTCATCTTGCGGCGGCTTTCGGCCGTCCCGTCGTGACACTCTTCGGTCCGACCGACGAGTCGCGAACTGCGGCGGATGGAGCGGTCGTGGTCCGAGCATCGGGTGTCGATTGCGCGCCATGCCACCTCCGTGTCTGTCCCATCGACCATCGGTGTATGAAAAGAATCTCGGTGGAGCACGTCATGCGGGCGATCGAGAAAACAGTTTCCGTTGCGGGAGATTCGGAAACAGTCTCCGAAGGGAAGAAAGGGGAATGAGAATCTTGATCGTCAGAATCGGCGCAATGGGAGACGCCATCCACACGCTTCCCCTTGTCAACGATTTACGAGATCGATTGCCGAAAGCGGAGATTTCGTGGTTGGCGGGTCCGGCCGTACGGCGATTTTTGAGCGGGCACCCAGCGGTTGATCGTTGGGTGCCCGCTCCGAGAAAGGCCGGCGAGGTTATGCGTTTTCTCAGTGAAGAGAGAAAACGGTACGACGTTGCGATTGATGCGCAAGGGCTGATCAAGTCCGCTCTTCTGGCCCGTGCCGCTTCTTCCCGCGTCATCGGGCGGGCTTCCGGATTTGTGCGTGAGGCTCCCGCGGCGTGGGTGTACACGGAGCCGATTCGACCGCGCCTCCCTCATATAATCGAACAGAATCGGGAATTGGCGCTTCCCTTGACCGGTCCTTTTCCTTTCGAGGAAACCCGGTATGATGTTCCGATCGATCCCCCGCCGGAATGGGACCTGTTGGAGGAACGGCCGGTGCTTCTCAATATCGGTGGGGGATGGTGGACGAAACTCTGGCCGCCGGAGATGTTCGCCGCGTTGGCAAAACGCCTCCGCGAGGAATTGGATCTACCGGTGGGAGTCGTCTGGGGTCCGGGGGAGGAGACACTTGCCGAAAAGACGGCGCGGATGGCCTCGATTCCCATCGCTCCGCGAACCTCGTTCCGAGAACTCGGAGGGATGTTTCGAAAGGCACGCCTCGTCGTCTCGGGCGAAACAGGCCCTCTTCATCTCGCCGTCGCTCTCGGGATACCGACGGTCGCCCTGATCGGGCCGACTTCGGCCGAAAGAAACGGTCCTTTGGGTTCGGGGCACGAGGTCGTCGAGCCGGAGGCCATTCCCTGCCGCCCCTGCTATGCGCGCCGGTGCATCGATTTTCGGTGTATGAACGCGATTTCGGTTGATAAAGTCTTTGAGGCCGTAAACCGAATCGTGTGGCGACAAGATCACGGATAAAGGGGGAAGTGCTCTTCCGAGGAAGGACAGAGAACGGCATCGGCGGAAAGCGGAAAGGAGAGTGTGTGAGCGGAGACAACGAGAGAAGAGCGGACGTTCCGCAAGAGTATGGTCCCGAGAAAGAGCCGCTCGTCTGTTTGCGCTCGGCGGGAACGGAAACCTTGGTCGAATGGGAGAAGGAAGGTCTTCGCATTCGCGGCGTCTTCCACACTCCGGCGGCGAGGAGATTTCCGGCCGTTGTGATGTGTCCGGGATTCACGGGAACGAAGACGGAGCCGGGATTCCTTTTTACGAAGGCGGCCCGATACTTCACCACGCTGGGATTCGGTGTTTTGAGATTCGATTATCGAGGGAGCGGCGACAGCGAGGGAGATTTCGTCGACGTAACGATCCAGGGAGAGATCGCCGATGCGGAAAGCGCGCTTCGATGGCTGGAATCACGGCCGGAAGTTGATTCGAAGAAACTGGGCCTGCTTGGTCTGAGTATGGGCGGATGCGTTGCCGCGTACGTCGCCGGTGATCGGCACGACCTTTCCTCCGTGGTACTTTGGGCGCCGGTCAGCAATCCGCTTCGGTTGGCTCGGGAGAGAAAGAGCCGGGAGCAGATCGAGATGATGCGGCGTTACGGCTGGGCTCCCTACGGCGGACATCGGATCGGCCGCGCGCTCGTGGCTGAACTCCCCTCGCTCCGTCCTACGGAAAGGATCGCCCTGTATCCCGGACCGGTTTTGTTGTGCCACGGGACGGAGGACGAGGCGGTTCCGCCGGCGGCTTCGGAAGAGTACAGAGCGGTCCTCCGGGCGCGTCCCGGCGGAGACGTCCGGACTTGCGTCGAGATGGAGACAGTCGAGGGAGCCTCGCACGTCTTCGAACGCTACGACTGGCAGAGGCGGGTCATCGTGAGAACGGGAGAATGGTTCTCACGATGGTTCGGGTGAGAAGAGGACGAACCACGGAAGACGGAAAAGGAAAAAGGCAAATGTCAAAAGGCAAAAGGAAATAGGAGATGTGGAGCGCAGGTTCTCCAACCTGCGGGACCGATCGGCGCTCATGGGGGATTCCTCGTCGGGCTTCGCCCTCCTCGGAATGACACCAGGGGTGGGTGGATCGGCCAAACGCAGACTGGAGAGTCTTCGCTCCATAACACGGCGGAAATGGGGCGTAGGTTCTCCAACCTGCGGGACCGATCGGTACCGCGGTTGTCATTCCGAGCGAACGCGAGGAATCCCCTCCATGGGGTATCCCGATCCGGAGACCGATCGGCCAACCAGAGGTATTTCGGGCCAAGCGTAAAGCCAAGGACGAGGCCAAGCGCAAGGGCAAGCAGAGAAGCGAGGGGGAAGGAACGGGGGGAAAGATTCCTTCGGTCTGTATGCAAACGTGTTACGTTCCTTTTTCCCAAAAAACGCTCTCTTGTTTTGTTGGACGACTACCTACTTATTGAATCCGCACCCTCTTGGATCTTGGAGATGCAACTTGCATCTTTGCGGTTCCTTGTTACCTTTCCGTAGGTGCCTACTGGTGTGGCGGAGGGGAGTTCGTGGACGAAGCGAACCGCAGCGTTTTGATAGAATAAAAAGTTGTGGTGCAAAGCGGAAGAAAAAAGGCCTTGTGTTTCGCGATAGGGAAGCGGAAAGGAAGACGATGGAAGAACGAGAGCAGGAGATCGGTCGCCGGCTTGCGGAATTATCGCGACGGTTGACGGAAGCACTCGATGAAACAGCGCGACGGGCCGCCGCGGTGGAATGCCTTGCAGGGCTTTTTCCCGAGACTTCGTGGTACTGTCGCGACGACGGCGAACGTTATCGTCTCGTCGGCGAGCCGGCACCGGTGGGAGTGGAACGCGACTTCGCTGCGGCCGTGGAGAATCTGCTCGACCTTTCCCGGCTGGCCGCCTTCGGCCTTGTTCCGGCGCCGATTCTTTCTGAGCGTACCTTCGGCGTGCGACTCGGAGTCGAAGTTCGGCGCGCGCACCGATACAACAGTAAATTAGCGCTTCTTCTCATCGTGGAATCTTCCCTCTCGAATTCTCTTCCCTCCGAAGGGAACGCCTCTTCGCGGGAGTTGATGGAGATGGTTCGCGGCAGCGTCCGAGAAAGCGACATCGTCGGGCTCTGCCGTTCCCGTCCCGCCGTGCTTCTCCTGGCCGCGGATCGAGATACCGTTGTGGTGGTCGAGGAACGGATTCGACGCCGTTTGGGTGAGGAACGGAGCAAGAGATACTCTTTTCGGACGGCCTTTTTTCCGTATGATGGTTGGAGCGATACCGAACTGATTTCGAAAGCACTGGAAGGAATCGAGGGAGGAGAAGGATGACGCAAGGAAGCCGGGTTGGCGGGCGGTTGTGCGTGTTCCTGGGGGCCGCGGCGGTCGTGATGATTTCGACGGCCGTCGTAAAGGCGGGACCGGTCGGGCGCCCCGTCACCACCGAGAAGCAGTGGGCCGTCGGTGGAGGGTATTCCTGGGATGAGTTCAAGATCGACGCGAAGGGAACGACATTGACGGGCGAGGCGACCGCGAGCACGGGGTACATCGAGGCGGCTTTCGGTTTCGCAAACAATGTCGAGGGATATCTGCGTCTGGGAGGAGGGTCGGAGGATCTCTCCTCGAACCAACTCCGCGTCGATTACGGAAGTGGACTGATGTGGGGTTTGGGGGTTCGCGGAACGATGTATGAGTCGTACCAAGGGTGGCGCCTTCTCGGTGATCTCCAGTGGTTGAGTCGCCCGTCGCGTTCGGTGGGGATAGCCGACATCGATATAACGGAGATTCAAGCGGCGGGGTTGCTCGAATTCGATATGCAAACCTTCCGGCCCTACGTCGGGTTCGGGTGGTCCCGCTTCGAGGCTGCTTCAAACAACCAGGGGCTTGTTCCGACGGTTCGGAGCAAGAACAATCTCTCGTTGATCCTCGGCGGCGGATTCGAGCCGCGGGAGGAATGGAGCCTCTTTCTTGAGGGCCGCTTTATCAATACGATCTCCTTCTCCGGCGGCGTCTTTCGCCGGTTCTGATCGATGACACTCCCGGAGGACCGGGAGCCGGGGCGCGTTTCCTCCCGGCGGATTCTGTTGAAGATCGCCTACGAGGGAACGAACTACTCCGGTTGGCAATATCAGGAGAATGGGCGCTCCATCCAGGCGGAACTGGAGAAGGCGTTTCGGAAACTTTTCGGGGAAATGGTGCGGATCCACGGCGCCGGCCGAACGGACGCCGGTGTTCACGCCCTCGGACAAACGGCTCATTGCAACATCAGGAATCCTCTTCCCATCGCGCGTCTTCCGGAGGCGTTGGCGACGGTTCTTCCCGAAGCGATCGCCGTTACGGACGCGGTGGAGGTGGAGCCGGATTTCGATGCGCGTCGCCGGGCTCATCGCCGCACCTATTGTTATCGAATCGCCGACGGGTTTCGCCCCTCCGTCCTTGAACGCCGCTTTGTTACTTTTGTTCCGTATCGCCTCGACGTCGAACGGATGCGCGCGGCCGCGGCGCTGTGGATCGGCAAGCATAACTTCTCCGCTTTTCGCGGCGCCGGATGTACCGCGACGCGCACCGTGCGGGACATTCTCGAATTCACCGTGGACCGAGTCCCGAACGATCAAGGCCGTTTCGGGGCCGGTGGACTGCTCTTCCGCGTCTCTTCTCCCGCCTTTCTTCGTCATCAGGTTCGGATTATGATCGGAACGCTTGTCGAGATTGGGAGAGGCCGCCGCGAGCCTTGCTGGGCGCGGGAGATTCTCGAAGAAATGGATCGGAGAGCCGCCGGGCCGACGGCTCCCCCTCAAGGGCTCGTTCTTGAAGAGGTCGCTTATGTCCCGGATCCCTTTCGAAGTTCCGTGAACCGTCGAGAGGCGCGAGTTCCCGTCGGGACCGTCGGAGGGAAGATATGAATCCGGAGTTCGTTCACCTTCATCTTCATTCTCACTACTCTCTTCTCGACGCGATGAATCGTTTCGACGAACTCGCCGGCGCAGTGTGGGAGCGGGGGATGCGGGCGGTCGCTCTGACGGATCACGGAAATCTCTTCGGTGCAATCGAGTTCTATCGCACGCTCTCCGGCCACGGTGTGAAACCGATCCTCGGTTGCGAGGTTTACGTCGCTCCGGAATCGAGGCACGTGAAGGAACGGCATCGGGACGGATGGGAGCGCGGATTTCACCTCACGCTCCTTGCGATCTCGAACGAGGGTTACCGCAACCTCGTCCGCCTCAGTTCCCTCGGTTACACCGAGGGGTTCTATTACAACCCGCGCGTCGATTACGAACTCCTCGACACCTATTCCGAAGGTTTGATCGCCCTTTCCGGATGTCTTTCCGCCGAAGTCCCGCGAAAGTTCTTGTCGGGAAGGGAAAAGGAGGCGATCACGGCGCTTCATCGCTATCGCGATATCTTCGGAAAGGAGAATTTTTTCATCGAACTTCAAGACCATGGACTGGAAGAACAACGCCCTCTCGGAAACTTCTTATGGGAACTATCGAAGCGGGACGAGATTCCCGCCGTGGCCACGAACGATGTGCATTACCGCGATGCCGCCGATGCCTCCGTCCACGACGCGCTCCTTTGCATCGGCACCCGCGCTCTCCTGACCGACGAGAAACGAAAACGGTACGGCTCGGACCAGTTTTATCTCAAATCGCCCCGGGAAATGCTGAAGACCTTTTCCTTTGCGCCTGAGGCTCTCGCCCGCACCGTCGAGATCGCGGATCGGGCGGACGTCGAGATCGATTTTACAACAGTGCATCTGCCGAAGTTTCCGTTGCCCGCGGGTGCGGTGGCGGAGGAGGAGTATTTGACGGAACTGGTGCGGGATGGATTGGCGCGGCGGTTCCCGGAGGGCGTCCCCGCTCCTTACGCCGAACGGCTCGAACACGAACTCGCCGTGATTCGGAAAAAGGGATTCGCCGGGTACTTTTTGATCGTGTCCGATTTTATATCAGAAGCACGGCGAAGAGGAATTCCGGTCGGCCCCGGCCGCGGTTCCGCCGCCGGCTCCCTCGTCTCCTACGCGCTCGGGATTACGCAGATCGACCCGCTGAAATATGATCTCGTCTTCGAACGCTTTCTCAATCCCCAACGAACGGCGCTCCCGGATATCGATGTCGATGTCTGCCAGATCGGGCGCGAGGAGGTGATCGAGTACGTTCGGCAACGCTACGGACCGGATCGGGTCGCTCAGATCATCACCTTCGGTACCTTCGGCGCTCGAGCGGTCGTGCGGGACGTTGCCCGCGTTACCGGCGTGCCGATTTCGGAGACGGAAGCCTTGGCCAAAAAGATTCCCGACGTACTTCACATCTCCCTCGAGGATGCCATCGAACAGGTGGAGGAGATTCGAGTCGCGGCGGAAGGAAGGTACGCTGAACTCTTCCGCATCGCCCGGCGGATCGAAGGGCTCGTTCGCCACGCCTCGCGCCACGCGGCGGGGATCGTCATCGCGAACGTGCCGATTATGGAGATCGTTCCGCTCTATCGCGATGCGGAGAACAATGTCGTCACGCAATACGATATGGGGTCCGTCGAGGCGCTGGGGCTTCTCAAGGTCGATATCCTCGGACTCAAGACGCTTTCGGTCATCCGAGAGGCCTATGAGATGGCCGGTATCGATGCGACATCCGCGGACGAGGAGCCTTCCTTCGACGACCCGGCGGTTTACGAACTTCTTTCACGCGGCGACACCCTCGGCGTTTTTCAACTCGACTCCACCGGTATCCGTGAACTCATCGTGCAGATGAAACCGGAGACTTTCGAGGATCTGGCTACCGTCATCGCCCTTTATCGCCCCGGTCCGATGAACCTGGCCGCCGAAATGGTCCGTCGAAAGCACGGCCTGGCTCCTGTCACTTACCTCGACCCCCGGCTCGAACCCATCCTCGGTTCGACCTATGGGATCATCCTCTATCAGGAACAAGTGATGCGGATTGCGCACGACCTTGCCGGCCTCTCGATGGCCGAAGCCGACGATCTGAGGAAAGCGATGGGGAAAAAGAAGTTTGACTTGATGGCGTCGTTTCGTCAGCGATTCGTAACCGGAGCGGTCGAGCGAGGGATGGAAGAATCCGCCGCCGCGGAATTGTTCGATCAGATGGAACGTTTTGCGGAATACGGTTTCAACAAGAGTCACGCCGTCGCCTATGCCGCCGTTGCTTATGAAACGGCCTGGCTCAAGGCTCATCATCCGATCGCTTTTATGGCGGCCACGCTTTCCTTCGAGATGTCCAATCATACGAAGTTGGCGCTTTATGTCCGAGAATGCAACCGGATGGGTATCTCCCTGCTTCCCCCTTCCGTTAACGAATCGGATGTCGGGTTCCGCCCGGTCCCGGAAGCCTCGCCGCCCGCCATCCGCTACGGCTTGTCCGCCGTCAAGAACGTCGGCGTCGGTGCGTGCGAGGAGATCGTCAGAGTGAGAAAGGACGGTCGTTTCGAGTCCTTTTGGGATTTCCTGGTCCGCGTGGACCATAAGAAAGTGAACAAACGCGCCGTTGAGGCTTTGGTCGAAGCGGGAGCACTCGACGGCCTCGGCCCCACGCGACGGGCGATGATCGAGGGGCTCGAGGAATTCTGGGAACGTTCTCAACAAGTGCGGAGAGAAGCGGAATCGGCGCAGGCGAATCTCTTCGGAGAGGAAACGACCGTCTTCGAACCGGTCCTCGAGGAGAAGGAAGAATTCGAGGACGTTGCGGCACGGGAAAAGCGCACGCTCGGTGTTTACCTCAACGGCCATCCACTCGAACGGCGTTTCCCCGCTTTGGAAATGCTTGCGCCGCCGGAACAGACCGGACCGTTTTGGATGCCGGCCCTGATCGCCTCGGTGAAGATGACGGTGGACAAACGGGGTAAACCGATGGCGTATCTTATGCTGGAAGGCCCGGATTCCGATCGGGAAGCCATTGTTTTTGCTTCCGTGTACGAGCAAGCCATGGAAAAGATCCGTGAGGGAAACGCGGTCTTTGTTCTGGGGCGGCTCGACGCCGCGCGACTCCTTGTGGACAATGTCCTCGATCTCGACGAAGTCTCTTGGTGCGTGACGGTGCTGACGGCGATGGAGCAGGAAAGATTGGCCGGGTTGCGGAAGATTCTGAAATCGGTCGAGACGTCCGCGTCGAGGGGAGCGAAGGCTGAGCTGGTTTATTCCGATCCGCGGAGTGGAAGGAAGATGCGTTTTCGCTTACCGACCCGACTCGATCCGAACAGGCTTTTCGAGCGGTTGCGGAACGAGCCGGAAGTTACGATGGAATTGCGCCCCGCTGCGGAAGTTCTCGTCCGCCGCCGTCGAGAGAATCGCTGAGAGGTCGCGTTACTGGAGCGAGGAATGTGTCGTCCGCGACGGGCCGGTCATCCGCCGCGTGCGATGAGAACCGGTGTTCGTTTCGGGCGGGGAAAATACCTGTAGTTCCCGGGACCGCGCGCGACTCCTAATGTTTCTGTTTTCCCGGGTTGGTGAATCCCTGTTCCTTTTCCCCGCCCTGCGCCCGAGGGGGATTGCGCCGTCATTCCTTCGCGGCGCGGTACAGGGCCTCGAAATATTCACGGAGGGGCGCTGCGACGGCGGGGTTCTCGACGAGCACGTTGAGTTCGTGTCGTTCCGCCAAGGCCTCGTACCCCCAGTTCGTCGATCCGATGATGACGCCCCGATCCGTTAGAAGCATCTTGGCGTGAGATGTCACGTGGTAAGGATCGCGGAGTACCTCGGCTCCGGCCCTTCGAAGAATTTCGACGGCCTCGAGGTTTCCTGAATTCGTCGCCTCGTTGAAGTCCGACTCCTCGATGATCGCTCGGACACGTTCTCCCTTCCGCGCCGCGTCCGCCACGAGGTCCACGAGATGAGTCGAGGGACTTTGCGGATCGTTGTAGTAACGGACACCGTAGAGCTGCAGATCGATCTTCGAGGCCTTGCGGAGAAGGTCTTCCGCGGCGGGTAGATAGTCTTGATCGAAAAGAAGACGGATTCCACGAACGCGGACGGGGGGGACGCGATAAGGTTCGGCCGAGGAGTCCCAAAGAAAATCGGCGTAGGCCCGCAGGGCTTCGACGAGTTTCGGAATCGTGAGAAGCAGATTCACCTCGTTGTTCCGGGTCATCGACGTGGTCGTCCAATTGGTCGAGCCGAAGAGAGCGGTGTTATCCGCGATGAGCAGTTTGGTATGGGTTCTTCGTTCGAGCGAATCAAGTTTCGCGTCGATGCCTCGTCGCCTCAAATGCCGCACGCTTTCCCGCGTCCGGTGGGATTCTTCGTCGAGGAGCACTCGGACGCGTACTCCTCGACCGACCGCCTCCCCCAGCGCCTTCTGAATCTTCTTCGTAGCCGGGCCGTAAATGAAGAGGAACTGGACGGCGAGAATATCGGAGCGTGCCGATCGGATCAGTCGGAGCGCGGTCGGGAGGTATTGGTCATTCGTGACGGTTTGGGCGTAGTCAGGTCCGGAAATGATTCCGGGAACAGGGGCCCGTGGGCCGTCCATGTGGGGCGAGGGAGTGCCGGGGGAGGCGCGCGTTCTGCTTGCGGACCGCGCTTGGAGATCGGGTTTCGGGGAAGTCCCGCAGGATGGTATGAGAAAAATGAGTAAGACGAGGAAGACTGCTAAAAACGGTTCCTTGGTGAAGTTCCTGATCATTCTTCCTTTGTTCCGTTCCTAAAAGAGAAAAGGTGAAACGAAGAAGCGGGAAAGGATACCGGGATCAGTTGATCCAGGCGCGGAGTTTCTCTTCGTCCGTTATCAAAAACATCCGTTTGTGAACCTCCAGACTTCCCTCGGAACGAAAATCCCGCAACATCTTCGTGACCGTTTCCCGGTTGGTGCCGACGAGTTCCGCCAGGTCGAAGTGAGAAAGAGTCAGCCCGATCTCGACGCCGTTCTTCTTTTTCGTGCCGAATTTCTCGGCGAGATCGAGCAACTTCGCCGCCAGCCGGCCGCGCAGCGTTTTGAAGACAAGATTCTCGATGATGCGGTTTGCTTCGTAAAGTTTCACGGCCATCGATTTCATGATGTTTCGCGCGATCGAGGGATACTCCTTGATCAAGCGAAGAAAACTTTCCTCATCCGTTACGAGAAGGTGGGCGGCTCCCAGTGTTCGCGCCGCAGCCGTCCTCCCTGTGTTCGTCACGACGGCGATTTCACCGAAACAATCCCCCGCGGAAAGGATAGCAAGGATATTGCGTCTTCGGGAAACGGGATCGATGTGTTCGATTCGGACCTTGCCCTCGAGAATAATATAAAGCGTATGTCCCCGCTCTCCCTCGCGGAAAATAACGGTGCTGCGCGGGTATTTGACTTCCGTCAGATATCGTGACAATGTGCGCAATTGATTGACGCGGAGTCCGTCGAAGAGTGCGACGTTCTTGAGACGATTCACGAATTTCATTTTTCCCCTCCCACCCCGCTTTTTCCGCAATGACTTTACGGGGAACTTGCCGGGGATTATCTTTGGTAAACAGGGGAAGCGCAAGGAGAATTGAGGGAAGGTGAGACGGAGAGGAAGAGGAAAGAAGGGGGGCACGTTCTTCCACGCCGTCCGCCATCGGCCGGTGTAGTCGATTTCGGGGCGATCGGAAGCGCGCGGCGGAGCAGAGAGTTTGGGAAGGAGACGGGGAAGCGAGGAATGTGTGGGATTGCAGGCGGGGTGACGCGAGGACCGATCGAGGACGCACGAATTCAACATTGCCTCAGGGTTCTTCACCATCGCGGCCCCGACCATCAAGCCTTTATGCGTGACAGGGTCGGGGATCGGGAGGTGACTCTCCTTCATACCCGTTTGAGCATTATCGATCTGGATCCGCGAGCCCACCAGCCGTTTACGCGCGGCGGAGTGACGGTCGTTTTCAACGGGGAAATCTATAACTACGTGGAACTCCGTGAGGAACTTTCCCGAAAGGGATCGGTCTTTCGGACGAATTCGGACACGGAGGTCCTGCTGGAGGCCTGGCGGGCGTGGGATATCGAAGCCTTCGATCGCTGTGAGGGAATGTGGGCACTGGCTCTTTGGGATTCTCCGGCCAGACGCTTTCTCCTCAGTCGCGATCGTTTTGGAGAAAAACCCCTTTATCTCTTTGATGAAAACGGGGAGATCTTCTTCGCGAGCGAGATCAAGGGGCTTGCGGCCCTTATTCCCTCGCCGCTTCAGGTCAATCGCGGGCATCTCCTGCGGTACCTCGTGAACGGTTACAAGGCACTGTACAAGACGAAGGAGACGTATTTCGAGGGCGTAAGGGAATTGGAGGCGGGGACGTTTCTCGAGTTCGTTCTTCCGGAGATGAAGGAAACCGAAAAGCGGTACTGGACGTTGCGGTACGAGCCGGAGGAAGAGATGAGCCGGGAGGAGGCGGTAGCGGAGACGAGACGGCGGCTTCTGGAGGCGGTCCGTTTGCGGCTCCGCTCCGATGTCCCGCTCGCTTTTTGCCTCAGTGGCGGCGTAGACTCGGCCGCTTTGGCTTCGATCGCCGCGCGGGAATTCGATTACAACGTCTCGACCTTTTCGATCATCGACAAGGACGAACGCTACAACGAGACGGAGAACATCCTTGCCACCGTTAACGATATTCAGTGTGAGCACAAACTGATCGAGATTCCAAGAGAGGGGTTTCTGGAACGGCTACGGAATCTGGTCAAGGCGCACGACGCGCCGCTGGCCACGATATCCTATTACGTGCACTCATTTCTCACGGAGGCCATAGCGGAGAAAGGGTATCGGGTCAGCGTCTCCGGAACGGCCGCCGACGAGCTCTTCACCGGGTATTACGACCATTTCAACCTCTACCTCCACGAGATGAGAGACACCCCCTTTTATGAAAAGGCACGAAACGACTGGGAGAGATTCGTGAGACCGATGGTGAGAAATCCTTTCTTGAAGGATCCCGAACTTTACGACCGGGATCCCGATTTTCGAGATCATATCTATCTCAACCGCGATCTGTTTCTTTCGCTCCTTGAAGTCCCCTTTTCCGAGACTTTCGAGGAAGAGCCTTATTCGCGCTCGCTTCTGCGAACCCGAATGTTGAATGAACTCTTTCACGAGGCGATCCCCGTCATCCTTCACGAGGACGATTTGAACGCTATGAAGGAATCCATCGAGAATCGTTCGCCGTATCTGGATCGGTCGTTGGCCGAATTCGCCTATCGGATCCCGAATCGGTTTCTGATGGATTCCGGATACGGCAAGAGCATTCTGCGCGAGGCGGTGAAGGGCATCCTGAATGACGCGGTTCGGTTGGACAGAAGAAAGAGAGGGTTCAATGCTTCTTTTCGATCGTTGCTTGATCTCGATGATGAAAAGGTCCGGCGCGATTTGTTATCCGACGGACCGGTTTTCGAATTGATCAACCGCGAGCGCCTCGAGCCGTTGTTGGATCGGGATCCGCTTCCGAACAGCGTCAGCAAATTCCTTTTCAACTTCGTCAACGTTCGGATCTTTCTGGAGGAGTTCGCCTCGTAGGTTTTACTCTCTTTCGGCCGAGAAACGGTCTCTTTCTTGGATTTCCCGGTGTTCGAAAAGCAAACACTTTCTTCCTTTTACCATTCTGTCGCTGTGACTTCTCCGTGTCCTCTTTGTCCTTTGTGGTGTCCTCGTATGCAACGTGCAGGAGTCCGGTCAATGAGAAAAGCCACCGTATAGGAGAAGGTCGCCGATCCAGACGCGTGTCGGCGTCCGCGAAGCGGTGCGGAGGGCTTTCTTCAATATCCGAGCGGCACCGTCGGGATCGCCGCGTTTGTAGCAGGCAACGGCCGCCTCGGCTACGATCGGTGCGACGAAGGAGAAGTGATCGAGATAATAGACGGGATCGGAAAGGAATTCCGCGTTCGCCTCGGAGATCATCCTTACGACACGATCCGCATTCGCCGTGCTTCCCGCGTGCAGGACTTTCACTTGCGGGATCGCATTCAAGGAGGGAGTCAGAGATTCCGCCGCTCCGCCTTTTTCCCGGAGAATCTTTTCCAGCCGCCGCAGGGATCGGAGACGGGATTCCTTGAACCTCTTCAAGGCGGCGATATCCCCGGCCCCGACTTCGTCGGCTTTCTCCAAGAGGTCGCAGGCCGCAAGAAATTCGTCGCGCATCCAGGACAAGAGACACAGTTCGCTCAATTTGAATGCATCGGGAGTGGTCGGGGAAATCGGTTCGTTGCGTGCGTACCATTTCACGGCCTGCCACGCGGCATCGAGATCGGAGCCGGGATCAGACCACCGTTTGGAAAGGAGATTCCCGAGTTCCCCGCGGCGGCCATGTCGCAAGAGGAACGCCGCGTAATCGAGGAGGATTTCATCATGGCGCTCCTTCAGACTCCGTGAGGTCTTCTCTTTTCGGATGTCGCCGGGCGATGACCGGATTCGATCCAAGGCCGTCAAGACCTTTTCAAAATACCACCGATCGGCGACGCCTTGCATTCGGTCGTTCATTTTTGCAAGGGTTTCAAGATACGATTTCGAACCCGGCTTCGTTCTTCTCAGGTAAGAAAAGGCCTTTTCCAGATAGGCGCGGCGTTTCACGGCATCAGTGCTCCACAGAGCGAAGGTCGTGTAAAGAAGAGCGATCTTGTTCGATGTTTCCGCCCGCCTCGCCATCGTCTCGGCTTCCGCACGCCGATCCATCAAGAACAACACTTCCGCCAATCTGAGAGAATACGCCGGGCTCTTTTCTTCCCACAGCGGGCGGTCTCCTCGGACTCTCGAAAGGATCCCGCGATCCCAACTCGAAAGAAATTCCCGCAATTTGTCATCCGTCGCTTCCGTGCTCGCGAGAAAGAGATCTCTTGGATAAGGACCGGCGTCGAACATTCCGGCGGGGATCATCTTCCGAAAGATCAGCCGCGCGGTCCTGCTCCTCCCCGCCTTCGAGAGCCGATAGGCGACGTTTGCCCAGAAGAATTCCCACGCAAACGGAAGGCCGTCCTGTGTTCGGAAGAGGGGATCCGACTTGCTGAACGACGACATCGCCTTCTTGCACATTTCCTCGGCGGAGTCGACGTCACCGAGTTCGAAAGCGAGACGGATGACGGTAACAGGAACGCAGGGAATGCTCAACGCACGGTATTCCGCGAACGCGCGTTTCGCATCAGCGGTCTTTCCATGTTGAAGAAGAGCGTTTCCGAGCGCGCCGAGCAGTTCCGCGCGCTGGCAGGTGTCGGAGACCCGCGCGATCCACTCCCGCGCCGCTACGGTATTGTTCCCGTACAGGAAACGATAGGCCTCCTTGACTATCGCGTCGGGTGCGAGGCTTCGGAGAGGGACGCGGCGCGGGGAGCGTCCGGTCTCTTCGAGAAAACGAAGCGCGTCACGGATTTTTCCTTCTCGAACAGCCTGCGTGGCCGCACGAGCGAGCAGGATATTGCGAACCGCTGGATCGGCAACGGCTCGAATCCGATCCAACGTGGAGAGGTCTTCCCGCGTAACGGCGCATTCGACTTCCCGCGCGAGTGCGAAGAGCATGTTCCAGTCTTCCGGGTAAGGTCGGGACGGGTTCTCGAGGACCGGAGACAATTGCGCCTCGAGTGCCGCGTTGTCTCCGAAAAGCCAAAGCAGTCCGGCGGCGGCTTCCGTGTCCTTTCCCAGGAGTCGTTCGATGACCGAAGTATCCTCGCCCAGAAAGAAAAGCACCTTTGCCGCGGCGATTCGGCCTTGTCGGGCGGCAAAACGGCTCCCTTTTCCGGCACTTGCGGAGAAGTCCCTGCTCCGGTCCGCACCGTTCGGAGAGTTCGCATCGAGGTAATCCACCAGAAAATCTTTGGGAACCGGCGGAACGGCTGCTCTTCCTTGCGCGAGGGCTTCAGCCGCCAGGATGATTCGCGCGCTGCGTCGGAGGGAAGGATCATCGATGCGTTCCGCCCACTTCGCGGCGGTGATGTCGTCGCCCCGTTCCGCGAATCCGACCGCAATCGCCCATCGTGCGGCTTCCCGGTCCTGCTTGCTCAAGGATGAATCTTGAATCAGATCGACGGCCAGGTCCTCTCGCCCGATTCGAACGGCTGCGGTCATCAGCGGAAGGAAGGCGGCCCGGCGCAATCCGGGCATCTCCATCGTTTCCGTCGGCCAACCCTCCGAGCCGCCCTCGGTAGAGGTCATATGGAGGGCGAAGTATTTGAAATGATGATAGAGGAGAAGAATTATTCCCAGAAGGAGAGGGATGAGAAGGAGGAACACAAAGCGGCGCCGTCGCCGCGAAGGCCGGGTTGTCATTCCGGAAATTCCCCGCTTCTCGTCAAATTCCGCACGCTCGGCGCCTCCCATCTTCTCCTACCCGCGGACATGATTCTATTCCAAATCCCCGCTTCTTCGAAACGTTTTCATCCTGGAGATGGGCGGGGGGGCACTGCGTAGCCGTTTGTTACTAAGAGAGGCCGATTTTTCTCTTGCCACGGATTATTTCGCCGATTAATCTCTTATTGAAATTTGGCTTCCTGAAGTTTTTGGGAAACGGAGTATCGGGCGGTTCCTTTGCTGCCCCGAGATCTCAGGTACCGACTCGGGAGAGCAGTAAAGGCAGGTGAGGTAGTATGGCGACCGGTACGGTGAAGTGGTTCAACGACCAGAAGGGTTACGGCTTTATCCAGGATGACAACGGAGGCGACGTCTTCGTGCATCACACGGGAATCTCCGGTGAAGGATTCAAGACCCTGGGAGAAGGACAGCGTGTTTCCTTCGAGGTGGAGGAGACTCCGAAAGGTCTCTCGGCTCGGCAAGTAACCGTGATCTGATCCGGACTTGACGTAACGCGGCGTCTTCCCGTTCCGGGGAGGCGCCGTTTCTTATTTCCTTTTCGTTTCCTGATTCCCCATTTTTTCTTGGAATTCCGTCCGCTCTTCCCCTAACTTGTTCTTTTGAGACCGTGGCGGTTCGATTTCCTTCTCCGCGGCCGGGAAATGGGAGGGCGTTATCCGTGAAGGATGACAGGCTGAAAAAATTTCGCGAAAGTATCCACGACGCGAGAAATTATCTCACGGCCCTTCGCTTGAATCTCGAGGTGGCCTTGGACGGTGTTGAAAGAAATTCGGAATCGGCGGTCTCGCTTAGAGAAGCCCTCGAGCAAGTCGAATCTCTTACACGAGAGATCGAGGACATCCGAAACCTCGTCCTCGAAATGTCCGAAACGTCCCAACGCCGCTCCTGAAGGATGTCTCAGTCCTCTGTATCCCCTCTGACGGCCGTCATACCGGCGGCGGGCAGGGGGACTCGGTTGGGTGTTTTGACCGAGGAACTTCCCAAACCGCTTCTGCGCATCGACGGGCGGAGAATGATCGAGGTGGTTCTCGAACAGGCCGAACGCGCCGGCGTCGAACGCTTTGTCATCATAACAGGATACAAAGCCGAGGCATGGGAGAGTTGGCGGGGAGATCTTCCGGCATCGCTTCGGACCCGGGTGTCCTTTTTCCAAAACGAGAATTGGGAGAAATTTGGAAACGGATATTCCGTTCTTGTTGCGAAGAAATCGGTACCGGAGCGTTTTCTTCTTCTGATGAGCGATCACCTTTTCGCCGTTGAGACGCTGGCGGACCTGATCGAGGCCGGGCCCCCTGCTGACGAGTGCCGACTTCTCTGTGACTTTTCCCCGCCTCCTTTTCTCGATATCGGAGATGCCACGAAAGTTCACGCCTCGCCGGACGGTCGGATTCACGCGATGGGAAAGGACCTCGAGGATTTCAACGCCGTCGACACCGGCCTTTTCTATTCGTCCTCCGTCCTTTTCGACGCGCTTCGAGTCTGTTGCCGGCGGGGTCGAACGGCGCTGACGGACGCCAATCGTTTTTTGGCGGAACAGAACAAGATGAAAGCGGTGAGGAAGAATCCCGACCGAGGTTGGTGGTGTGACATCGATACCGTCCGTGATTTAGAGAACGCCGTGCGGCTTTTCGATCCTATCGAGAAACGAGCGGATTAAATAACCCCGGAGAGAAGGGAAAGAAAAGAGAGACGATACGGCGGATGGAGTTGTCGGAAGGGCGGCGGTTTTCCGCTGTGTCCGTCTGACTTCTCGACGTCCGCTGTTCTCCCGGCGCCTTCTCAAAATTCGATCTGTCTCTTCCCGGCCGGATCCTTTTCCGTCACCTCGTCAATGTGTTCGTGGTGTCTGTCAATTCGGAGGAGGGAGGCGGCGGAGGCGGGCGGAAGTTGGGAAGTCGTCTGAGGGGAAGCCGAGGCCGTGGAATGTTACGGTTTCGCAAAAAACGCGTTCGCGTGGGCGAAGTCGCCAAGTTGCCGTGACGCATTCGATCCGCAACGAATTTCTGGACGGGCGCCGGAAAGGCGTTGGGGGATTTCGCTGTCTGGACCATCACTGATTTCGGAATCGGTACCGGGTGAAGGCGCCCTGCGTTGGCGGACGGCGCTCTCGCGCCCGCTTGGGGCCGCATCCCATAACCGCTTCCACCCGAGACAGGATGCGCTCCCGCTGCTTCGCCACCTTTTTGTGGTCTTGCTACATTTCCGGGACGGTTACCCCTGTGCGCCAGTCCGGAAGCCGGCTTGCCGGAGCCAGGCCTTGCCGCGACGGGGCCCTTGGCAACTTCCTTCCTTCGCTCCTTCTTCTTCGTTGCGTAAGAATTCGCGAATTTCGCGGGAGCGGCGAGATCTCCGCCCCGTTTTCTCTTCCCCATCTCGGAACGGATATACTTTCTCAAAGATCTGACGGCTTTTTTTCGAGCGGCCTTCGCGGCGTTTCCCGCCGCCGGCGGGCGAGCCCCGCGCATCTGAATATGATATCCCGCTCTCACGATCGTGGGAGCGATCGTGGGAGCCGAGAGATCCTGCACGGCCACCGAACCTTCGAAGACGGAAAAGTTGACGTCGTAGGTCGGCTCACCACCGGACGCACCCGCTTCGTTTCGCACGACGTCCGCTTCGAAAACCGTTCCCCGAACCCCGGCCACGGCTACGGGCGTGCTCACCGTGAAATCGCGTCCGCTTAGGCGCGATAACGCCGGAAGGACGGACCCCTCCTCCAGATGAAGATGATACGCCCCCGTCGCTTTGTTCTTGAAGAGAAACTGCCCTCGGACGGATTCCGTTGTATTTCGCACCTCTTCCAGGTCAACTTCGGTCTTTTCCATTACGCGCACAAGGTTCCCCGGCGAAAGTTCAATGATGCACCACGCGCCCTTTGCCGTCCGAAGGGCATAGCCGGAACGCAACCGCATCTTTCGACTGGCGCGTACCCATTCTTCGTCCGGACTCGTTCGCGCCTCGACCTTCCCGAAAAGGCTTACGATCAACGCGTCGCGGCCGGCGGCGGATACCGGAACGACTTCCCCGCTCAAGAACAGAAGTATCAGAACGAGGGGAAGAAGGAGGAAACGTCTCCCCAGGATTTCCCGCCCCACGGTTCGGAAATCAGAAGTAAAGGAGCCCCTGAAGAACGAATTCATTGTTATCGATCTCCTTTCCCGCGGCATCGCGCGCGCTCTCGAGATTCCAGTCATACTCGGCGATGAACTGGAGATACTCTGATGGAGCATAAGTTATGGTGGCGCTCCTCCGCTCTCGGTCCCAGGTCTCCGGGCGTTGGAGCAGTAAAGCGCCCGTGTTGATATTAAATTTATCGTACGCAAGCCCGAAAGTCACCTGGCCAAAACGGTGAAAAAACGTACGTTGCGCGGAGACGGAATAAACCTCTCTCAACACGCGGCCGTCACGGGCTCTAAGAAACTCACCGAAGACCTCGTAAGGTCCCTTTTCATAGTCCACGTCGAAGGAAAAATGTTCCCGTTTGTTCCTTCGATCCTCAGTCCGGTATTTCAAGAGAAGCGAGGGGGTGAAGGGATTGATGGGATTGAGAAGGCGAAGCTCGGTCGGTGACAATTTTCCTCGTGTATAGGTCAGGCCCGCCGTAAGACTCCCCCACGGTTCCCCGAATTCCACGCCCCCGCGGAGATAAACATCGCGGAGATGGTTCAGATTCCTATCGGAAATATGCATCTGGGAAAGGATGGGCGTACCCGCCACCCGAGACGCCAGTGTCGGAATGGCCAGCGGATTCCCGTTGACATAACCGAACTCGGTGACGAAGGGATAGGATTCAAAGTTGAACTTAACGCCCACGTCGGGAAATGCGTGCACGAGAAGCGCGGGGAAGGAGAGGTTGGCAAGAGGAATGGGAGCACCAAGTGGTTTGTAGAAGCGGCCGAAGGTGAAACTTCCGTTCGCGGGGAGCCCGCTTATCTTCACCCACGCTTCGTCGAGACTGACGCTGCTGCCCGTTCCGACAACGCGAACATAGGTCGTTGTGAAATCCCCGAAATAGCCCGTGAAATTGACCCCGACCTGTTCGTACTTCAGTCCGTCCGTGTCCGTGTTCGGAACGTTATTCGCCTGGATGTCGTTGAAAGAAGCGAGGAAATCGGCGGAGACGTCCACCTGCGCCGCCGTTGCCCGCGGGGCAAGGCGGACGAGAAAGATTCCCGCCACAGAAAGGATACCCAGACAGAAAACAAAGCGATTCACGGCACCGATTCTCTCTTTCTCCGGTAACGATACACGCGGGGAAGATTAACGGGAACCCCGGCATTTGTCCAGGAAGCGTCAAAGGTTGGAATGGGGCGCGAGGTTTCCAACCGCGGGAGGCGGATTCGTGCGTTTTCCCCCGATTTTGCATTCTTTCTTTTCGACCCGTCGTCGGTTCGGATATACTGGCCAATTCGCTATGGGATACCGGCCGGAAAATCCATTGGTCGTGCAGTCGGACCGCACGATCCTTCTCGAGGTGAACCATCCGCGGTTTTCGGAAGCGCGGAATCTCCTGAGCGCGTTTGCGGAGATCGAGCGGTCGCCGGAACACATTCACACCTACCGATTATCGCCGTTGTCGCTCTGGAACGCCGCCGCGGCCAATCATAGCCCCCAGACACTACTGGAAGAGTTGGCCCGCCTCTCGAAATTTCCGATTCCGGGCAACGTCGAGACGGAGATCAGAAATTGGATGGAACGGTGGGGGAAATTGAGATTGGATCGCGAGGGGGAGAGGAGGTTGGTTCTGCATTCCGCCGATGCGCGACTGATGAAACAACTGCGGAGCCACAAGAAGATACGGAAATTTCTTCTTCAAGACCGCGACTCACGGACCTCGATCGTCGACCCCGCGTTTCGGGGACATTTGAAGATGGAGACCGCCGCAGTGGGTTGGCCGATTCAAGATTTGGCGGGATACCGAGAAGGCGCGGCGTACGAGTTTACGCTTCGAGAGGTTACGAGTACCGGGCGGCCGTTTCGAGTCAGGGACTATCAGCGATTGGCCGCGGAATCCTTTTATGCCGGAGGTTCCCCCGAAGGAGGTGCCGGTGTGATCGTTTTGCCTTGCGGCGCGGGAAAAACCATCGTCGGAATGGACATTATGAGGCGCTTGGGAAGAAAGACCCTGATTTTGACGACGAACATCGTCGCCGCGCGGCAGTGGAAGTCGGAACTCCTCGATAAAACCTCGATCCCAGAGAACGACATCAAGGAGTATTCCGGGGAGAAGAAGGAGATCGGGCCGGTGACGCTGGCCACGTACCAGATCATCACGCATCGTCGCCGGAAGACCGATTCCTTCACCCACTATGCCCTCTTTGACGCGGAGGATTGGGGGTTGATCATCTACGACGAAGTTCACCTTCTTCCCGCGCCGGTCTTTCGGATCACGGCGGAGTTGCAGTCCCGCCGCCGGCTCGGTCTGACCGCGACCCTCATTCGCGAGGACGGACGGGAACGGGAGGTCTTCAGCCTGATCGGCCCCAAGAAATTCGATGTTCCGTGGCGGGAGTTGGAATCGTCCGGGTGGATCGCGCCCGTGCTTTGCCGCGAGGTTCGCGTTCCCCTGGAACCAAGCATCGAGGACGCCTATGCGGTAGCGGGCGATCGCGAGAAATTTCGGCTGGCCAGTGCGAACCCGCAAAAATGGCCGGTGGTCCAAAGAATTCTCGAAAAACATTCCGCCGATCCGACATTGGTCATCGGCCACTATCTCGATCAACTGCGCGAAGCGGCGGACCGGTTTCGCGCTCCACTCCTGACGGGCGAGACGCCGAATGTCGAACGCGAACGGTTGTACGCGGCGTTTCGGAGAGGGGAAATCCCGCTGCTGGTCGTCTCACGCGTCGCCAATTTCGCCGTCGATCTTCCGGATGCGCGGGTGGCGATCGAAATCTCGGGACTCTTCGGTTCGAGGCAGGAAGAAGCGCAACGATTAGGGAGAATCTTGAGGCCGAAGAAGGACGGGGAGAGGGCTCATTTCTACGTCGTGGTGACGCGGAATACGATCGAAGAGGAGTTCGCACAGAAGCGTCAGATTTTTCTCGTGGAACAGGGGTATCGGTATGAAATCGAGATTGCGAATACAACTGGTTAAGTTTCGATCGATCCTCGCGGGTCAGGAGAGGGAACGATTGAAAGCCCTTGCGAAGCGCCTCCTCCTCGATACCGCCGGTCCGCTTATTCCCGAAATCATCGCCTATTATTCCGAGAAGAAGAGATTGAATGCGGTCCTGGAATCTCTTTCGAACGAGACGTGCGATTATCTCGAACTTCTCTTTCGGCTTTCCGCCGCTCCCGCCTGCGCTTCCCTCGAAAAACTTCAGGATTTCAAGCCTGTCCAGGAACTCTCCCGGGCGGGTCTTCTCTGGACCGCGAGAGAATCCTTCGGGGGCGAACGGCTCGTGATCCCCGAGGAACTCGAACGGGGTATTCGAGACTTTCTCATAAACCGTCGCGCGGCTTTCCTGCGCCAAGCAGCGACCGTGACGGGCGAGGGCAAGACTGTTCGAGCCCCGGCGGACGCGTTCCTGAGGAATGTCGAGACGGTCCTTGCGCTGGCGGGCTCCGAGCCTCTTCCCCTCACGGCGAAAGGAAATGTTGCAAAACCCTTCGCGCGCCGCCGCATTCTTCCCTTTCTTGAGAATCCGATCGGTCTCGAAGAGACAATTCTTCTTCAAACGATCGTGGATTATGCCGCCTTCTTTCGACTTCTTCGAAAGAAGGAAAAGGTGCTTCTGGCGACGGAACACAAGGAGGAATTTCTTGCCGCCTCGCCCAACGCGCTGGGGGAGAGCCTTTTGTTGTTTTTGGAGATGAAAAGACCCGATCCGGAGACCATTTTTCTGCTGGAGGTTCTGCGCCTGGCGACGGAGGACGGCTCATGGCTTCGTTTCGATCGCTTCCGGGAAGTCCTGAATGAAACGCGGAAGCCCTTCGCGGGATTAATGGAACCACGGACGGTCTTCGAAGAGAGGATACGCGATTTTCACATCATCGGATATTGCGAGCAACTTCTGGAGGAGAACGGTGTGCCGGCGGCGATCCGCGTCGGCCATTATTGGCGGAAAGGAGGATCGGGCCGATGCGAAACGTCCTTCTTTGTTACGCCAGATTTCTTCATCACCGCGCCTCGTACACTCGACCCCACCATACGAAGTGTGATTTTTCGAATCGGCGATCTCGTGGCGGCGGATATGATGGATCGATGGCGATTGACGCGGGAGTCCCTTCAACGGGCCTGGGATGGGGGCGCTCGTTTCCAGCAGATTCGAGAATTTCTCGAACGGTATTCCCAGACTCCGGTTCCCGTCAATGTTCTGGAGAGTATCCGATTATGGCTCGAGGAATACGGCAAATTGGCTCTTTTCGACGGGATGGCCTTGATTGTCGAAAACGAGCGGGACCAAGTGTGGGTCGAGGAATTCTTCGAGAGGGAAGGAGGATTGGTGGCGCGGCCCGCTCCGAATCTCTTTCTCTTCTCCAGGGGCGGAGTCGACCGCCTTCTGCCGGCGATCGAAAAACGCCGCCGGGTGGCGGTGCTTCGGGAGCGCGGGCCGGAACGTGCCGGGAAGGATTTCGAGGAGATCGTCAAAAAGACGGCGGCGGAGTTTCGGGAAAACCATCTTCGCGATCCTTTTCTTCGCTGGATCTGAGGACCACAACGTTTCGGCGCCGAGGTATGTCTTCCTGGAAGCGCGGATCTGCATGCCGGCAGGCAGGCATCTTGCCTGCAGAAACGGCTTCGGACGGCGCACCTTTTGGCCGCCCGAATTGTAGGCGGCTCTTCCGACCAACGGTTCCCTGGATTTGTCAGGCAAAAAGCGTCCATTTTCCGCCGCCTCCCCCTCCTTTGTGTCGAAACTTGAACATCGCGGGGGGGAAACGTATTATCAATCTATGTTGACGATCGTATCCGCGGCCGAGATGGGGGAGATTGACCGTACCTGTGGCGTCCCGTCACTGGAGCTGATGGAGAACGCGGCGGCGGCGGTCGCGGATGCCGTAGAGGAGAGGCTTCGTTCCGAGGAGGGAACGAAGGAGGTTTTGGTTCTGACCGGGAAGGGGAACAACGCCGGCGACGGCTTCGCTGCGGCTTGCATTCTCTCGGAGCGGGGAATTTCCGTCTCGATCCTCAATTTCTTCGACGAGACGGCTCTATCCGGTGATGCTCTGACGAATTTCGCGCGGTTGAAGGAGACGAGTGTTTCGCTCCGCGGGCCGGACCTTTCGGTTTTGGAGGAGAGACGATTCGGTGTTGCGGTGGATGCCCTTCTGGGGACGGGGCTGCGATCCGAACCGTTGAAGGAGCCGTGGTCGTCGGCGGTCTCGGGCCTGAATCGCGCGCGGCGGGAGGGCCGGGTGGGATTCGTCGTCGCCGTCGATATTCCCTCGGGCATTTCCGCCGATACGGGGCGGGAATGCGGAGTCTCCGTGGGCGCCGACTTGACCGTGACCTTCGGACGGGCGAAGCGCGGCCACTTTCTTTTTCCCGGACGGCTTCGCACAGGCCGGCTCATCGTGAACGACATCGGGATCCCTCCGGAGCGTTTTTCGGGATGTCGGGGAGAGGTTCTGACGGACGAGGATATGCGACGGCTTCTTCCAACGCGCCCGAGGACGGCTCACAAGGGATCGGCACGTCTTGTGATCATCGGAGGGTCGCGCGGTCTGACGGGGGCGGCGTCGCTCGCGGCGCTGGCGGCTCTCAAGGCGGGAGCCGGATACGTTACCATCGGCGGGCCCGAGGGAAACGAGGCGGCAATGGTTCCGATCGAGGCGGTCCGGGTTTCGTTGCCGGGAGTGGAGGGACGTTTCGGACCGGAATCGGAGGAGCCGGCCTTGAATTTGACCTTGAAAAGTCATGCCACGATTCTTGGGCCGGGATTGGGCCGAGGCGAGGCGGAGCGGGCCTTGTCGATCCATCTTTGCCGGCTCGTTCCGGTTCCGATGGTCGTGGATGCGGATGCGCTTCACCAGATTTCACCGGATCTTCTCCGCTCGGCTCATGCTCCGCGCGTCGTCACCCCGCATCCCGGGGAATTCAGTGCGCTCTTCGGGGGCACGGTGGAAACAATCGAGGAGGATCGGATCGGGCGAGCCTTGGATGCCGCAAAACGGTGCCGGCAGGTGGTGGTCTTGAAGGGACCTGCGACCGTTGTGGCGGAACCTTCGGGGCGCTATCGGATCAACCCGACGGGGAATCAACTTTTGGCCACCTGCGGCTCCGGTGATGTCCTTTCCGGCATCATCGGCGCGCTCTTGGCGCAGGGAATGGATGCGTTCGAGGCGGCGTCGGTCGGCGTATTTCTACACGGTCGTTGCGCGGAGGAGTACGCGGAGCCGGTCGGCCTGACCGCCGGAGAGATCGCCGAACTGATTCCAAAGGCCTGGGGGAGGATCGTCCCGTAACCACGGAGCACACGGAATAACACGGAGAAGGAAAAAGGCAAGATTCAAAAGGCAAAAGCGAAAAGGAAATGTGGAGCGCAGACACTCTTGTCTGCGGAGAGGAAAACCACGGAACACACGGAAGGCGTGGAAAAGGAAAAAGGCAAAGGTCAAAACAGGGATAAGCACAATTTCTCGGATGATTCCAAGGGCCGTGTCAGACCGCGAAGTCGGGGTTGCGTGTTGATACTGGCGGCCTGAAATACGGTTTTGGGTTTGTCGTTTCTCGTTTCCCTCCAAGTGTTGTCGAGCATTTGGTTTACCTGGTAGAGGAAAGACGGCGCGAGGGAAGCGGGAACTGACGCACCGATTTCTAACAACATCTCCGAAGCTTTATCTGTCCTCAGGGCCCTCCTTATGCCGGTCAAAAGAGGCTGTTCGGCCAATGTGTCGACACCGGCCGAAACTGATTCCAATACTGAGTTGGCGTGAGAGAGGGAGAATATCCTCGATAATTGGAGAGAAATCGAATCCTCTGCCTTGAGACGTTTTACATTGTTTCGTTTTGCCCCGGAGGAAGTCCCCATCATCAGAGAGACGGAAAGAGGTTGCGCCCAATCGAAAGAAACCAGCGTGTCCCCGCGTTTTATTTTCGCGGCCTCTGGATTGAACCCGCTTTCGACGAACCTTCTGAATGCCGAAACATTGAATTTGAACCCGCTTGTCCCGATCTCACGTTTCAATTCCCTGACGTCTGGATCCCTACGATCGTCAAATTCAGGGACAGAAAGGATACCTACCTTCGCCATGACGGCGCCGAACACGGTCAAGCCAGTTCCCACTGACGCCCGCGCCGCTTTTTGCGTTGCTTCGTGAGTCTGAACCTTGTAGGTCGGGATAGATTCCGGGTTATCCCGGAAATACTCTCCGAGTTTCGTGTCGCTCCCCGCGACCGTGTTCGCTATGAATTGGCGGGGCTTCTCTTCCTCTATAAGATTATTGTCGGGATTTCGTCCTCGCGCCCTTCCGCCCGGAGCTTCTTGTAGTAGTCTATCTTCTTTTGCTGCTCCGGCAGAGGCCCGTCCCGTAGCTCTCCCGTCAGGGGGCATCTGGCTCTCCCGAGAGCCTCCAATAACACGTCCCATGGTATTGGCACGTTCCGAGGAAGGCCCAACCTGTCCGCCTGCGCTTGGCCCATTCGTCTCACCTCCTG
>RFFU01000007.1 GCA_003697085.1 Candidatus Hydrogenedentota bacterium
AACGGATCGTACGTCTTTGAGTCATTGGAAAAGCATACAATGTTATCCAGGGAACCGAAAGAGCCGGTCGTAAAACGGGGGGCTGGAAGGGGATTCGATTTCGGTACAGGGGCTCGTTTTGGTTGGGAGGAACGCTCCGCTGACCGGGGGGGTGCATGGCAAATTTTGGGCAAGGTCAAATGTAGCCAAACGGGCATTCCTGGGAGCGCAGGCCTGTCCGCCGGCAGGCAGGCATCTTGCGTGCAAAAACGAGCACGTAGAAGTTTACCTTTCGTTCGCCCCGATCATATGCGGGGTTTCGCCCAGGAATGGACTGACACGATTCGGCAAAAGGTGCCCATTTTTCGCCATGCACCCCTGACGGGGGGAAGCGCTGGATTCGATGAACAGGGGAGCATAAACTCGCTAATATGGGTTTGTTGAAAAAAGTCTCGGTTGCGTTGTTGCCCGCTTTTCTGTTTTCGGGGTTTTATTTTGTTTTTGCCGTGAGGGGAGGAATGCCGCGGTATCTTCCCAAGCATCTTTTATGGCTCTTTTCCCTCCTCGTAACTGCGGCTTTGGTAACGGGTCATCCGGGGCTGAGAAGAATTCTTTCGCGGAGAAGCCGGGAAGTTCTCGTGCTGCTCACTCTCTCCTATTTCGCGGCGGCGTTCGGCTTTGGCCACCTCGCCAACGCAGACGCGCATGCTCCGGAACTCTACAATTTTCATCGTGAATTTCTCTCGGCGACTCAGGGGCGGCTCTTTATTCACCCGAGCGAACACCGCCCAGAATTCGCCATTCATTTTTCCCCGATATTTTTTCTCCTTTACCCTTTCTTCAAATGGGTTCCCTCTCCCGTCACTTTGCTGTTTCTTGGTTCGGTGGCGCTGAGCGCCGCGATTCCAGCGGCCTTTCGTGTCTTGAGAGGTTGGTGGAATGAGCCAGAAGCAATCCTGCTGTCCACCGGCGCCGGCTTGATGCCGGCGATTCTTTCGCTTCATATGGATTTTTCTCCCGTCCGGTTTGCTCCGTTGGCTTTTTGGTTGATGATCGAAGGAATGGAACGGCGACGTTGGAGTCTTTGGTGGTGCGGTTTCCTGATCGTCCTGGTTTCGAAGGAAACGCTCCTTCTGGGGGTTGTTTTCTTTTCCGTGGTCGCGTGGATACGCCGAATGCCGACGATATGGATTATCCTTCCCGGAACCGTAGGACTGACGACATTCCTCATAATCAACCAATTTCTTATTCCAGCTTTCGCCGGAACACCCGGACAGACCTCCACCATCGCCGCCCAATTCGGGTATTGGGGAAGAACAGCCCCGCAAGTGTTGATCGGGTTTTTGAAAGATCCGGTTTCCGTTGGAAAGGCTCTTTTTCGACTGAATAACGCTGCCTATCTCCTCAAGATGTTCCATGGGGGATTGTTTCTAGCGCCGTTGGGGTCCCCCTATCTTTTTCTGGGACTGCCCGAGGCTCTGGTCAATATGCTGGCCGGTTACCATCCGGGCCTTATTCCCATTGACAGACCGGGGCCTTGGACGAGTCTGCTAGGGCATTACAGTGCGGTCTTTTCGACCGCGGTTTGGGCATCCGCTTGCCACGCGCTGCGTTTTCGCGCGGAAGATTCCGAGACCGAGTTCACGGGGTGGCAACGTGCGCGCTGGCTCTTCCTGGCGGTACTCTCGACAATGATCTATCCCAGTAACGCGGAGACGCTTTGACGGCAAGCAACTCCGTAACCTCATTTGCGATGGCGCGGCCGAGGGTTCTGTTGACGGAGGGAGTGTAATGGCGGTCGCCGGGGAGAAGCCGGAGGATGACTTCCGCCGCGAAGAATGCCAGCACGGCGCCGAGAATCATTCCGGAGAATACAAAAAAGATTCGATTTCTTGTCATTGCAAAAGGATAATAAACTCTCGGACTGGAATCGAGCAAGCCGTCGGTCATGGCGGGAGCGGAAACGAGCAGGCTTGAAAAAGTCACAGGGAAAGAGGAGCCGAGAATCCTTGGAAAAGTTGAAAGAATCTCGACTGTATGGTTGGAGAAGATTAACGGTGGCTCTTTTCTGTCTCCTTCTTCTCGAAATCCTCCTTCTTGCGTATGGCACGATCGTGTTTCAAGGCGAAGCGGCTTACCTTTACGATGTCCATTTCTTTCGAAAGGGCTTGAGGCCCTATTCGGAGTTTCGGGTTCCCCAGGGGCCGATGATACTGGCGGCCTATTTTGCCGTTGGAAAATTGGGATCGACGGGAATTTGGGACGCGCGGGTCTTGTCCGGCTTCTACCTGGCTGTGGCGCTTTTGCTCCTTTCACGGATGACCTTTCTCGAACGCGGTTGGGCGGGGACAGCGGCGTTTCTCCTCCTCCAAATGTGTTTTCCCCTTTCCCTTCAGCATTCCGCCAGCCTCGTCGGACCGTACGTGCTGGCCTTGCTTCTCCTGGTCGTCGCTGTCTGGAGCGTCGTGGATCCGGTTCTTGGGGATCGAATCGGTTCACTGTCATTTGGGTTCTTTGGTATCTTGGCCGTGGCATCTCGGATCGTCTTTCTTCTGCCTCTCGGTCTGTTGATCCTTTTGTTCAACAAGAGAGAATCAGGTTTTTCTCTTTATCTCACTATCTTGGGCGGCATCAGCGCTTTCGGCGCACTTTTTCTTTTTCTTGTCCCCGCGAATGACCTCGCTTCCGTCTTCGACCAGATGGTGCGGGTGTATTGGTTGAGTAAGGTGGCGCATCCCGTCGAGGGCGTCGGATTTGATGTCGTGGGAAGAATTTTCCATATCCTTCGATTCGGCCTTCTTCCCTTAGCGGGATTGGTTCTCACCGTGGGGATCGAGGGAGTCCTCTTGATTGCGGAAAAGCGAAATGCCCTCGCTCGGGAGGAAAGGGGGAAACCGGTGGAAAGCGCCGAGGGAAAGAAGGGATTGGCGGAAACAGCCTTTGTCGCGGGTATGGGAACGCTTCTTGCCCATTTTGTCGTCCATCCCTTTTATGCTCAATATTTTTCAATGGTGGTGCCGTGGTTGGTTATGGCGGCGTTATTGTCTCTTTTCCGACTCTGGGAGAACAAAAGGAGAATGGTTGTCGGAATACTGGCGGGGGTTCTCTTGGCTAACGCGGCGGCGGATATTCGGGCCGCTCGCGCTCTCTGGAGCCTCGGTTCCTCTCAATTGGTGTTGACACAAAAGATCGGAAAGAAATTAAGGACGCTTTTTCCCGGAACAAAAGCCGTCATTTGCGACGTGACGGCGTTCTCCTGGGAGGCGGGCTTTGAGGTTCCGGTTGGTACGGAACGAGGTTTGGCTACGGATTGGTTCGAGTTGATCGAAAAGGTTGCGGCATTGGAGCCGAATCTCCTCAAACGCTACCACACGCTCCGTCGAAGGGATGTGGAGTTACTCATCCGAAACAGGGTCTTCGAGGGAGTCATCTTGACGGAAACGCAGTGGTTCGATGAGGAAATCCGAAATTTGCTTCCCAGTGCCGGCTACAAACGGATTGCAACATTAAACGGCGGAAGATGGGGAAGGGTCGAATGTTATCGGTTGGCGGAGCCGATCCGTTCCAAGAGATTTGCGGCCCATTCCGAAAGATCAATCGAATGACGCAACATTTCTTTTCTGCGTTCGGCGTATTCTTTTTTGACGGCATCCCGGTTTTTAACCAGAGAATCAAGAAAATCGCGAAGCGCGGGCCAGGCGTCCTGAAAATGAGTGTGATTTGAAACGAGACCGTACAAACTCTGCTGTTCCTCGAGGTAGCCTCGGTAGGTCGGATTGATGTAGAAGGTCGGTGTTCCCAGGACGGCCGCCTCGGAAGCTGTTGTGGCACCTTCGGAAAGAACGAGATCGGCATAATACAGCAGGTCGTGCAATTGGATCGCCGGGCCGCGCCACGCGATCTTCTGAAATTCCTCGGGAATGGGGCCTTCAAACGACGCTCGGACCGTCCCCCTCGCAGCAAGATAGGATAGGAGAAACCGTCGTTCCCGGGGGGAAATTGCCCTCAAACCGACGTCATGGAACGTGTTCCATTCGCTGAAGCGCAAGAAGAAAAACGGGCGATCCAAAGGGATGTTGAACTCCTCGAGGACCTCGGGATTCGGTCGAAAACGCCGGGGATGGAGATAGGCCAATTCGTGATATCCGGCATAACGCCTGTGTTTGGCCCCTTCCTTCAGACGATAACAGCGTGGAGTGACCACGACGGACGCAAAAGGATGCGCGATGATGTGAGCCAGAGTTTGAAATTCAGAGTCCGTGAAGACGACATTGGGAATCCGAAAGAAAGAGGTTGGTTGAGCATAAACTCCCATCAGACTCGCCACGAGGTGAGGGCGGAAAGTTCGTAAAAGGCGGATTAGGCCGAGGTTCCGTTCCAGCATTTCCCCCAACGGGAAACGATTGTTCGAGCGGATTTTCGAGAGGCAGACGGCTTGGAACGACTCCGTCTGCGAGGGATAGAGGGATTCAACCATCTCAAGCATCGGGGGGCGATCTCGAGTCGCCAAGAGCACCGCGTGACCGCGGGAAAGAAGGAGAGGGACGATGTTACGAAAAAAATGAACATGCGCCGGATGATGTATTTCGATCAAAAACTTCATATGCGGGAGCCGAAGGAAGATGTTACCATATCGGGGTGTGGGATCAAAGGACACGACTTCGTGACGTGGAGGAGGTTTCCCGTCGGGCCTTGGCCTGGGCCGCCGCGAGAGATTATTGCGGATTTTCGAAATACGATGCCTTGGAATCGCCTGTCCTCCGCCGACTCGCCTCCGATCTTCCCTTTCTTCGCTGGGGGATTACCGAAGCCGTTATGCGGTCTCCAGTGAATTTGAGGGCTCTTTTGGGGGTGAGGAAAGGTCGCAATCCGAAGGGGTTGGCGCTTTTTGCAATGGCGTATTTGGCGAGATGGAAACGCCGGAAATATCAGGAAGATCTCGAGGAGGCGGGGCGGTTGGTGAGCGAACTCTTTTCGATCAGACACACGAGTTTTTCGGGCTGGGGGTGGGGGTATCATCATCCCTGGCAGGATCTGGGTTTTTACCAACCGGCCGGATTCCCCAACCGCGTTGTGACCTATTACGTCGGTCGGGCGGCCTGGGAATATTACTTGGAAACGCGGGATTGGACGGCGAGGGAAATGGCCGAGAATGCCGTCGAGTTTCTTCTCTTCGCTCCGAAGCCCCTGTTCGAGTCGGAGGGGGAACTCTGCCTGTCCTATATTCCCAGCGAAAAAATTCGAATGAGGATTATGGATATTTCGTCGTACGCGGCGGATCTGGCCGCCGTGATCGGAAGCGTCCTGAAGCGACCGGAGTGGCTTGCGCGGGCCCGGAGGTTGGCCAATTATGTCTTCCGGAGACAAACCCCGGAAGGGGGGTGGTATTACACTGATCCCCCCTCCGCCCATCCCAAGGGCATAGACAATTATCATACCGCCGTGATCTTGGAATCGCTTCAACGCGTGCAAGAAAGACTTTTGATTCCGGAGTGGGAAAACGCCTTGGAAAGAGGTTGGAGATTCTACGCGGAGAAACTCTTCGAACCGGACGGTGCTCCTCGGTGGACGGTAAGGAAACGCTATCCTTACGATGTTCACTCGGCCGCTTCGGCCGTCATCGGCTTTGTTTGCGCTTCCCGAGGGAATCCTTCCTATCGCCTCCAGGCCCGCAAAATTCTCGAGTGGATGATCGGAAACCTTTGGAGTGAGAAGGAAGGCTGTTTCCATTATCAGAAGACATGGTGGGGGACCAAGCGTTTTTGTTTGATGCGCTGGTGCCAAGCCTGGGCCTGCCGGGCTTTGGAAGAGTTCCTTCTCAACGAGCAAGCCGAGGGGACGAAACACGTGTTTTGAGTCGGAGACGGCCGATCTTGTGGAACCGCGGCCGCCGTGTTCGCCTGCCTGCCCACCGGTCAGGCGGCCAAGCCGTATCTGCTTCGTTTTCGGAGGAAAATGACCTCGGCCGGGTGCCCGGCAAATTTTTGGCATGGTCAAATTTAGCCAAACAGGCATTCCTGGGAGCGCAGGCCTGTCTGCCGGCAGGCAGGCATCTTGCCTGCAAAAACGGGCTTGTAGAGGGTCACCTTTCGGTCGCCCCGATCATAGGGGGGGTTCGCCCAGGAGTGGACAGATACGATTCGGCAAAAGGTGCCCATTTTTCGCCATGCACACACCTCGATTTGGCTCCCGGCGGTGCCACCGGGCATTTTCCAGATACAGCCTGGCCTTTCCGCTCCCCTTCCCGCCTTCGGATCGTGACATTTCGGCCCGGCCCGACTCAGACCGGTGCTCGCCGATCGTTCGGACCGAGCCTGGAGGGGAGCGAAGAGATCGGATTGGAAAAGAACGAAGGGGGAAGGACCCTCGCGTCGGGCCGGAGTCCAATCCGCCCTATTCTTCGCGGTTATCGATGGAGGGGCGCTGCGCTCCTTCCCCTCCGTTGATTTCTTCCCGCACGGTGTAGGTTTTTCGTCCGGTCGAGGCGTAATAGATCCGCGTCGAAACCTCACCCAAAATCCCGAAGAGTACGAATTGGATTCCCAGACCGAGGAGGAAGATAGATACAAGGAAAAGGGGGCCGTGATAGGCAATGGGCACCTGTTGGATCAATTTACGATAGGCGACGAAGAGACTTCCTCCGCAACCGAGAAGGAGGAAGAAGAGTCCGATGAGGCCGAAAAATTCCAAGGCGCGCGAGATGTAGCTCGTGAAGTATTTGACCGTAATAATGTCAAACAAGACCTTGAGGATCCTGCCCAACCCGTAGTGCGAAGTGCCATGTTTTCTGGGAGGATTATGGATCGGGTGTTCATAAATCCGGTAACGCCCACTCCAGCTGACCAGCGCCGGAATGAAGCGGTGGAGTTCGGAGTACAATTCCAGTCCTTCGAGAACCTCGGCACGGTACGCGTGAAATGTTCCTCCGAAATCGTGAAGTTTAATGCCGGAGACGAGGGCAATGATCCGATTGGCGATCCAGGAAGGAATTCTTCGGGTGAAAAGGTTATCGCGCCTTTTATGACGCCACGTCGTCACGATATCGTACCCTTCCGCCAACTTCTTCAACATTGCGGGGATCTCTTCCGGTTCGTGCTGAAGGTCAGCGTCCATCGTAACGATGAATTCTCCTCGCGCCGCCTCGAAGCCGGCCGAAAGCGCCGCGCTTTTTCGAAAGGTCCGTCGAAACGAAATTCCCCGCACGGAAGGATTGTCGCGGGCCAATTTTTTGATGAACTCCCAGGAGCCGTCCGTGCTCCCATCGTCGATGAAAATGACCTCGAAGGAATAAGGAAGGGAATGGAGAATACGATCCAAACGATTCCAGAGTTCCGGAAGGCTTTCTTCCTCGTTGAGGACCGGAATAATGACGGAAACGAGTCTCATGGGATACCGCAGGTATTGTAATCGCGGAAGGAGGTCAACGCGATACGAAAGTCGTGCAGGAGATTCCGGGCTTGGGTTGTCGCAAGGGTATCGAGTTCTTGTTTTCTTTCTTCAACGAGGCGGTTTCGCACGGTTTTCTGAATCTGGTGAAAGCGGGAGTCGATCCTCCCCGGGTGGGAAATCAATTCCGTGAGCCCGGCGGGGAGTTTCGAGAGGATGTTTTTCAGAGTTGCGAGAGTTCGAGGTGGTGTCGTGATGCCTCGTGTGTGATCCGGAGTCGCCCGGCCGAGGCGGCGAAGTCGGGCCCGCGCCGGCAGCGAGAGGAGGGAAAGAAATGCGGGAAGGGAGAGGGGGAGAACGGCCTCTTCCCGAATGGTCCGCACGAAGCGGATGCGATATTCTACGGCCAATTCGGCGACAGAGGGAAAGAACGTGGGCCAGAGATGAAGGTGTTTGTCGCTGTCAAGATGAGAAATTGGAAGACCGAGTTCGAGGACGCGTTCAATTTGAGCCCGGAATTCCTCGAGGGCCAGGCGCCGGCCCGTCGGTGAAGAGAGAACATACCTCAAGATTTGGCGCACATCTTCCCGGAAGGAACCTCCGGATGAGGTGAGACGGGAACCGCGAAGAGAGCGAAGAACGGGGCGGAAGCGGTAAATGTTGAGATGAATTCCGATGTCGAGAGAAGGAGTGTCGAAAGCCCGAGCGACCGCGTCGGTAAAATCGGGCGCGTTGGCCAGAAGCCCGGCGGCTGTTACGACTCCCGAGAGGTGGCTCTCGAGTATTCCTTCGTTGACGTCACGCGACCAACCAAAATCATCGGCGCTTACAACGAGAAATTTCATCGCTTCGGCGGCCTCGGTGGATTTCCAAGACGGTCCTTTGCGGTCCGTCGAGAGATTCTCATCGGTACCATCGTTCGCATATCCCCTCGGCCACAAGCCTGGTGCCGCGTTCCGTCAAGTGGCCGTCCAGGGGAATATAGAGTGCTTCCGGATCCGCTGCTCTTTCAAAAAGGGGCGTCGGGTCGAGATATTCGATATCGAGTTGCTCAAGAATATCGGCCAAGAGTCGGTTGGGGAGATGCGGTTGAATGTCGCCGTCGTGATATCCAGACGCTTGAGCGGCTCGTTCTCGGCGGGATGGAATGACCTGGACGGCATCGGGGATCATCACAACGCGGAGCGGGCGGGAATCGAGTTCCGATAATTGTTTCCATTCGCGGAGAATTTTCCTCGTCTCAGACCAGCCGCGTTTCCAAGGATCGCGATTCAAATTGGAGGGAACGAGCATTGCAAGAGCGTCCCGTTCGACGGCGGCGTAGAGCGTGTGGGGATCGGGCCGTCTTTGAAGTCGGCCTCGAAGGACGCGAAAAATCACCCGGCTCCAGGAATAGACGGCCGACCGGCCCAGCAGCGGATCGAGCCGTCGCCTGACCCACGAGGGCCGATAGGTCGCCAGATTTCCGTCGATGACGGAAACGAAAAGATTTCCTGTAGCGTTGTCATAGGCGTCATTGCCGAGGTAAAAGGAGAGGAGAATTTCGTCGGGAGCCAATCGAGCCAGAAGCCCTTTTCGCTCAATCTTGTAGAGAAGGAGGCACTGAAGGGTCGAGTAACTGGGAACTCCAAAATTGAAGACACGGGTGGGGATCGATTGCGAGTCAAGAAGCGATTCCAGTTTGCCAGGGATGGTTTGCTCGGCACGATCCAGGCCCTGTCCGAACATAAAGGAATCTCCAAAGGCCGCGATCCGTTTTTCCCCGGGACGCCGGGGGGCATCCCAGGAACCGCCTCGAAATCCATAGGTGTTGAGACGCTCCCGCCGATAGAGAAACCCTGGTCGAAGACGAAAGGCCAGAACCTTATCGGCACGGTACATTCCGCGAGAGGATTCCAGTGCCGGTACTCCCAGAAGGAGTTGCAGACTTCCCTCCAAGAGAAAGAGCGAAAAAAGAAGTCCCAAGAGAATTGCCAGAGTGTGACGCTTTCCTCTTCCGGTCTCGCGCTTCATAAAAGGATGCTATACTCTTCCCGCAATGAATGCGAGAACGGAGAAGGAAGGCCGTTGGGACGGAAGGACGGGCGCGGAGCTGCCGGAGGAGATTTTCGGCCGGGAGATCGCGAAGACGGCTCAAAGGCTGATCCTGGGGCGGGAATTGCGTTTCGATCCGACGCTGTCTCGGCTCGACAGAATCTATATCAGTCTCTTGGGAGGGCCGCCGACGGGTCTGGGGATCAGAACACGTCACCTCTTCCGGGCGTTGGCGGGAAGCGGCATCCGTTGGAGCGAGGTGAGGCGTGTTCTGGATGCCGGATGCGGCCGGGGCCTTACCTGCTATCTTCTCGCGGCGATTCTCCCTCACGCTGAGGTTGTCGGGATCGACAGCGATGGTGAGCGTATCCGTGCCAATACATCGATCGCGGCCGCGCTGGGTTTGCGGAATTGCCGGTTCCTCAATATCCATCTTTCCCGGGAGGATCCGCCGCCGGAGAAGGATTTCGATCTGATCGTGTCCTGTGATTGCATCGAACATGTTACGGACGACCTGGGACTTCTTACGGTCTTCGCACAATCTCTTTCGGATTCAGGAAGATTATTTCTCCATACTCCATCAACATTCCGTCACCCGTTGTGGGGCAGAAGACGGCTGAATTTCGATATCGAGGGGCACGTTCGCGTTGGATACGAGCGCGAGGAATTGAAAGAGAAGTTAAGACGGGCCGGATTCCGATGCGTCAGAGTGACCGGAAGTTTCGGTGTTTTGGAGACATTGGCGAACGAATGGGAATACACCGTTACCAAGGCCCGAGGCCGAAACAAGGTTCTTTTTGGATTTCTCTATCCGTTCCTCAATGTCCTTTGTTGGGCGGGAAAGAATGCGTCGCCACGATATGGAAGTGCTTGGATCGTGGAAGCCAGGAAGGCGGGTTTATGAAGCCGCCGGAGGGAGAGGGAACCAGGAAGGCCTACGAGGAATGGTATGGAGAAGTCGTTCGACTGAGGGATGAGGAGCTGAGGGCGAGCACGTGGTACGGCCATGTTCGGGCGTTTTTGCCGGCGCCTCGTCGCGGATGGACGCTCGAGGTGGCATCCGGCATTGCGGCGTACGCGCGCGAACGCGCGGTTCGAGAACGTGTCGTGGCAGTCGATTTCAGTCTTCGGGCTTTGCGCGAAGCCACGCGCCGTGCTTCCGGGAGAAAGAGATTCTATCCGGTTGTCGCGGATGCCCAAGCGCTTCCCTTTCGGGATGGGACTTTTGAGACACTTATCTCTTGCGAAACCATCGAGCATTTGGAGCGTCCGGAAGTGTTTTTGGATGAACTTTATCGCGTGGGAAGATGCGGTGGGGTTCTGGTTTTGACCTTTCCGTCTTATCTCAATCTCGTTGGTCTCTATCGTTTGTACCTCATAATGCGGGGAAGACCTTATGCCAGCGGGGTGGGGTATCAACCTCGGGAGAATTTCCTCGTCTGGCCTCTCGTTCTCGTTTGGTTGCGGCGATCCGGATTTCGATTCCGTGGATTTCGCGGCCGCGTTCACCTCTTGCCCTTACCGCGCCGCCCAATGCTTCACGTAAAATTTCTCGATCGAATTCCCCTCCTGCGCGCGGCCGTTCAGCCCCTCGCCTTGCACGTCGGCTTTCTTGCCTCGAAAAAATGAGAGAAGGGAAGTCAACGGAGGAGGGAGCGGAGGAACCTCTCGAGACGGGACTTCTTTCGGTAAACGTACACGAGATGCGGAAGAAAGGCCGCCGGATGGCCGCAAAAGCCTCCCGTCTTCTTTTCCAGGGAACCGCTTCCGATACAGACGCGGCAGATATCGACCCCGGCTCCTTCCCCGTCGAGATGATCCTTGCGAAAAGCCCAGTAGCCGTCTCCGTTCCAGACACCCGCGACGGAATCCGCCATGATATCGCCTACCTTATGGCGGGCATCGTAGTCGGCACAGCAAACGCTGACGGAGCCGTCCGCGAGGATCATCATATTTTTCCACAACGCGATACACGGATCTCGCGGAATCTCGGGCTTGAAGAAGATGTTCTTGTAATTGAAGTCGTAATAGACGGGAGCCACCTGAACCTCGACTCCTTCCCCGCACCATCGAGATACGAAAGCATCGAGCTCGGGGTCGTTGAGTTCTTGATGAGCGAAGGAGACGGTTACTCCGAAGGGCCTATCCGGTTTGCTCCGGAGGAGTCGCTGAAGGAATCTCCGCATTCGCTTTTTTCGGTGGAACCGAGCGGCTTCCGCGGCGGCGGCTTCCGCGACGCGGAAGAGGTCTCGTCTCCGAATCTCGCGGTAGGTTTCCGGCTTCACCGAATCCAAACTGATCTGAAGACGGGTCAGACCGGATTCATAGAGGTCCGTGATGGTTGCTTTCTTGGGAATGAGGGTTCCGTTGGTAATGAGTCCGATGGATTCTATTCCGGCGTCCCGCGCGAGGCGGATGCAATCGAGAATCCGCGGATGCATTAGGGATTCTCCCCACGCTTGGAGCGTAATGCAGCGGGCCCCGGTTCTCCCTTCCGTCGGTCGGATTTCCTCGATGATGCGGCTGAAGAGATCGAAATCCATAAACTCTTTGCTTCTGGTCATCGGTCTATGGGACCCCGTTTCGTCATGGGCATGGCACATAACACACCCGAGGTTGCATCTGTTCGTCAACTCGATCTGGAAATCCGTCGGCAGAGAAAAGTACCTTTGGAAATCCCTCTCGAGGAGTACCTTCCAAAGACTTTTCTCCAGACGCCAAAGGCGTTCGGGTCCGGATCGGGTGCTTTTTACCTCAAGGGACCAAAAAGGAAAGAAATGGCGGAAGAGGGGCTCCGGTCGTGTGGTTCCATAATCCCCCATGGAGAAGTGAGCCTTGCAGATTGCAAGAAAGCATTCAAGAGGGGGAGGAGGAGAGGGACCCTGCCAGGACAGCACGGGGCGTTGCGGATTCCCGTCGTCCTCGAACTGAGTTCGGAGCGTTTCGACGAGATCACGCAATTCCGGGTGAGCCGGAAGATCGAACCTCACGGAAGGAAGAAGAGATTTCCTTCGCGGAGATTTTACACTACTTTCTTTCAAAACAATTCCTCTTTCGATTTCAATCCCTCCAAGAATTATACAACGAAAGGACGCGGGAGTATAGGTTACGGAGATATTGCGCCATTCCGTTTTTGTCTTCGGTATCAAGGAGAGAAAGTTTGAATGTGAGCAAGGAGAAGAGAGAAAGCCCAGCGAAAGTGCTCAAGACGCGGAAGACGCGGTTTGCCGGCAAGAAGAGTTCGAGGGAGAAGGAAAAGAGAAGAACGACGAGGCTGAGCGAGAGGAGTTTGAGGAGAAGCGGGCCGGTTCCGGAAATTTTCGACGCGGAGATACGCCAGAGGCCGATTGCCCAGATACTTTCCGTAAGAAGCGTGAACCCCGCGGCTCCGGCGGTGCCCCACCGGGGAATGGCGTGAAGATTTCCGAGAATGTTGATTCCGAGGGCTCCGAGAGCGAGGAGGATTGCGGCGGAATATTTCCGATCGGCCTGGACAAAACCGAACCAAGGATAAGACCAGGCGGATACGGGGAGAGTCCACGCAAGAATCTCGATCACCGACGTAGAACTTCGATAACGCTCTCCGAAGAACCGAATGGCCAGCGCTCCCCCGTGGCGGGAAAGGAGAAAACCGATCAGAAACATTGCGAGGGTGCCGAGGCGAGCCTGGCGGCGAAGCGTTTCTTCCGCCCGCTCTCGGTCATTTCCTGTCCATCGTCCAACGACAACCGGGAAAACGCTGAGAGCCAAAACGCCGGGAATCGTCAGGAAGGGTTCGACGAGTCGAAAGCCTCCCGCATATTCGGCGACGGCTTTCTTTCCCATCATCTTCATAAGCATAAATACGTCGATGCGGAAATAGGCCATAATCAACAGCGTCAGAAGGCCGACGGGAACGATATCCCGCGCCAATTCACGAAAGGAGTAAGGCGCGGAAGGAGAGGTTGCTCGTGTCCGCTTCACGATCTTTTGCGCGCCATGCCAGAGCCGCGCCACGTAAAAGATCGGGAAGAAAATTTCGAGCGCGACGATCCAGAAAAGGGGGGCCTTCAAGGCCAGCGCGAGAGCGATGAGGAGAAGAAGAAACGTTCTGTTGGTGGCCGCCCAGAGAGCGGGATACCGATTGAGAAGTTCCGCCTGAAAGGGAACGAGAGATACGTTGACGATCTGGAGAAGAATCCCGCCGGAGATGAGAAGAATGCCCCACGAAGGTAGGGAGGAATAAAGAGAAAACCAGACAAAGAGGGAACCCGCGACCGCCGGCAGGCTCAGGAGAAGCCGGATGAGGTAGAGTTTTCCGAAAGCGCCCGCCATTCGGGCAGGCGCGGCGGCCCAAAGACGAAGCCCTCCCCCCGCGGTTCCCATGTCCGTGAACGCCGCCACGGTGGCGATCCAGACGGTAATGAAGGAATAAAGACCGAAATCCGAGGTCGTGAGATTTCGTGTCAAGAGAACGAGAAGAAGGAAGCTGAGAGCCTTTTGGAAGAAACGGGAGGAAAAGAGGATGATCGTATTGTTCAGAATACGATCAAATTTTCTCTCCACCATTTTCCTCACCGCCTTCCCTTGTCCCCACCTTCCAGCGTTACTATAGTCGCATCCGCAACGGTTTTCCGGTGCCATTATTTTCCCCGCTCGGCGAACTGTCACTCTTTTCTAACGTTTCGTCTCGGAAACGTTTCTTGAGGATGCCCGAGGAGGTGCCGGTGCGGGGGGAAGGAAATAGGATGACGGAGAGAAAGCGAATTCTTCTTGTCACGAATCTGTATCCGCCCCATGCACGCGGCGGAGCGGAGTGGGTGGCCGCCGATATTGCCGAGTATCTTTCGGCGGCGGGGTTCGATCTGCAAATCTTAACGAGCCGCGGTACGGCGAGTTCGGCTCGAAAAACCAGCAGTCCTCCGAAAGTATTTCGTCTTTTGATCGAACGGGCCGGGCGCCGGCCGGAAGATTTTGCTGGCCGTCTCCGGCATCTCATTTTGGACGAGTATTATGACCCCGTGAACGCGGCCTTCTTTCGGGCAACATTGGAACGCTTTCGTCCTCATTTGATCTATCTTAATGCCCCCACCGGTCTCTCTCACGCTCCCTTCCTTCTTTCTCTTCGAACTCGCCTGCCGCTTCTGATTCATTTGCATGATTATTGGTTGAGAGATTTTCTCGCTCATCGGAAACTCGGTTTCCTGAATCGCTCGCTCTTCAACCGACAGGTCGCTCGAAAAGAATCGCGGATATCGCTCGTGGCCGTCTCGGAACGTGTGGCCGAACTTTACGGGCCGTTCCTTCCTCCCGGTATTTCCTTGGAGGTTGTCCCCAACGGCGTTCGTCCTCCGTCAATGGTTCCCCCAAAAGACGATGAACGAAAGGATTGCCTTTATTGTGGGCGCATTTCCCGGGCCAAAGGGCTTCACGTTCTTGCCTCATCGTCAATTCGGTGCGACGTTCTTGGTGATCCCAATAACGAATATGCCCGCGAATGTCAAAGGATCGCTGGAAACCGTCTTCACTTTCTGGGCCGGGTGGATCGGTGTCGAGTTCCGGAAATAATGTCACGGTATCGTATTCTCCTGTTGCCTTCGCTTTGGGAGGAACCCTGTCCCCTGACGCTCCTGGAAGCGATGAGTGTCGGCTGCATTCCCGTGGCGTCGAGAATCGGAGGAATACCGGAACTGGTTGCCCCGACCGGCCAACAACCATGCGGAATCTTGGTGGAGCCGGGGGATGCGAAGGGGCTCGAAAAGGCCGCGAAGAGTGTGTTGGAGGATAAGGCGAGGAGGTTACGGCTTTCCAATCAGGCGATCTTCTTGGCTCGAAATCATTTTCCGTTGAACAAAACGTTACAACGCATAGAGACGATTTGTCGGAGATTGATGGATTTCCGGTCAAAGTGAGGAACCAGAGCTCTGCAGGTTCCCGAAAAAAGGGATATACTGAAGAGCCACAGAGATCACAGAGGGTGAAATGAAAAAAAGGAGGAGATCCGAAAGCCCGCGGATTTTACGCGTTCGCTTTTTTCTTTTTCCTTCTTCCGCACCTGGAAAGTCCTTTCGGGCGCAGTTTTGATTTGTAGGTAGGTTTGGACAGTCGCAAATGCCTTGGAACGGGTTCACGAACTGTTGGAGATTCCCAAGGATGGACCTTGAGGCGTATGCCTCGGCGGGGTAGGGCGGACGAGGGCATCCGCCCCTCCATTGCTGGTCCACCGATGGAGGCCCCAGCGTCCTCGCCGGGACGAGCACGGAAGAGAACAAGCGCGGTAGCGTCTTTTTCCGCCCCTACTCCTGCCTTCGCCTCCGTCCTTGCTCCATCTCATTTTTTCCGTTGTGCTTGCCCTTGCCCCTGCCCTTGCCCTCCCTGTTACGCTGGCCGGGTGACTACCTACAAAATAAAATCGCACCCGCCCTTTCTTCGCGTTTTACGCTTTCAGAAAACGACATTCGCCGGTCTTCTCTTTCCTTCTTCCTCCGTGACTTCTTCCTTCTTCCTCCGTGACTTCTCCGTGGCCACTGTGACCTCTGGTGTGCCAGGCCAAGTCTGGCCAATCTTACAATCGGGGAGGTGATCGTTTTGTGAATTGTCCGTTGAGCATAGAGCCGAAGGCGCGGAGGCCGCGACAGAAAGGGATTTTCGGTCGGTCTCTCAATCGCGGAAATGAAAGCGATAGAGGAGACGAAAGAATTCGTGGGCTGTCCGAAACCACGCGCTGACTCGGCCAACAGTGCCGCGTCCTCGTGTTCGGGGCTTCATCGGGGCTGAAGTGCTTTTTAGGGGACGGTTTTGGCGTCGCGCGGTGGCGAGAATCTCAATGTTGTAGAGAATCCCGGTTTGAGTTGGATCGAGAGATTGGAGAAAGGAACGATCGTAGAGGGCGATCCAAGTATAGTCACCGAGGTCGGGGAGGCGGAAGAGGTATCGTGCGAGGAGATAGAGAGCGCGGGAGGCGATTTTTTGGATGAGAGAATATCCCTCCCGCGGGCCGCGGACTCCGACGACCACGGCCGCTTCTTCGGCTTTGCGGAAAAAGTTTTCCAGAAGTTCGGGACCCACGGGATTATCGACCGGAACGAGAAGAACAAAGCGGCCGACGGCAGCCCGCGCTCCGGTCCAGAAGGCTGCTCCAAGCCCGCGATTACGGGTGTGGGAAAGATATCGAAAAACGGACGGATGTTCTTCCGCGAGTCTTCGAGCCTCCGCGCCGGATTCGTCGGTGCTGCCGTCGTCGACGAGAAGGATCTCGAAGGAAAGAGAAGATTCGATCAACGATTTCTGCGCCGCGCGAGCAGCCTCGACGAGATTAGACCCCTCGTCATAGAAGGGAATAATCAGGGAGAGATCGTATCGAGATTTGTTTTTCGAGGTCGAACTGAGAGACATATTTTGAAAGGATAGAAGAATCTCCCGCGATGTCTAATTGAATAACGGCGAAGGAGACAACATCGGTACTTTGTGCCGGACAAGGCCAGGAAACCTCCGGGAGGAAAACACACACACAGGATTCGGATGGCTAAAAAAAGGGGGAGCCTCCGCGAAACCATTTTTTGCAGGCAAGATGCCTGTGTTCCCAGGTTGGAGAACCCGTACTTCCTTCCCGCAGGCAGGATGCGTGCACTGCCGGGGAATTCGGGCAGGACGGCGAGCGTTGGGGATTCCTCGCGGAGCCTGTCCCGAGCGAATGCGAGGGGGCTCGGAATGACAGGGCGGGTGTAGGCAAGACTCCTGCCTGCCGGCAGGCAGGCAGGCCTGCGATCCCAAGAATGCCTATTTAACTAAAACGTGACCCTGCCCACAATTTGCCATGCTCCCCGGCCATCAGAGTTGCAGCACCTTTAAAGGTGAAATAGAGTCTTGTCCCCGATGGAGAGATTTGGTCCGAATAATGGGACGGAACGGAAGGACGTTGTGCGAGGGATTCGTCCTGTACTTTGGCGGGTCCGAGAGGAGCCATGGAAGATCTTCTCGGCCGCCGCGGGGTTGCTCAACGGCTTATGGCATCGTTTGAAATATCTGTGGAATCCACGGATCCGGTTTGGCCGCTGGCCGAGAATTCGCGGGAGATTGGTGATCTTGGGGCCAGGGCGTGTCACGATCGGAGACTACGCCTGGATTGATTCTCTTTCAACGGGAACGACGATCATCAAAACACACCGCCCGACGGCCGAGGTGACATTGGGACACTGGTGCGGTCTCAATGGGACCCGCCTTCATTGTTTCGAAAGGATTACCATTCACGACTTATCGAATATCGCCGACGCGTATATCGTGGATTCCCCCGCGCACTCGCTGGCGGCGGACCGCCGGATGATTCCGGAGAAGTACCTGCCGACGGCCCCCGTGGAAATTGGACCAAATGTCTGGATATCGGTGAACACCGTGGTTCTTCATGGAGTTGTCATTGGGGAGAATTCGGTGGTGGGAGCCTGCACGTTGGTTCGAGATTCGGTGCCCGCGAATGTCTTTGTTGCCGGAAATCCCCTTCGGGTTATACGGTCCATTCCCGAGCGGACCAGTTCTTCGGAGGGAGTTCAAGGTTTCAAGAAGAGCCAAAGAAATAAGGCATAGCCGTAGTTGAGGAGGCGGAGGAGAAGATAGACGGCGAGGACGATTTCTGGAGCGACGCTGATCCGTCCGAAAAGGAAGATCGCGGCCGCCTCTACCGTCCCTAGGCCGCTGATGCTCAAGGGCAGGAAGGAAACGAATGTCGTCAGTATGGCCAGGGCGGTGACGGTGGCATAGGGAACCGTCATACCGAAGGAGAGAAAAGCCACGGTATAGATGCCGCCCATCACGGCGATTTTGATGAGAGTGACGGCGGCATTGAGGGCGAGGGAGCCGATTCCGTTTCGTCGGAAGGTCTCGAAATTCCGAGCGAGATTCGCCCATCGTCCTGATCGGAAGAAGATTGTCGATAGAAGGAGGACGACTCCAAGGAGAAGGAAGATTGCAAAACCCGTGCGGGAGGCGATAGCGTTGACGGAATCCGGAAGCCAGACGAAGAACGGAACGACCGCGTAGAGAAAGAAGGTGATAATCTTGTCCGTCAGGAACACGGTGCTGGAGGCGGCGAGAGGGATCTTCTTTTGTTTGAGAAAGTAGAGTAGCCCGAGTTCGCCCGTACGGGCGGGAAGGACCAGGGATGCGGCCCAGGAAAGATGGTAAGCGGAGAGGACGCTGGAAAGGGAAACGGGCTGGCTCAAACCACGAAGCAATATCCAGATGTTAAGGCCGCCGAGAAAGAGAAAAAGGCAGAGGAGAGGAACGAGGGCTACGAGGTGAAAGGCCCGAACGTTTTCAAGAAGTCTTTTAGAATCCTCGCGGTTGAACACCAGAAGAACGAGGGCCGCGAGGAGCCCCGCGGCGACGGCGCAACGGATAAAGAACCAAAGAGGTCTTTTACCGATATCGGGTGCTGGTTTTTCAGGGGTCACGGTGTCCGAGTTCGAGGTGTTATGAGGGCGCGGAGACGGCGTTGGAAAGCGTCGAGAGCATTGTTGAAGAAGCGTGTGAAGGAGGAAGCGTTTTCCCAGGGAGCGACTTTCGCGTGAGGTCCGTCCCGTTTCTCCTTCGTGAGTTCGAAGGCTCTGAGAAGAAGGGGGGAATGAGCCGGGGGGGAAAAGGCGATTTCCGCCACGCGCTTGTAGGGAGGCACGAGGGTATGGAACCATTCCCGGTCGAAGATCATAAAGTGTCGGTTCGTGTAATCGTAGCCTTTTTGGCGACTGACGAGCGGATCGTAGCCGTAGAGTGTCGATAGTGCCCGAGAGAGGGAGATCCTTTCGGAAAGGTAAGCGGTGGCGAGACTTTTGAGGGAAGTCGTTACGATCCGACAGCGTCCCCCGGGTTTGAGGACACGATGAATCTCCAGGAGGATATGACGGGCCTGCCGTTCGGAGAAATGTTCCATTACCCCGATCGAGAAGCATTCATCGATTTTTTCCGAGCGGAAGGGGAGGGCGTTGAGGTCGGCCACGACATCGACGAAAGGGGCGGGCCGGAGATCGATGCGAAAGATCCGTCCGCGGCGGATGTAGCGTTTTCCGCCCGAACCCAGTTCGAGGCGCAGGGGTAAGTGCTTCAAAGAAGGATGGGAATTCCGCGGCGTAAACTCTCCGCCGCGGCCAGAGTTGTTCGAGAGGCTTCCAAGCATTCAGAGGGAGACAACCCCTCCGGGCTTCCCGTGGAAAGGTACCGCAGGAAGGAGCGGCAGCAATCTTTGTGGCCGAGGTCGCGCGAAGCGACGAACCCGTCCTTCCGTTTTCCGTAAACCGTCAATTTTCGAAAATCCTCGAGAACAATACTTCGCCCACCGCCATGCCATTCCACCTTTTCCCGTGGGAAGCCTCGTCCTCCTTGAGTCGTGAAGACGAGAGTCCCCAAGGCCCCATTGTCATATTCCACGGAGACCCGGAAATTTCTTCGTTGGGCGAAGGGAACCTCGCGCGATTCGGTACAGTAAGCCGTGACACGGGTCGGTGAACTCTCCGAGAGGCGGTTGAGAAAATCGAAGAAATGGTCGCATTCCGCCAGCAGTCGTCCCCCCCCTTGAACGGGGTCAAGTGTCCAATGGTCGTTTGGAATCGGGCCGGTCATTACGGTGTACGTTGCGATGCCCGGGGTCCCAGCGAGATACTCGAACATCCTGCGGGCCAAGGGAGCGAAGCGACGGTTGAGACCAACGAAGAAGGGCCTCGGATTTCGTTCGATCTCCCCGAGCAAGGCGTTGTATTCGTCGGGGGTCAAGGCCGGTGGTTTCTCGACAAAGACGGCCTTTCCCGCCTTGAGAGCCCGAACGGCAAGGGCGGCGTGTTGATCGTGACGCGTCGCGATGACGACGGCGTCGAGTTGCGCGGAGAGAACCTCCTCGATGTCGGTCGTTATGGTTCCGGAGCGGAGGAGTTCCGCCGCGGTCCGCGCCGAAACTCCGGATCGCGAGCACAGGATCGGGATCGCGGCGCCGGCCGCCAAGAACATCGGTCCCAATGTGGCTTGAACAAACCCCCCGGTTCCAATAAAACCGAGCCTTGGTTGTTTTTTCGGAATCGGTGTCGCCGGGATTTTGATCGATCGGGCGGCGGCGAGGACGTCTTGGTTCTTTTCAACGGAGCAGGGATAGGACAACAACGCCGCAATGGCGCGGCCGTCAGTGATAGCGTCGTAGGCTTCCTGCGCCCTTTCGATCGGAACCTCGATATCAAGAAGGTCGTTGACGGCGATTGCTCCGTCGCGAAGCATTTCGAGGAAGGAGAGAAGATTTTTGTCCAGCGGCCAACGAACATAACCCGGCGGGTAGGTTATGAGTCCGTTCCGATAGCCGGGGTCAAAGATGCCGGGGCCGTAAGAGCGGGAAAAGCCGACATCGAGTTCCTTTTTCCAGAAGGGATCACGGTCAAAATCGAGGCGAACGAGCCCCAGGATGATGACACGCCCTCGTTCCCGGCAAAGACGAAGGGCTTGATTGATAACGGAGCGATCGTCTGATTTGGCGGCGACCAAGACGCCGTCGGCGCCGCGTCCGGCGGAAGCCTCCTGAACGATTTCCTCAAGTTCCGAGGGCGGGACTGCGATACCACCGGTTGCCTCGGAAAACCGCCGCCGCCTTTCCTCGGAGGGATCGCTCGCGATGACGAGGGTTCCGGCGGAGGCAAGGATTCGCGCCGCGATCTGGCCCAACAAGCCCAAGCCGATGACGACGACGGTCTCCCTCAACTCCGGTCTTAAGCGCCGAATTCCCTGGAGTGCAATGGCCCCGACCGTGCCCCACGCCGCATTTTCGGCGGCCAGACCTTCGGGAACCTTGACCGCAAAGGTCTGCGGAACCGAGACGTACTCGGCATGTCCTGCGCCCGCGAAGGCCACCGTGTCTCCCACGTGGAAGCGATCCACGTTCCGCCCAATTTCGATGACCACCCCACTTCCGGAGTAGCCCAAAGGATGAAGTTTTTTCAGTTCAACCTGCACGCGCCCGAGAAATTCCCGAAATCCGGCGCCGCGGAGAGTCCGCTCGATCTGATTTTTCGTACGAGAGTCCGTCAAGGCGAGGCGTCCCAATTCGGGAACCGATTTCTTCAAGGTCGCGGACTCGGTGCCGGCGCTGACGAGGGAGAAGGATGTGGCGACGAGAACCTCATTGTCCGCGACGACGGGTGCGGGAATATCGAGCACCAGGCACTTGCCCCCCGGATCGAGGGCTCTTCGGAAAACCTGTTTCATCTCACCTTCAATCAAGACAGAGAAGACCGTAAAAGTCAAGAACCCCTCTTCGGGTGCGGAATAGATTATGGGATGAGGGGGATTTCGGTAAGGAAGCCTCCTGGGGCGCAGGCGTTTTGCCTGCAGAAACAGATTGGTCCACCTTTTGGCCGATCAGATCGTGTTTGGCTTTTGAAGGAGGATAGACCTGGCTTTGTTCGGCAATACGTCCCCCTTTTTCACGATGCTCCTCCCCTTCCTTCTCTGAATTTCCATCTTCCTCTTGACCGAGCGATAATCGCAAACATAACCTGCCGGAATGAAGAGGTTCGGCGGACACTGTCATATCTTCGATGGCGAGGACGGGTATCGTGGGATCGGATGAGGCGGTTCGGTGGCCGAAAAGGGTTCCTGTTCTTACGGAAGAACAGGAGAAGATTCGGGATGAGTTTCTTTATGAATGGCTGAAAACGCTTCCGGCCAGTCCCTGGTATCGCAGGCTTGAACTCTTCAATCAGACCTACGTTCTCCCTCGAAAAATTCTCAAGGGATCGAGAACCCTGGAAATCGGAGGAGGGCTCGGCGCTCATCTGGAATTCGAGGAATGGGCCGATCAAGAATACACGGTGCTCGAAATGCGTCCCGAATTTGTTGAAAAACTGAAAGAGCGTTGGCCCGGAGTGGAGGTGGTGCAGGGAGACATACAAAGGCGCTGTTCCTTCGAGGACGATACCTTCGATCGTGTCGTGGCCATTCACGTGTTGGAGCATCTTCCGAATCTTCCCGCCGCCTTGAAGGAGATCCGAAGAGTCTTGAAACCGGAAGGGGTTCTCAGCGTGGTCATTCCGTGCGAGGGGGGGTGGGTGTATGAGGTCGCCAGGAAAATTTCCACGAAGAGAATGTTCGAAAGGAAATACAAGACGTCCTACGAATGGTTCATTCGTTCGGAACACGTCAACACGGCTCAAGAGATAATCGAGGAAATGGAAAAGGAATATCTTCTTTCGGATAAGACATTTTGGCCGACAAGAATCCCGGTGATCAATCTGAATCTGGTAATCGGAATGACCCTTCGTATCGGAGACGCTCGGACGTCGACCGATTGAGTAACCGGAGTTCTGCAGGTTCCCGAAAAAAGCGATACACCACAGAGACACAGAGATCACAGAGGATAAAATGAAAAAAGGAAGAGATCCGAAAAAACCCGCGGATTCAACGCATTCGGGTTTTTCATTTCCTTTTCTCCACGGGGGGTAAGCGTTTTTTTCAGGTTTTACGCTTTCAGAAAACGACGTTTGCCGGTCTCTTCTTCCTTTCTTTCTCCGTGACTTCTCCGTGTCCTCTGTGTTCTCCGTGGTTTCCTCGTATGCGACTTACAGAAGTCCGGTGAGTAAATCGAAGGGCCGAAATAGGAGGGCGAGCTATCGGTCCGCGGATGATTGAGGGCTGGTTCAGCGAAAAATCGGAGACCGTCGACACGTCACTGACGGAGGCTGGGCGAAAAGTCTTGGCCGCAGGATGGCATCCGAAGAATATCTGAAAGCGTGGTCCGGGCGTTCCGCCGGTGGCGTTGTGCGCCCAGGAAGAAGCCGTTGCAGCCTCCCGGGGTCGCCCGTACCGCCCGTAAGCGGACACAGCCGTCCTCTGTCAGGCGGACCGGTGGGCGTTGGTTGAGATACGACTTGGCTCTTTGCGGTGAGGAATTCGTGATCTATTCCCTTTCGAAGATACGATACCAGTCCACGAAACCGGCAAGCATCCAGAGGAAGAAGCGATGCCAGTTATATTGGCGCGAGGGAGGAAGATCGAGGATTTTCCGGATGTAGTCGGGTCGGACGGGCTCGAGCAAGGGGAGGAATTCATCGATTAACCGGGACTGGACATAGGGTCGGATACTGCGCTCCCATTGGAGATCGACGGCGAAGGTAAAGCCCCATTTGGGTTTTCGAAGGGTTGCATCAGGAAGAATCCGAGACAAAGATCTTCGAAGAAAGGACTTCCCAAGGCCGCGAGAGACGTGCCATTCCACGGGAAGGGTCCGGACGAAAGCCACGAGGTCGAGATCAAGAAACGGAGGGCGCACTTCGAGACCGTGAGCCATGGAGGTTCTGTCTTCCCCTGCGAGATAATCGTCGCTCAATTTAAAACGGAAATCGGCATCGAAAGCCGCTTCCAAGGGGGGGCGATCGGCGAAGGTCTGATGGAGATGGCGGAGTGCGGGGGCGAATCGATCCGGCTCGTAATAAACAAGTCTGCGGAAGGCCGGATCTTCATCCCAAACATTTCGAAGGATCCCCCAAGCTTCCTCGGGTCGGCCGGCGGCAAGCAGAAGTTGACAACCGCGGCGCGCGAGATCGCCGCGCGGAGAAAACGGCGATTGAGATCGCGAGAGCAACCGCCGCAGCCTCGCCAGGGTTCCTTCAAAGTGTTTCGAAAGCGGTGTAAAGCGAGAAAGGTAATGCATCCATCGATGGGAGTGGTAGCCGCCGAAAAGTTCGTCTCCGCCGAGCCCGGACAAAACCACTTTGACGTGCGCCGACGCCACGGCTGCGATCTGAAAACTCTGGAGGATATTGACTTGAGGTTCTTCGACGTGCCGGAGGGCATCGGGGTATTCCGAAAGGGAATTGGGGGGAAGGGTGGTGGAGAGAAAGCGAAGTCCGAGCCGGTCGGCGATGGTTCGAGCATCTTCCACCTCGTCGCGTTCATCTCCGAATCCCAGCGTGAATGCCATCTCCGGCGGCCGAGGAGTGGAGGAGGAGAAAAGGGCGATCGCGGTCGAATCGGTGCCTCCGGAAAGGTAAACTCCGACGGGGACATCGGCGACGAGATGCCGTTCAACGGCCTTCTGGAAGAGACTTTGAAATTCTTGGGCGGCCTCGGAAAAAGAGTAGTGTGTCGGCCGAAAAGGAGGAAGCGTAAGACATTCTCGCCGGGTAAGACGGCCGTGTTTCCAGAGAAGCAGTTCACCGGGTTGAACGCGGCGGATATGTTTCCAGAGCGTCTGCGGGCTGGGCACGAATCGCAGGTTGAGCAGATCGTGGAACGCCTGCCGATCGATTTCACGGGGCACGGCGGGGTGAAGAAGCAAGGCCTTGGCTTCCGACGCAAAAAGCAACCGATGAGAGAGGACAGCGTAATGGAGCGGTTTAATCCCGAAGGTGTCACGAAGCAGAAGGAGTGTCTCCTGTTTCTCGTCCCAGAGAGCGAAAGCGAACATGCCTCGGAGGCGGAGGAACCCTTTAATGCCTTCCTCTTCGTAGAGATGAAGGATCGTCTCGGTGTCGGAGTGTGTTCGGAAGCGATGGCCCTTTTTTTCGAGAAAAAGTCGGAGTTCCCGATAATTGAAGATTTCTCCATTAAATGAGATCCACAGAGTCGCATCTTCGTTGCTCATCGGTTGTTGTCCAGTGACGAGATCGATGATGGCCAACCGCGTGTGAAGAAGAAGAAGATGCGCGGAATTCGTGGAGCGTTCCGTCGTGCCTTCTCCATCAGGACCGCGGTGGCGCAGAGCCTGAATCATTTTTTGCCCGGCGCGCCGGTCATCCGCTTCGAGAGGACTCGAGGAAATGATACCGGCGATGCCGCACATAAATTTAGTCTTTCTCGAAGGAATTTGTTTCGGCGAAAAGCGCGCGCCGGAGGCGGAACAAGTCGCGAAGAACTCGCGGCACGCGCTTGAGCAGAGGGATCGGCGTGTGACGGGTCTCCCGAAGGGAAAGCGGCAGTTCGGCGATACGAAGGCCAGCGCGCTCCGCACGAAGGACGGCCTCGGAAGCGAAAAGGTCGGCATCGAGCCGGCATCGGGGAAGGAGAAACGCCACCGTTTCGCGTCGCCAGGCCTTCGGACCGTGAGTGTCCCGGGACTTCAAGCCGCAGGTCCATCGCAATAAGGTCGTAATAACGGTGGTGCCGAGCCGGCGGAAAAAGCCGCGTTCGTCGGAAGCGTCGGGATGCCGTTTTGAGGCGAGCACGAGGTCGTATTCGTTCAAGGCGGCCAGGGCGGCGCGGTGAAAGGACGGAT